>JBIOVV010000018.1:0-53021 GCA_044867925.1 Solirubrobacterales bacterium | reverse complement strand
CGCAAGGCCGCTCTGAGAAGGAGGCGTAGAAGCGGGCGATCTGCTCGGATGTGTCGCCGCTGGCGGTCGGCAGGATGCAGATCCTAGGACGGGCCCCGGCCCGCTCGCTCGCCAGTCGCAGCAGCAGCTCGCAGACGGCGCGGTCGGGTGGCCTGGAACTGAAGTCGTGGCCGCCGAGGGCGAGGATGCGTGACGTCATCAAGCGGCCACGGGGGTCGACATCGCCTCTGGCAGGGGCATCCGCCCAGGCGCGGTGTCGCTGCCCAGATAGCTGGTCGCGATCCGCATCTCGATGACCCGATCCCCTGCCCTGTCGAGGCGGTAGCCGCGGGCGCTCGGCCGCGAGGCGACGACCCGGCTCAGCTCGGTGCCGACAAAGTGAAGGGCCGCCCCGTCCTCGGCCGCGTAGCCGGGACGCATCCCCTCGCGCAGGAAGTCGTGGTAGGCGAGCCGGCGGCGCGACTCGGGCTCGTAGTGGACGCAGTTGCTGAACGGCAGCAGGCCGAGGCCCTCGACCCGCTTGGGGGCGCCGTGGAAGCCGGTGACCGCGTCGGCGAACCAGCACAGCGAGCCGGCCGAGAGACCGCAGAGGACGACGCCGGCCTCCCAGGCTTCGCGCAGGATCTCGTCGATGCCGTGCGCGCGCCAGACTCCGAGCAGGCTGATGACGCTGCCGCCGCCGACGTAGATCAGGTCCTGGGAGAGCAGGTGCTCACGGATGTCCTCGGGACCCTGCTCGCGCCGGAACAGGGAGATGTGGCTGGCCTCGCAGCGATCGGCGCCGAAGGCCCGGTAGAAGCGCACGACGTAGTGGTCGGCGTCGCCGCTCGCGTGGGGCATGAAGCAGACCCGCGGCCGCTCGCTCGTGCGACAGAGGCCGAGGACGTAGTCGTCGAGCAACGGGTTGCCCGACTCCATCGAGAAGCCGCCGCCACCGAAGGCCACGATCTGGCGAGGCGCGATCTCCATGCATCTATGGTCCCCCGGCGCGGTCGAGGCCCGCTTGTACAGAGGTCTGAAGTTCGCGCCTGCGCCCCCATCCGCGTGTACAGGCTCCCCGCCCAGTTGAGACTCAGAGTTGACGGCCGGGCCACGGCTCATCCCGCCCGCGTTCCCATCTCGCCGGCCGCTTTGTTAAATCGGTACCGCAACGTCCACAGAGCGCCCTCAGGGTGTACAATCGCGTTTACCTAAACACGGTTGTCTACCCGAGGATACCGACGTGCCCCCGACCTCACCAAGCCCCGGAAACGCCTCTCCAGAGCCAAGCGGTGACCTCGGCGCCACGCTCGAGCAAGAGCGGCTGCCGGCCGGGCTCGACAGCCTCCCCGAGCCGCTGGTCGAACACTCCCAGCGGGAACGACTGCTCAACGCGATGGCCCGCAGCTGCGCCAAGAAAGGCTACGGCGCGACCACGATCGCCGACGTCTGCGAGGGCGCCGGCGTCTCGCGCGCGACCTTCTACGAGCTCTTCAAGGACAAGGAGGACTGCTTCCATGCCTCGATGGAGGTGGCCTTGGCAGACGCGATGGGCCGCATCGTCGCCGTCTACTCGCCCGACAAGCCCTGGGCGACGATGGTCCGCGACGCCGCCGCCGCCTTCCTCGACCTGCTCGCCAGCCGTCCGACCTTCGCCCGCATGGCCCTGGTCGAGGCGCCCGCCTCCGGCGAGCGCGCCTTCGAGCTCTACGCCTCCGGCAAGCGCGTCTTGCAGTCGCTGCTCGAACGCGGCCGCGACGACCCGGTCGAGGAAGAGGCGATCCCCTCCAGCGCCGGGCGCGCCGCGCTCTCGGCTGCGGAGTCGCTGATCGTCGGCCAGATCCTCGCCGGCAACACCGACCGCCTGCGCGAGCTGCTCCCCGACGTCGTCTACATCACGACGGTCCCCTATCTCGGCCAGGAGGAGGCGCTGCGGCAGGCGCGCGAGGCCGAGAGGGCTGCTGTGCCCGCGGACGGCTGAGGGCGCGTGCCGGCCGCGCGGGGGCAGAAACGGGAGCGGTGGCGGCCACCGCGCGGACGCCACCGCCTCCCCCCTGAGGTGATCGCGCGCTCCCAGCGCGAGCGCCTGCTGGAAGCGGCGATCCGCGTCGTCGCCGAGAAGGGCTACGCGGCGACGACCGTCGCCGACTTGACCCGCGAGGCGGGGATCTCCCGCACGACCTTCTACGCGATGTTCGACGACAAGGAAGGCTGCTTCCTCGCCGCCTACGACAACGTCGCCGATGCGCTGGTGCGGCGGATCTCGTCGGCCTACGAGGCCGAGGAGGGCTGGCCCCGGCGGGCCCGGGCGGGCCTCGCGGCGCTGCTCGACGCGCTCGCCGACGAGCCCGAGGTCGCCCGCCTTGCCCTGGTCGACGTCGGCGCTGCGGGGCCGGCCGCGCAGCGCCGCTACCGGGCGGCGTTGCAGCGCCTCACCCCCTTCTTCGACGAGGGGCGCGACTTCGCCCCGGACGGGCGCAACCTGCCCGCCAACACCTCGCGGATGGCGATCGGAGCGGTCGCCGGCTTGATCTCCGACGAGCTGACTGAGGGACGGGCGGAGTATCTGCCGAAGTTGCTTTCGGAGGTCCTTTTTGCCACGCTGGTCCCCTATATCGGACCAGCCGCGGCTGCCAGGGAGGTGGGCGAAAAGACAAGATAAACGCTTACGTACACCGAGCCGCTATGATGAAGGTACTCCGGAGTTTTCAACCTACCTGGGACGGGCTGATGGCATCCGAATCGCGGCGGGACCTCATCTTGGCGGCAATGATCCGCGTGGTCGGCAGCAAGGGATACAAAGAGACCTCGGTCGCGGATGTGATCGAGGAGGCGGGCACCTCCCGCACCACCTTCTACAAACACTTCGAGGACAAGCACGAGTGCTTCCTGGCCGCCTACGAGATGCTGGTCGAGCAGGTATTCGCCGAGGTCACCTCCAACTGCGACGGCGCCGAGACGTGGCTGCAGCGGGTCGAGAACGGACTCGCCACGATCGTCAAACTCTTCGCTCTCGACCCTGAGCTCGCCCGCACCGCGGTGGTCGAGGTTGCCGCGGCCGGTGCCGAAGCCCGCCAGCTGCACTGGAACGCCGTCGCCCGCTTCACCGAGTACCTCGAGGGAGGCCGGGAGCTCTCCGACGGCCGCGAGCTGCCGGAGAACATCTCGCTGATGTCGGCCGGCGCGGTCTCCGGGCTGATCTTCGACGAGCTGCTGGCGGGGCGGGCGGCGCAGCTGCCGGCGCTGCTGCCCGACCTGCTCTTCGCGATGCTCGTCCCCTACATCGGCCCCCGCGCCGCGGCGGAGGAGATGCGTCGCGTCGCCGCGACGACCTGACTCCCGGGACTAGGAGGGTGCGGGCGCCGAGCCCATCTCCGCGCGCAGTCGGTGGCGAACGCGATGGAGGCGGACCTTGACGGTGCCGTCGGGGATCCCCAGGCGCTTGGCGATCGCCTCCTGGGTCAGGTCCTCTTCGTAGCGCAGTTCGATCAGTTTGCGATCGCGCTCGCTGAGGCGGTTGAGGGCGGCGTGCAGATCGGCCCGCTCGACCGTGGAGATGATCTGCTCGTCCTCGGCGCCTTCCCAGTCCTCGGCCGTGTCGACCGGGTCCGGGCGCATGCGCGAGTGCTGGCGGAAGGCCTCGTTGCGGACGATCGTCCCCAGCCACTCCTTGCGCCTGGCGCCGTCACGAAGGGTTGAGCGCCGGCGCCAGGCGCGGAGCAGTGCGTCTTGTGCGATGTCTTCCGCTTCGTTGGGGTTGCTGGCGTAGTGATAGGCCATCCGCAGGCAAAAACGGTGTGCCTCATCCCACTCCCAACCATCGCCCTGATTCGATTCTTGAATGATCGAAACGTTGATTGCTCGACCGTACTACTTCTAAAATCAAAAGTGTGAAATTTAGTGCTGAAACTTTTTTGACTATAGAGTAGGTCTCTATTCCGATGCTGCTGACGACCGCACAGGAGACCGGAGGGGACGCGGCGCAGCGGGCCTATGAGGCGATGGCGCCGGTCTACGACGACTTCACCGCGCACCACGAATACGACCTCTGGATCGCCGACCTGCTGAAGCTGCTCGAGCACCACGGCCTGCAGGGGAGCCGGCTGCTCGACGTCGGGTGCGGGACCGGCAAGAGCTTCCTCGAGATGCTGCCGCGGAACTGGCAGGTGACCGCCTGCGACATCTCGCCGGCGATGCTGGAGCTGGCCCGGGAGAAGGCCGGCAAGAGGGTTCAGTTCGCCCTGGCAGACATGCTCGAGCTGCCCGAGTTCGGTGAGTTCGACCTGGTCTGGGCGCTCGACGACGCGATCAACTACCTGCTCAGCCGCGAGGAACTGGTGCGAGCGCTGGCGGGGATGCGCGCCAACCTCGCGCCCACCGGGCTGGTGCTCTTCGACGTCAACGCCCTGCCGGTCTACCGCAGCTTCTTCGCCGGGACCGAGATTGTCGAGCGCGGCGGCAAGCGGCTCGTCTGGAGGGGGCTGGCGCCGCCCGACGTGGCGCCAGGCTCGATCTGCGAATCGCGCCTGGAAGTCCAGCGGGAGGATGGAGAGCCGGAGGACGGCGAGGCACCCGCGGCGGTGCATCGGCAGCGGCACTTCCCCGAAGCGGAGGTGCTGGCGGCGCTGAAGGGCGCCGGCCTGGAGTGCCTCGACGTCTACGGTCACGGCCTCGACGGCATCCCCCGCCAACCGCTCGACGAATCCACCCACACCAAGGCGATCTACGTCGCCCGCATCGCCACCTAACCGCTGAGCACTTGCAGGCCCTCTTCGGCAGTGGCGAGCCGGTGGGCGGCCAAGGACCACTTGCGCTGCAGCTTCGGTTCGATCGAGCCGGTGCTGCAGGTCGCGGTGGCCAGGCAGTCGCCCCAGATGTTGGCGGCGTCGATGTAGAGGTTGAAGGCGCGCTCGCTCGGGGCGGCACTCGCCAGCAGGCAAGGCGCCGTCAGCCTGCCTGGGCGAATGCGGCCGTAGACGCTGCGGGTGGCCTTCACCCTGGGCAGGTAGGCCTCATAGCTGAGCCCCCGCGCCAGGTCGTCGCGCAAGGCGGCCATCGAGCCGATGAAGCGGCGCAGCCGGCGCCGACAGGCGTTGCCCGCGGGTCTGGCCCGCGCGGTCGCACCCGTCTCATCAGCGGCGCCAGCGGTGCTTGCCGGGCCACCGGCGGCCCCGGTCCCGTCCTCGCCGCAGGAGCTGAAGGTCAGCACCAGGCACAGCAGGATGCCGACCGTCGCCGCCGCGCTGAGCCGCATCGGCTTAGTGTAGAAATTCCCCGGATGCCGAGTGTGCGCAAGCTCGCGACCGTGACGGCGATGCTTGCGCTCGCCCTGAGCGCTCCTTCGGCAAGCGCCGGCGGCAACGGTGGTGTGCTGGTCGTCGGCGACAGCCTCGAGGAGCTCACCTCGCCCTATCTGAAGAGGTACCTGCCGGGCGTGCAGCTGACGATCAACGCCGTCGGCGGCTACAACAGCTTCCAGATCTTCGACCTCTTCGAGGAAAGCTATGACCCGTCGCAGTCGGTGATCGTCTTCGACGCGGGCACCAACGACAACCCGGCTTATCCGGAGATCCTCGCCGGCAACCTGGGCAAGGTGGCGGAAATAGTCGGCGAGCGCTGCCTAGTGGTGCCGACCATCCACGGCTTCACCGTCGACGGCATCGACAACACCGGCAAGAACCAGGTCGTCGCGGCGTTCGCGGCCTCGCGGCCGGGGACGCAGGTGCCCGACTGGGCGCGGGCGGAGGAAACCCATCCCGAGCTGATGCAGGCCGACGACCTTCACCCGACCGCCGCCGGGGCCGACCTGCGCGCGCGCCTGATCGCCCGGGGCGTCAAGGCCTGCCTCGGCATCGCCAACGCCGCCGAGCGCAAGCCGGCGCTCGAGTCGGGCCCCGACCTGCCGCCGGCACGCAAGATCGCCCACCGCGAGGCCGAGCTGGTCGACCGGATCGTCGAGGCAGTGATGGCCTTCTTCCCGCTCTCCCTGGCCGACGATGCCTGAGCCGGTACAGCGCGGCCGCCGCTACATGCCGGGCCTCGACGGCCTGCGCGCGATCGCGGTGCTCGGCGTCGTCCTCTACCACCTCGAGTTCGGCTGGGCGGAAGGGGGCCTGCTCGGGGTCGGCGTCTTCTTCACCCTCAGCGGCTACCTGATCACCGACATCCTGCTCAACCAGGTCAACAGCGGCGGGCTCGAGCTAAAGGCCTTCTGGCTTGCCCGCGCACGACGCCTCCTGCCCGGTCTCCTCCTGATGCTGATCGTGGTGATGGCCTGGGTGACCGTGATCGGCCCGCACCAGCCGAGCGACTTCCGCATGGCCGAGCTCAGCGCCGTCGGCTACTTCAACAACTGGTGGCTGATCTTCCACGACGTCTCCTACTTCGCCCGCTTCGCGCCGCCCTCGCCGCTCAACCACCTCTGGTCGCTCTCGGTCGAGGAGCAGTTCTACATCGTCTGGCCCTTCCTGCTGACGGCGGCGCTGTACTTCGTCCCGGAAGCGCGTCGCAAGGCCGGGCCACGCCCCCGCCTCGCCGCCCTCGCTCTGGCCGGAGCTCTCCTCTCGGGCATCCTGATGGCGGCCCTCTACACGCCCTCGCTAGACCCTTCGCGGGTCTACTACGGCACCGACACCCGCGCCTTGGAGCTGCTGGTCGGCGCGGCGCTGGCGATGGTCTGGCCCAGCCGCCGCCTCACCGCCGAGGTGACGCCGCAGGCGCGGCGGACGATCGACGCGGCCGGGCTCGCCGGCCTGGTGGTGATCGGGCTGATGTTCTGGCGCTCGAGCGAGTTCTCGCCCTTCATCTACCGTGGCGGCTTCGCCCTGCTGGCAATCGGCACGGCGCTCGCGGTTGCCGCCTTCGCCCACCCCGCCTCGCGGCTGGGCCCGATCGTCGGCTGCAAGCCGATGCGCTGGATCGGCGAACGCTCCTACGGCATCTACCTCTGGACCCTGCCGATCATCGTCCTCACCTCGCCGCAGGGGGCGCACGGGCCCGACCTGCTGCGGGCGATCCTGCAGGCAGCGGCGATCGTGGCGGTGGCCGAGCTCTCCTGGCGCTACGTCGAGAACCCGATCCGCCACGGAGCCCTGGGCAGTCTCTGGGCGCAGTGGAAAGCGGGGGGTTGGCGGCGCGAGCGGGTGCCACGCCAGGGCTGGGCGCTGATCGGCGGCGGCGGCCTCGTCGTCGCCTTCGCGCTCGCCGGCCTGGCCGGGGTGGGCGTCTCCGACAGCTCGCACGCGATCGGCTCGGCGACGGTGGCGAAGACGGTGACGGCGAAGAACGTCAAGCGCAATCCCCTGGCGACGATCTGCGAAGGCGTCATCCACATCGGCGACTCGACCTCCGAGGGGCTCGTCTCGTCGGAATACCTGCCCGATCCGAATGACCTGATCAGCGCCCAGTACGCCCGGGTCGGCGCCATCACCCAGCACCTCGAGGTCTCCGGCGCCCGCTCGATCTACGAGAACTTCGAAGGCGAACCGAACGCCCGGGAAGTGGCGGAAGCGTGGCAGAACGAAGGCTTCGAAGGCTGCTGGGTGATCGCGATGGGGACCAACGAGGCGGCCAACGTCGCCGCCGGCTCCACCGTCACCTACGACGACCGGATCGACATGATGATGTCGACTATCGGCGACGAACCGGTGATCTGGGTGAACGTCAAGTCACTGGTGCCGAACGGCCCCTACGCGGCCGAGAACATGCGGGACTGGGACAAGGCGCTGCGCGCGGCCTGCGACCGCTACCCCCACATGCGCATCTACAACTGGGCGGCCGACGTCGAGGACGAGTGGTTCATCCCCGACGGAATCCACTTCACCTCGGAAGGCTACGCGGCACGTGGCCGCCTGATCGCCGACGCCCTGCTGGAAGCGTTCCCGAACAGCGAAGACCCGCCGAAGCTGACCGACGCCGACGACTGCGTCGTCTCCGGCTAGAAGATCTGAGCGTCGAGGAAGCCTGCCATCAACACCAGCCAGCCGCCGATCTCGGCGGCGATCAGGCTGGCCATGAAAGCCTCGAGACCGCGGCCCGGCCGGCGGAACTGGTTGTCGGTGTCGCGCTTCCAGCCGTGCACCATGTAGCCGAAGACCGCAGCGTAGAAGTAGAACGCCAACGCACCGGCGGCAAGCAGGTTGACCAGCACCCCCCAGCCGCTCAGCTCGACGAAGGTCGCGACCAGCAGCAGCGCGAAGCTGTAGAGCAGCGCCGCCCGGTGGGCGATATCCGTGTACGGATGCGCCAGCCCCTCCTCCGAGGCGTCCATCTGGCGGAACTTCATCACCCCGAGCAGCAGCGCCCAGAGGAACATCAACCCCGCCAGCAGCAGCACGACCTTGGTGTCGTCTCCCAGGATCACGTTCCTACACTATGCCGACCTCGGTGACGTCGAGAGGCCGTCCTCGTTGCGCGCGACAGCCCTCCCGGCCAGAGATCGCCGTAGCCTAGGTTTCGACCGCACCGATCCCGAACCAGGAGGAAGCATGGCCACCATCACCGGCGTCGACTTCGCCACCGTCTTCGTCAAGGACTATCCGGCGGCGATCGAGTTCTACTGCCAAACCCTCGGCCTCGAGCACTCGGTCGACTACGGCAAAATCCCCGGCGGCGAGGTCGAGACCGGCAACCTCACCCTCCAGGTTCTCGACGCAGCCGCCATCGGCCAGGAGTTCAAGCCCAACGGCCACCCGCTCGCCCTCCACGTCGACGACGTCGAAGTCACCCGCAGCGAGCTAGAAGCGAAGGGCATCGCCTTCTCCGCCGACACCCTGGACAGCGGCGTCTGCCACATGGCCTTCTTCACCGACCCCGACGGCAACGCCTTGGTACTGCATCATCGCTATGCGCCGCGAGACTGAGGGCCGCGGACGGTCCTCGACCGGCTAGGCACTGTTCTCGGCCAACCAATCAGCGAGCGCCTCGACGCCTTCACGCTGCCCCTCGCCACCGCCGAGCCCGCCGAGCGGCCCAATTCCGCGCATCAGGATCAGCTTCAACTTTTCGCCGTCAGTCGCCTTCACCTTCAGCGTCACGGCCGCCCCATCCATAACCGCAGCGCTGACCGTCATCCAGCCGCCACCGGCCCCATCAGCCGAAACCCGAGCAAGCCGTTCGGGCGACAAAGAGATCGCCTCACCTGCTGCCTCGAACTTCCGATTCATCCCCTGGGACGATCAAGCGCCGATCGGTCACCCCGAGCGCCACCTGCCGACCCTTGAGCAGCCCGACCTGGCTTGCCACACAAGCACCCCGCATCTGCTCTCCAGGTTCCAGCAATCCGTCGATCATAGGACGCAGCTTTGAACCTAGGTCCGCCATTTCTCCAACCTAACCTTACTTGCCCAAAAAGCATTGCACCTTCCGGTCCTCAGACGGTCGCAACCTTCGGCGACGGGAGCGACCTTGGGCGAAAGGCCTGATTCCGCCATTTAATGCCGAACAAGGATCCATGTAACAGATGCATGGCCACCACTTAACGTCAGCCCACTAGGGTATGTTCCACCATAGTGATTCGAACACTAGACTTGCATCACTTCAAGGGATTCGAGCGATTCACGATTCGCTTCCCCGAAGACTCCATCCTCGTAGGACCGAACAACGCTGGTAAGTCGACCCTCATAGCCGCCCTGCGTGCTACGGCCAGCATGGCTAGAACGGCAACGCGACTCAAGCCACAAAGCATCCAAGCCATTCGGGGCATCGAGCGATTTGGCTTTGATTTTTCCGGTAACTCGGTCGGCCTAATCGAAGAGAATCTCCACTATGAGATGCATCAAGTAGAGACGAGGCTATCTGCGAAATTCAAAGGCGACGGTCAGATTGAGGCAATCTGGCCCCCGGATGATGGAGCAGGCTTCTTCTATGTGATGGATAACGACATCAACTTGCGCTCTCCCAAGGATGTTCGGGCAACGCTCCCTAGCATTGGCCTTGTCCCGGTGCTATCTCCCGTTGATCACGTTGAGCCGTTGCTCTCCGAAAGTCACGTCAGGAGTAATTTCGATAGTCGTCTCTCCAGTCGCCACTTTCGAAATCAATTGCGTCTACTCCCTGACTTCTATGACTTTAAGCAATTCGCGCAACCTTGGGTATCCGAGCTCGAACTCACTGATCTGCGCGTGCAGTATGGCGAGGACGGGGCCAGCCTAGACCTTTTCTACCTTGAGCCTGGAAGTCGCAATGAGAAGGAGATCTTCTGGGCCGGCGATGGAATCCAAATTTGGCTTCAGCTTCTGCTACACCTTTATCGACTCAAAAGTGTGGACACAGTAGTTCTTGACGAGCCAGATGTGTTCCTGCACTCTGATCTTCAGCGACGTCTAGTGCGGCTCCTCGAAGAGTTGCCATGCCAAACAATTATGGCCACTCACTCGGCCGAAGTCGTCAGTGACGCACCAAGTGGGTCCATAGTCTGGGTATCGCGCGAGCGCACAAGAGCAGTTCGAGAGCCAAAACGTGATCTTCTTATAGACCTCTCCGTTGCTCTTGGCACACAGTTCAATTTGCGCCTAGCACGTGCCCTCAAGACGCGCACTGTTTTGTTTGTTGAGGGTGAAGACATAAAGATTCTAGGCCAACTAGCGAGAACACTTGGCCTCAAGCGATTGCAACGGGAAAGAGGAATTGCCGTCATACCCCTCGGAGGGTTTGACAGATGGGAACAAGTTGAGCCGTTTAAGTGGTTGATGTCGGAGTTCTTCGAGGATGCCGCATCGGTACACGTAATTCTCGATCGGGACTATCGAATTGATGACGCTATTGATCGCGTTCGACGTCATCTCAGGAAAGCAGAGATAACTCCTCATGTCTGGCGACGCAAGGAGATTGAGAACTATCTCTTGAGCGCAAGCGCAATCGCTCGGCTATCTGGAGCTTCTGAGACATGGGTCAAAGAGGCTCTCGCAGAATGTGTCGACCAACTGGAGGATGATGTTTACTCTCAGATTCAAGCCGAGTACACACGCTATTTTCGAAAAGCTGGTCGTGCTCAGGCCACCATTTTTAAGGAAGCTAAGAAGCGGGCGGATGCAATCTGGAAGGACCCACAGCGCCGACAACACGCATGTGGGGGAAAGGACTTGTTGCGGCTCTTGAATGCACGACTGCAAAAAGCGAAACATGACCCTGTGCGAATTCAGCGTCTTGCGAAGAGCCTTCGCAAGAGCGAGATTCCCGACGAAGTCAGATCAGTGCTGGAGACTATTGAGAGCGATGCTGATCGGCTGCGCTAACACCAGCGGACTCGCCGCTCGGCTCTCTGGTCGCCTCGAGCACTGAACGAAGCGCAGGCATATGGCTGCTGTCTGCACGTACGTGCCCTAAAGCCTGGATCGTCTCAATCCAGGCACTTCAATGATGAGCGGGAGCGACGGGACTCGAACCCGCGACCTCCGGCGTGACAGGCCGGCGCTCTAACCAGCTGAGCTACGCCCCCAAGGCGGTGGGCGACTTGCGCCCGGGGGGCATTATCTCAGGGTCGGTCGGTTTGGCGGGCTTGGGGTATTCAGGTTGGGTGGATCGCGGTAGTTTTGACCGATGCGATCTTGCTTGGCTCTCGTCGCCCTGTTGTGCATGGGCTTGGTCGCAACGTCGGCCCAAGCCGGGCCGGTGCCAGGATCTGCGCTCGCCAAGGCCAAGACGGGCATGGGGAAGAGGTGCAAGGGGAAGAAGGCGTCGGTGACGGTCAACGGGCGCCGGCGCTGCCTGCCGGTGAAGAGGGCGCTGCCACGGCCCGCCGCGGCCGATTCGCGCCTGCTGGCCGTGAAAAGCGCTCTGGGGCTGGATCTGAGCCGGCTCCGCAACCGGGACGGGGAGCGTTCGGCTACGGCTCGGCAGCTACTCGGGGCGAAGCGGCTGCGCATTGCCGAACGGGCAGTTGCGCAGGGGCTGCGCAGGGCCGACCGGCTCGCCACGCGGGCCGCGCTCTCCTCCAAGGTCGCAGCGCTCCTCGCCACCGCGTCGGCGCAGAAATGCGGCGCCGGAGCGGGCGCTGCGGAGCTGTCGCAGTCCTACCAGGGACAGGGATTCGACGGGAAAGTCGATCTCGAGAAAGGGTCGGCGCAGATCGGCATCGACCTGGGCGGCGGCGGGATCAGGGCGGAGCTGGACCTGGGACTCTGCCAGCTCGTCGGCGGCGACAAGTTCAAAGCACCCGACTGTCCCGACGGCGAAGGGCAGCTGCAGGCGAGCGACGAGAGCTTGGTCCAGCTCGGCTTGAAGATCTTCAAGGGCAGCGAGCTGCTGCTCCTGCAGCGCTTCAGCTTCAGCGGCGAGACCCGGATCGACCCGATCCAAGTCGACGACGACGCCAAGCTCGAGTACTTCGACGTCAGACACACCTACCGCACCTCGGCCGAGCTGGGCGGCTCGACCCAGCCCTTCAACCACCTCGGCCTCAGATTCACCTACAACGGCCACACCCGCGTCATCTATCCCGGCGCCGGCTACGACCCGACCAACACCGACGTCGACGTAAGGTTCGACATCGAGGGCGCCGAGGACTCGCACGAGCTGCGCGAGGTCGAGTTCGACGAAGGCTTCAAAGCCAAGAAGGCAGCCGACAAGGAGTTCGCCGCCACGGTCGACAAGGCGATCACCAAGCTCGCCGAGAAGGAAGCGATCTGGAACAAGCCCAACGAATGCGCCAAGGTGACGTTCGAGCCGGCGTCGGAAACGCTGGCCCTGAAAGAGAACCAGGCGGGCACGTTCAAGGCGCGGGTCGAGTCGAAGCAGGGCGGCGCGCCGCCGCAGGCACGCTGGGCGCTGAGCGAACCGCGGCACGCGACGATCGGCCCGAGCAGTGCCTTCGCCAACCCGGCCGGCTTCAGCTACAAAGTCATCAACGCCGGGCCCGGGATCCTCGTCAGCGGCTCGCTGCGCGTCGTCTCCAGGGTCGGCGTGGCGGAAGCGAGCTGGACCCAGAAAACCAAGAAGGACGAGCCAGAGGCGATCAACCACGTCAACGGCAGCTTCTCCGGCAAGACCAGCCTGGAAACGAGCGTCGGCACGCCCAGCGTGCAGGAGTGGAGCGGCACCGCGACCTTCGACCGGCTCTCGTCGACGGTTTTCGGCGGCTCCGACGGCATCTACGGGCTCAGCTCAGGAAGCGTGACGGTCACGGCCTCCGGCGTGGCGCAAGACGGCGGAACAGGATGCCTGCAAAGCGGCTCCGCCAGCGGAAAACTCCTCGGGGGTAGCGTCCACGTCAGCGGCTCGGGCCCGGAACTGGCGGCGCCCTACGAATACTCGATAGAAGGCTCCCTTCCCTTCCTGAAGCTGAAAGTGACCCTCCACGACTGTCCCAAACAGGCCAAAGAAGAAGGCTATGAGGGCAAAGAAGAAGAAATCACGGTGGTCTACGAATTCAACACCGAGGGTCAGACCTCTGCCGACGGGGTCTCCTACGTCGGCTTCCGCAACCAGGACCTCGGCGGCGGCTCCGGGATCGAACAGAACTGGGACTTCCACGGCGAACCGTGACCGCCGTTCCCAGGCCCCGTGTGCCCGGCCTCAGGGCCGCTGGACCCGCAGGCGGAAGGGCCCTCCATGGCGACGGGTCGAGCGGATGACGAGGCGGAGGCGGGGTTCGCCGCAGACGGTGTAGTCGAGCTGATGGGCAGAGTCCAGACCGTGGGAGGAGCTGCGTAGAAGCCTGCCGGCACGACTACGAAGGGCCAGTTCGTAGCCGTGCCTGCGCAGGCTGCCTGGGCGCAGGCTGACCAATCCGTCGAGTGGCGTACGCAGGGACTCGACGGCTGCGCCCTCCCCCCTGGCCGGAACGCGCCCGGACAGCGTGAAGCTGGTCCGCCCCTGCCAGGGCGCAAGCGTGTCTTCGCGGATCGCCTCGAAGGCGGCGGCGTTTGGCCGCAGAGCCGGGCTGTAGAGCCAGGCGACCGGCAGGTCCGGGAAGCGGTAGTGGGCAAAGGCCTCGGCAAAGGCCTCGCCCGGATCCTCGAAGTAATGGACGCCCTCGTCGCCCGGGTAGAAGCGCCCACGCCGCTCCCCCTGGCAGATGTGCTCGACGCTGGCCCAGCGCTCCGGCCCCCAGTCGATCGCGCTCTCGAAGGGCGCCGGCATGTCGCGGTGCTGAGCGACGTGGTGGCCATACTCGTGGGCGAGAACGAAGTCGAAGGTCGCGCCGTCGCTGTCGGCTTCCTCATAGCCGCCGATGACGACCTTGTTTTCGCCGCTGTAGTAGCAGGCCTGGGCACCGAAGCCACAGTCGAAGCCGAGCTGGAATTCGGAGTCGAGCTGGACCGTGAGCAGGTCGACCTCATCGCCGTGGATCAGCGTGCCGATGAAGTCGGCGACCCGCTGGGGATCGGTCACGTCGCAGGTTTCCAGGCAGGCCTCGGTGACCGAGACGGCGATCGTCGCGCCGCTGCCGTCGTTGATCGAGTAGCGCTGCGACGACGCGGATGCCGATATCCGTGCCGCCGCAGCGCCGGGCTCGCCCAACACAACGTCCCGCATCGGTACCGCGGGTCGCGGCACCTCGAGCGAGAGGCCCGGGTTGGGACGCTTGGCGACGGCCCTTCCCGGAACCGCCAGGAGAAGCAAGATCATGGCTATGCCCGCAAGCGCCCCCGCCGGGCGCAGGCTCACGGCGCGGGGCCCAGGTCTATCTCGTAGGCGTGTGCGGGAAGTGAGGCCGGCATGTGCGCGGTCGCGTCCACCTGAAAGCACCGTACCGAGCAGATGGCCGTAGGCGAAGGATCCCTCATACCATGCGCGTACCGAAACTGGGCATCCAATCGCAGCTTCCGCGCGTAGTGAGAAGGCAATGAAGATCGCGATCGTCGGCACCGGCATCTCGGGACTCGTCGCCGGCCACCTGCTGCACCCCGAGCACGAGCTGGTCGTCTACGAGGCCGGCGGCCGCGCCGGTGGCCACTCGCACACGGTCGAGGTCGAGAGCGAGACCGGCCGCCACTGGATCGACACCGGCTTCATCGTCTTCAACGACCGCAACTACCCCAACTTCGAACGCCTGCTCGCCCAGCTCGGCGTCGCCGTCAGGCCCTCCCATATGAGCTTTTCCGTCTCCGACGGGCGCGACTTCGAGTACTCGGGCACGCCGCGCGGCCTCTTCACCCGTCCCGCGCACCTGCTCAGCCCCTCCTTCCTCGGCATGCTGCGCGACTGGCGGCGCTTCAATCGCGAGGCGCAGGCGCTGATCGGGATGAACGGCACCGCCCCCTCGCTAGGACGGTGGCTGGAGCAGCGCGGCTTCTCCCGCCACTTCATCGAGCGGCTGATCGTGCCGCAGGCCGCCGCCGTCTGGTCGGCCGACCCGAAGCAGATGTGGAGCTTCCCGGCCAGCTTCATGGCCGAGTTCTTCGACAACCACGGGATGTTCAGCCTGCGCGACCGGCCACGCTGGCGGACGGTCAGCGGCGGCTCGGTTCGCTACGTCGAAGCGATCGTCGCGCCCTGGCGCGACCGCATCCGGCTGCAGGCGCCGGTGCGCAGCATCGAGCGCCTCGGCGACCGCGTCCGCATCGAGGCCGACGGTTGCGAGAGCGAGGACTTCGACGAAGTGGTGATCGCGACCCACTCCGACCAGGCGCTGACGATGCTCGCCGATCCCAGCGAGGCCGAGCGCGAGATCCTCGGCGCGATCCCCTACCAGCGCAACGAGGCCGTCCTGCACACCGACACCTCGCTGCTACCGCGGCGGCGCACCGCCTGGTCGAGCTGGAACTTCCATCTCACCGAGCCGCCATCGGGCCGCTCCACCGTCACCTACTGGATGAACAACCTGCAGCGCCTGGGGGCCGAGCGCCAGTTCCTCCTCACTCTCAACCGGGCCGAGGCAATCGACCCGGAGAAGGTGCTGCGGCGCTTCACCTATGAGCACCCCGTCTACACCGCCGCCGGCGTACGCGCTCAGGCCCAGCACGCCGAGATCAGCGGAGTCCGCCGCACCCACTACTGCGGCGCCTACTGGGGCTGGGGCTTCCACGAGGACGGCGTGCTCAGCGCGATCCGCGCCTGCGAGCGGATCGCCCCCGTGGCGGCTCGACCGGAGGCGCTGGCCGCATGAGCGCCTCCGCCGTCTACGAGGGTTGGGTGCGCCACCGCCGCTTCGAGCCGGTCGAGCACTCCTTCCGCTACCGGCTCTTCCTCATGTACCTGGACTTGGAGGACCTGCCGCAGGCGCTCGACCCCTACCCGCTCTTCTCAGCCCGCCGGCCGGCCCCCGCCCACTTCCGCCGCGCCGACTACATGGGCGACCCCGCCCGCCCGCCGGCCGAGTGCGCGCGCGATGTCGTCGAGGCGCAGACCGGCAGCCGCCCGCCCGGCCCGGTGCGCCTGCTCGCCAACCTGCGCTACCTCGGCCACGTCTTCAACCCGGTCTGCTTCTATTACTGCTTCGACCGGGCCGGAGAGCGGGTAGAGGCGGTCGTGGCCGACGTCAACAACATCCCTTGGGGCGAGCGTCACCCTTACGTCCTGGCGCGCGGATCGCGCCGTGGGGCCGTGCTGGCCGACGAGCTCGACAAGACCCTTCACGTCTCCCCGCTGATGGGCATGGATCAGACCTACGTCTTCCGCGCCGGCGAGCCGGGTGAGCGGCTCAGCATCCACATCGAGTCCCGCCCGGTGCAACGCGTTACGGCTCCGCCGGAACCACAAAGCGTTGCACCGCCTCGGCAACGGAAGGCCTTCGATGCGACCCTCTCCCTGCGCCGCCACGAGCTCAGCCGCGCCCGCCTGGCGGGAATGCTGGCCCGCTACCCGGCGATGTCGCTGCAGACCGTCGCCAAGATCTACGCCCAGTCGCTGCGGCTGAAGCTGAAGGGGGCCCGCTACTTCCCCCATCCCGAGGGGAAGAGGCCGAAGGGGTTTCTCTCGCCATGAGAGACCAGCTCGCCCGCACCGCCGTCTCGCAGGTGCTGCGCCGCCTCGGCAGCGGCCGCATCGACGTGGTCGAGGACGGCCGCGCGCGCAGCTTCGGACCGGCCGACGCCGAGCTGCGGGCGGTGGTCACGATCCACGACCCCGCCGCCTGGCGCGGCGCCCTGCGCGGCAGCGTCGGCCTCGGCGAGACCTACGTCGACGGCCTCTGGGAGACCGATGACCTGGTCTCGCTGATCCGCATTGCCGCCCGCGAGCTGCGCGAGACCGGCGGCCTGCGCGCCGCCGTCGCCAGGCCGCGCGGCTGGGCCCACCGGGTCCGCGGCCTCGTCCCCGACAACACCCGGGCCAAAGCGAGGAAGCACATCGCCGCCCACTACGACCTCGGCAACGACCTCTTCGCCTCCTTCCTCGACGAGCGGATGCTCTACTCCTGCGCCTACTTCCCGCGCCCGGACGTCAGCCTCGAGCAGGCGCAGCTGACCAAGCTGCGGCGGATCTGCGAGGAGCTGAGGCTCGGGCCCGACAACCACCTGCTGGAGATCGGCAGCGGCTGGGGCGGGCTGGCGATCCACGCCGCCCGCGAGCACGGCTGCCGGGTGACGACGACGACGATCTCCCCCGCCCAGCACGAGCTGGCCAGCCACCGGATCGCCGAGGCGGGGCTGGACGACCGGGTCGAGGTGTTGATGGAGGACTACCGCGACCTGCGCGGTCGCTACGACCGGCTGGTCTCGGTCGAGATGATCGAGGCGGTCGGCTGGCGCCACTTCGACGAGTACTTCGGCCGCTGCAGCGAGCTGCTCAGCCCCGATGGCCTGATGCTGCTGCAGGCGATCACGATCGACGACCGACTCTACGACGCCGAGAAGGGCGCCCGCAGCTTCGCCAACACCCACGTCTTCCCCGGTGGTTGCCTACCCTCGAAGCGGCTGATCGCCGACTGCCTGGCGCGCGTCACCGACCTGCGTCAGGTATGGATGGACGACATCACCGCGCACTACCCACCCACCCTCGCCAGCTGGCGACAGCGCTTCCTCGACACCTGGGAGCGGCTGCGCGCCCGCGGCTACGACGAGCGCTTCCGCCGCCTTTGGGAGTTCTACCTCTGCTCCTCGGAGGCCGGCTTTCGCGAGCGCCGGATCGGCGACGTGCAGTTGCTGCTCGCCAAGCCCAAATGGCGGTGAGCGAACGGCGGCGCGAGCCGTTGCTGCTGCTCCACGGCCTCGGCGGCTCGAAGGAGATCTGGGGCCCGGTGATCGGGTTGCTCGAGGCCGAGCGCACGCCGCTCGCGATCGACCTGCCGGGCTTCGGCGCGACGCCGCCGCTTGCCACCCAGGTCGAGCCGAGCGCCGCCAACCTGGCCGCGGCCGTGCACGAGCACTGCCTAGCGCTGGGAATCGAGCGGCCTCACGTCGCCGGCAACTCGCTCGGCGGCTGGGTCGCGCTGGAGATGGGACGGGCCGGCTGGGCAGCCTCGGTGACGGCGATCTCTCCCGCCGGCCTCTGGCGGGGGCCGATCGGCGAGCGGCGGGTCAACACCCGCGTCTGGGCGCGGCGGCTGCGTCCGCTGATCTCAGTGGCGCTGCACAACCGGCGCCTGCGCGAGCGTGCCCTCGCTACCTTCGCCGCCCACCCCGATCGCATCCCGGCCAGAGCCGGACGCCGCCTGGTGCTCGGCTGGATCGATGCCAACGGCTACGACGGTGCCAACCGGGCGATGCGCACCCACGTCTTCGACCCGACCGATTACCCCGAGATCCCGGTGACCCTCGCCTGGGGAGAGCTCGACCGCCTCGTCGGCCCGCCGCGACCCGAGCGCCGGCCGGCCGGCGCCCGCTTCCTCACCCTGTCCGGAGTGGGCCACACGCCGACCTGGGACGACCCGGAGCTGGTCGCCGCGACGCTGCTGCAGGGCAGCGCGGTCCCGGTTGCGGGCTGAGCTCCTCCCCCACGGGCTGAGTCTGGGAAAGTCCCGGCACGCGCGCTACCCGGAAGGAGAAGCAGTTGATCGTCGAGAGAACCGAGAACCCGCAGTGGCTGTCCAACGCCTACCTCGTCGCCGACGAAGCCGGCGGCAAGGGGGTGCTGATCGACGGCAACGACGACCTCGGCCCCTTGCTCGAGCGAGCCGAGCGGGACGGGATCGAGATCACCCACATCCTGATCACCCACCCCCACGCCGACCACATCGCCGGCTTGGCCGCGGCGCGCGAGCAGCTCGGCGGCGTGCCGATGGTGGCCCACGCCGAGGCCCTGGCCGAAATCGAGGACGAGGTCTCAGAGACGATCGCCGACGGCGAGACGCTCAGCACCGGCGGCCTGGAGATCGAAGCGATCTCGACGCCGGGCCACGCCTCCGGCCACGTCGCCTTCCTCGTCAACGGCAGCGACGTCTTCACCGCCGACGTCCTCTTCAAGGGCACGGTAGGCGGCACGATGGCACCCGGCGCGAGTGGCTTCGCCGACCTGCGCTCATCGGTGATGAAGCTGATGGAGCTGCACCCGCAGACCACCGTCCACCCCGGCCACCGCGAGCCGACGACGATCGGCGAGGAGCGCGAAGGCAACCCGTTCGTGCGGATCTGGCGCGGCGAGGAGGAGACCGGCGAGGAGGACGTGACCGTCTGGGGCCGCCCGGCGACGCTGAAGCTCTGGGCGCCCGACTACGACGGCGGCAACAAGGCCTGGATCGTCTTCGCCGACGACGGCACCGAGGCGATCGTCGGCGGTTCGCAGGTCGAGCGGGGCTGAACGCATCCGACATTGACCACGCCCTGGGGTGGTCAATGTCGGAAACGCAGCGAGGCCCGCCGGGGCGGGCCTCGTGCGCCAGGAGAGGATCGAGCGGGCTACCTGATGACCGCCTCCATCAGCAGCCAGCAGCCGTCGGTGTCGCTGGCCGGGGTGAAGTAGCCGCCGAGGAAGAGCGGCGGCGTGTAGATCAGGGTGTTGGGACCGCCCGAGGAGCAGCGGACCATCGAGGCGATGCTGCCGCGCAGGGCCAGCTGCTCGCCCTTCTTGATCTTCATCTCGACCGGGAAGGACTCGACCCGGTAGTCGCCTTCTTCTTCGGCCGATTCGGACTGGCCGACGTAGTTGATCCTCTGCCCGTAGCGCTTGGCGATCGCGTCGGTGCCGTTGATCTTCTTCACCGCCATCAGCCGGAAGCTGCCGGGACCGCCGGCGATCAGCCGGAGCTTCTTGATCGTCCCGGTCCTCGGCGCAAGCTCGCCCCCGTCGGGACGGCCGTAGGCATCGTTGAGGACCATCGTGCACGGCTCGAGCGCTGTTTCGGGCCCGTTGCAGGTGAGGCCGGGTAGCGAGTTGGAGGGCTGGACCTTCGAGTTGAGCATGGCGCCGAACTTGACCGGGGCCTTGGCCTGCCCGGCGGCCGGGACGACGGCGATTGCGAGACTGGCGACAGCGGCGACGAGGCCGATGCGGCGAGTGATCTTCTGGACGGTGCGCGTGCGGGTCATCTGAGTCTCCTTTGTCTGTTGGCGGGCTGAATGCCTTGGTGGAGACACCATCGCCCGCATCCGCCGCCCGTCCCAGACCCCCCAGGGGTGGACCCGCTCACCCCTGCGCTGTTCGCTACCGCCGCATAGCCAGGGAAACGAACAGCGGAGCAAGCTACGGTTTCTCCGCTGTCCCTTTGCGCGGGATGACGGGGCAAAGGCACAGCGGAGCCGGTGGGCGATGGTCTTAGGATCAGCGGCTATGAGTGCCGAGCCGCGACAGACCAGCGCTGCTGAGCTGAAGGCCCAGATCGAGGCGGAACGGGGCGGGCGGCCCTTCCTCGTCCTGCGCGACGGCTCCGACGAGCAGCGGGTCCTCGTCATCGAGGAGGGCGCAACCGAGCTCTGGATCGGCCGGGGCGAGGCGGCCGGGCTGCGCATCGACTGGGACGAGGAGGTCTCCGCCCTGCACGCCCAGATCGAGGTCGTCGCCGGCGAGTGCACGCTGCTCGACGACGGCCTCTCCCGCAACGGCTCCTTCGTCGGCGAGCAGCGGGTTCACGGCCGGCGGCGTCTGCGCGACGGCGACACGCTTCGCTTCGGCCGTACCGCCGTGCTCTTCCGCCGACCCGGCGAGTCCGCCCCGGAAGCAACCCTCGTCGCCACCGAGGTACCAGCCGCGGCGACGATCTCACCCGGACAGCGGCGCGTCCTGCTCGCCCTCTGCCGCCCCTTCAAGGACGGCTCCGCCTTCGCCACGCCGCCCACCAACCAGGCGATCGCCGAAGAGCTGCACCTCAGCGTCGACGCGGTCAAGACCCACATGCGGGCGCTCTTCGAGAAGCTCGAGCTCGAGGACCTGCCGCAGAACCGCAAGCGCGTCGCCCTGGTCGAGCGAGCGCTGCAAAGCGGCGTCGTCGCCCCCCGCGACCTTTAGCCCTCGGGCACAGTCTGGACGTATATGCGATTGGAGCCCGTGCGCTTTGTGCCCCACACTCCATCGGCAGTTCTGAGCAAATTCCTTTGCCATCGCGAGGCCAAACTTGACGCTAGCGGTCACAGCCACCCAAATTCAGGAATTCGCCTTCGACTGGTACCCGGTCTTCGGCGTCGTCTTCATGGCGATGCTGCTCTTCGTCTTCTTCAAGCTGATGCGGACGACGATGGGCACGACCAAGCCGGAGACGATGAAGGCGAGCAAGACGGCGCCGGTGCTCTGGGACGACGTGCAGGGCGTCGATGCGGCCAAGGACGAGCTGATGGATGTCGCCGAGTGGCTGCGCGATCCCGAGCGCTTCGCCGCCCTCGGCGCCCAGCCCCCGCGCGGGGTCCTGCTCTTCGGCCCTCCCGGGACCGGCAAGACGATGCTGGCCCGGGCCGTGGCCGCGCAGGCCGGCGTCGACTTCTTCGCCGCCTCGGGTTCGAGCTTCGTAGAGATGTTCGTGGGGAGGGGTGCCGCCCGCATCAGGCGGCTGTTCAAGGAGGCGCGCAAGTCAGGGCGCGCCGTGATCTTCATCGACGAGCTCGATGCGGTCGGTGGAGCCCGTAGTGGTGGAGGCGGCGATGGTGGCTCTAGTGAGCGCGAGCAGGCGCTCAATCAGCTGCTGGTCGAGCTCGATGGATTCGAGCGCGATCCCGGCACGGTGATCGTCATCGCCGCCTCCAACTACGTCGACAAGCTCGACAAGGCGCTGCTGCGCCCGGGTCGCTTCGATCGTCAGGTGCTGGTCTCACCGCCGGACCGCGAGGGGCGGGAGGCGATCCTGCGCACCCACGCCAAGGGCAAGCCGCTCGCCGACGACCTCGATTTGACCGATGTGGCCCGCAAGACCACCGGCATGACCGGCGCGCAGCTCGCCAACTCGCTCAACGAGGCGGCGATCATCGCCGGCCGCGCCGGGCGCAAGGCGACGGCACGCGAGGACCTCGACGAGGCGCTGCTGCGCCAGTCGGTCGGCTCGCAGCAGGCGCGGCGCCTGAACCAGAGAGAGCGCCGCATCGTCGCCTACCACGAGGCCGGTCACGCGCTTTGCCGGCGGTTGCTCGGCCTCGACCCGCCGGAGATCCTCAGCATCGTCCCGCGCGGCCCGGCACTCGGCTTCGTCGGCCACTCGCCGCAGGAGGACACCTACCTGAAGTCCCGCGACGAGCTGCTCGACGAGGTCGTCACCCTGCTCGGCGGCCGCGCCGCCGAGGAAGAGGTGCTGGGCGATTCGTACTCGGGCGCGGTCGACGACCTCTCCCGCGTGCACGCGGTCTGCAAGCAGATGGCGGCCGAATTCGGAATGGGGGTGGCGATCGACGCCGACGGCGCGCCGCCGATCGCGCTGCCCACCGGCGACTACGCGGTCTCCGACGCGACCCGGCGCGACGTCGACCAGGCGGCGATGACCCTCGCCCGCGAAGCCCACCGCCGCGCCCGCGCGCTGCTGGCGGCAAACCGCGAATGCCTCGACAACCTTGCGGCCAACGCGCTCGAGCGCGAGACCCTGACCCGCGAGGACCTCGACGAGATCTTCGCCGCGCACGAGCTGGACACCCCTTCGCGCTCCGGCATGCTGGAGCGCGCCGTCGCGGTGCTTGCTTCGGAGGCCCCGGAGCCGAAGTAGCATCTGGGCAGCGATGGCGCTCCCCGCAGACAAGGATTCCCACTACTTCCCGCCCGGTCGCTCGATCGCGCGGATGGTCCACGGCGAGCGCTCGGTCGGCCTGCTCTACGGCCAACGCGCCCTCCTGATCGGCGCCTTGGAGCCGCTCACCTACACGGGCACGATGATGAGCACCCGCTCCGAAAACCGCCCTTTCCAGCGCCTCGCGCGCACTGCCAAGATCCAGGAGACGATCCTGCTCGGCACCCGCGAAGAAGCTGACAAAGCGCTGGCCGTGGTCAACCGTCTGCACGAGCGGGTCAAGGGCACGCTGCCCGAGGCAGCCGGGGCCCATCCCGCCGGCGCCACCTACTCGGCCTTCGATCCAGAGCTGATGCTGTGGACGCTGGCGGTGATCGCCGACTCGGGGCGGGCGATGTACGAGACGATGGTGCGACCGCTGAGCGCTGACGAGCGCGAGGACCTCTGGCAGGATTACGTCCGCTTCGGCCAGCTCTTCGGCCTGCCCAGCAGCGAGGTCCCCGACAGCTACCGCGAGTTCAGCGCCTGGTGGGACGAACGCCTTTCCTCACCCGACCTGCAGGCGACCGCGCATGGGCTCGAGATGGCGCCACTGGTGGCCTTCGAGCAGCCGGTGCCGCGGGCGGCGCGCGGCAACATCGTTGCCCAGAACCACATCATCAAGGGCACACTGCCGCCGCGGGTGCGGGAGATCTTCGGCATCCGCTGGAGCAGCGCCCACGAGAGGACCTTCCGGGCGATGACCGCGGCCCACCGCCGTGCCCGGCACTACTTCCCCCGCAAGATGCGTCGCGGCCGCAACGACGTCTTCTTCGACGTGGTCAGCAAGACCGAGCACCAGCGCGGCGGCACTCGCACGCCGCAGCTGCACGCCGGCGCCTGAGCCCACCGCGCCGGCAAAGGCGGAGAACGAACCGCCCAAATCCGCTCAGGTGCCGGGGATCGCCTTGCAGGGCCGGAAGAAGGTGCCCGCCAGACGCGTGCCGTCCTTGAAGACGAACTTGCCGCGCGCCTGCAAGCGGCCGATTTCACAGCGGGCATTGACGTAGCTGTGCAGCTTGCCCTTCACCCTCGTTTTGCGATCGACCGTCAAGCGCCCGGAGGTCGGGTGTCCATAGCCGCCGGCGATCTTGGGGATTTTCGCTTTGACCCGGTAGCCATAGATGCCGTTATGGATTTTTTCGATCACCACGGGGACGATGAAGGTCGTGGCCACCGGCACCGTGGTGTAGGCGTGGAAGAGGAGGGTGTCGTTGCCGTTCTTCTTCGGCCCGTTGAAGGCCGTGATCGGCGAGGAGACGGGGATGTAGGCCTGTTCCGGGAAGGCGACGGTCGCCCGCCCGAAGCCCTTGCCGACGATCGCGCCCGGGCAGTTCTTGCGAGCCGCCGGCACGGTAGTCGCCTGCAGTTTGCCCGAGGTGCAGACTTCGATTCCGGTCGTGTCGACGTGGCCGTGTTTGTCGAATTCGAATTCGAGCGTGTCCAGGATCGGCGGCAATTCGCCGGATATCGTGGAGACCTTGCCGCCGCCGTAGATCTTGATCGGCGCATCGCGGTGCTTGGGCAGCGTTTCGGGCTTGAAGCCACCGCGCCCGACGATCCGCAGATCGCCGGCACGCAGTTCCACTTTTTCCACGTCCCGCACAGCACCAGCCGAGGCGGCCAGCACCAGCGCCGCCACAGCAAGCAGCCCAAGGGCGAAGAGCTTGTTCGCGCTCAGCCTCACGCGCTCCCCCGCCCTAGCCCTTCACCTTGCACGGCAGCACGAAGTTGGCGCGGAACACGCTCTTCGCCGCTTCCGCCTGGGCGGGAGTTTCTTCCGGCCCGCCTTTGAAGCTGAATTCGCCATGGACCACGAAGTGGCCGGTTTCGCAGCGGGCGTTGATGTAGCTGTGCCGCTTGCCCTTGTAGGTCCATTTCTGACCGACCTTGGCTTCTCCGGAAATCGGGTGACCGTAGCCGCCGGCGATCTTGGGGATTTTCACTTTGACGCGATAGCCGAAGACGCCGCGGTGGATTTTTTCGATCACGATCGGGACGATGAAGGTCGTCGGGCCGGGGTAGTCGAGATGGGCGTGGGCGATGATGGTGTTGTCTGCGCCCTTTTTGGGACCGTTGAAGAGGGTGATGGGCGAACCGACCTTGATCGGGGCCTGTTCGGGGAACTTCACGACTGCGCTGCCGAACCCCTGGCCGACGATCGCCGGCCCGCAGGCCTTGCGAGCGGCGGGAACGTCAGTCGCGACGAGTTTGCCTTTGGTGCAGACCGGCAGCCCGGTGGTGTCCAGTGCGCCGTGCTTGTCGAATTCGAGCACGAACTGGTCGAGGATCGGTGGGAGTTCGCCCGTCTTGGTCGAGAGAGTGCCGCCGCCATGGGTCGTGATCGGCGCGTTTTCGTGCTTCGGCAGAGCCTTCGGGGCGAAGTCGCCTTCGGCATCGAGCACCAGATTGCCGATGACGAGGTGCACTTTGAACGCGTTTGCGGTCGCCGCGAACGCGAGCAACCCGAGCACAACTGCAACAGCGATCCTCTTCTTCATAGACCTTCCCCTCCCGTTGTCCCGCAAAGCAATTTAGCGAACCTTGTCATGGATCCGTGTTAAGGATGGGACCCGGAGAGCCGTCCTCGACTGGCTTGATCAGGGTTCGCTTGCACCTGCACAGTTAAACACGGGCGAATCGACCATGGACCTGTCGATCGCCCAGCGATTCAACGGGCCGCTCGAAAGCGGCAACGACGGCTACTGCTCGGAATCCGAGTTCGACCTCGAGATCCCGGCGCCGGTGACCTCGAGGCCGCGCACGAGACGGGCGATGTCCTTCCGGAGTTCGTCTGGTCCTCCCTCCTGGTCGAGCCGCGGCCGGCTGGGAACGCCCGGCGCGCAACCTTCCTGGGCAGTACTGGGCTCCAGTCAAGGTTGTCGCCTCCGCGTCCGATTGATGGGAGGTGATAACCGGACTGAGCCGACATCAGCGCAGGGTCGTCCGCGTCGGCGGCCTCCTTGCGCTCTGCCTACTCGCCGTCTTTACCGCGCGCGCTGTGCTCGGGTTTGGCGGTCACAGCACCCATGTGCTCTTCAACACCTGGATCTACAACGCCCTGATGCTGACAAGCGCCGCCGCCTGCCTGCTGCGGGCCGCCCTGGTGCGCCGCGAGCGGCTGGCCTGGGCGCTCCTCGGCATCGGCTTGCTGCTCTTCGCCGGCGGAGACATCTATTTTGCGGCTGTCCTCGCCGAGCAGGCGACGGTGCCGATTCCCTCTCCAGCCGACGGCGGCTATCTCGCCTTCTACCCGCTCGCCTATGTGGCGCTGATCGTCCTGCTGCGGGCGAGGATCGGGACCTTTCCGGTCGCACGGTGGCTGGACGGTGCGATCGTCGGCTCTGCCGTCGCGGCGCTGGCGGCGGCGTTCGCCCTCGGGCCGATCCTCGATGCCTCGAGCGAAGGACAAACGCTTGCCGTCGCAACGAATCTGGCCTACCCGGTCGCCGACCTGACCCTGTTGACCCTGGTGGCGACCGCTGCCTCGTTCACCGGCTGGCGGCCGGGGCGCAGCTGGGCGGTCCTCGGCACCGGCCTCTTGCTGCTCGCCCTCTCCGACGGCGGCTACCTGCTGCAGTCCGCCAAGGGAACCTACGTCGAGGGCACGATTCTCGACGTAGGTTGGCCATTCGGTGTCCTGCTGGTTGCTTGCGCGGCGTGGATCGAGCCGGGCACCACGGAGCCGTTGAGCTCGCGCGCGGTCCGGATCATCGCCATACCGGCCGCCGCGGCCCTGATAGCGATCGGCATTCAGGCAGCCGAACGATTTGCCACCGCCCCTACCGCAGCGGCGGTCCTCTCCCTGCTCACCTTGATCGTGGTCGTCGTGCGGCTCGTCCTCTCGCTGCGCGAGAGCCAAGGAGAAGCCCGCACGAGAGCGCGGGAGTCGCGCACCGACGAGTTGACCGGCCTGCCCAATCGCCGGGCGCTGATGACGGACCTGGAGCGCGCGATCACGCAGCCGGCCCCCGCCGGGTCCCTTCGCCTGCTCGCGCTGTTCGACCTCGACGGGTTCAAGCTCTACAACGACACCTTTGGCCACCCGGCCGGAGATGCCTTGCTGGCGCGACTGGGCGCACGACTGGAGAACTTCGCCGCCTCCCAGGCCAGCCACGCCTACCGGCTTGGTGGCGACGAGTTCTGTGTTCTGGCCGAGTGCACGGCGGCGGAGGTCGACGCGATCATCGCCGGCGCCACCGCAGCCCTCTCCGAGGGCGGCGAGGGGTTTGCGATCACCGCCTCCCAGGGCAACGTCCTGTTGCCCAGCGAGGTCCGCTCGGTCAAAGAGGCGATGCAGCTCGCCGACCGGCGGATGTACGCCAACAAGGTCGGCGAGCGGACCTCGGCGGGCTCGCAGTCGCGCGATGTCTTGCTTACCGCGCTCCGCGAGCGCCAACCGGAGCTGGCCGAGCAGGCCGTTGACGTCGCGGAGCTGGCGCTGGCGGTCGCCGAGCAGCTGGGCATGGAGGCCGAGCAACGCGACGAGACCTATCGCGCCGCGCAGCTGCACGAGACAGGGAAGATGGCGATCCCCGACGCGATCCTGAACAAGCCTGGCCCACTCGAAGAGTCCGAGTGGGAGTTCGTCCGCCAGCACACCCTGATCGGCGAGCGGATCATCGCCTCGGCGGCGGCGCTCGTGCCGGTCGCCCGACTGGTTCGCGCGAGTGGCGAGCGCTGGGACGGCGGTGGCTATCCCGACGCCCTTCGCGGCGAGCAGATCCCGCTTGGCGCACGCGTGGTCACCGTTTGCGACGCCTACGCGGCAATGATCTCGGAGCGCCCCTATAGCGTCGCGATGCGACCCCCCCGAGCGATGGAGGAGCTACGCCGTGGCGCCGGCTCGCAGTTCGACCCTGAGGTTGTCGCGGCCTTCGAGGAGGTCGCCACACAGCGCGGCCTTCACGTCCGCTAGATCCAGCTTCCCACCGGGCCCGACAACCATCCGCTTAATTGGGCTGCGTTCGGCCCAAACAATGGCCCATTGCCGGCCCTCATCCAAGGGTCTCCCGCCCGCCTGTCGGACGCAAATAGCACGTCAATCGTAAGGATCGACATGATCACCAGGTAGACGATCAGAACAGCCTTGGACAAGCGACTGAGCCCACCCGGCCGGTGGCTGGATCGTCTTTCCGCAAGCGCATCAACACGTACCTGCGTTGCTAGCGATATCTGGTCCGGCCGTTGCACTGCCGATGCGAGCCACCCCCATCGGCGCACGAGCAAGAGTTAGGCCGGTCCCAACAAGGACACCGGCGCCCCATCTGGAGATGGGAGCTGAGTGCGGCGGCTCGTGGAACCCAGCCAACCAATTGCGGGATCCCCTCCCGAGAGAAGACTCGATTGCAGCGGATTGCCGAACTCATCGAAGCGCTGCGTGCCGAGCAGTTTGGTTGCTTTGGGACTGACAGCCGCGGTGGCAACCACATCGCCATGCAGGTCGGCCAGCTTCAGGGCACGTTGCCACTGCTTGCCTGGATCGCTCCAAGACTGCGCCAAGCGCCGCGAGGTTGCGGCTCCATTTCGATGCGCCTTCATCCACCCATACCGGCGAGTCCGAGCCACCCGCGTAATGGTAGATCTCGGCGCCTTCTTCGGAGCCGCCTTCGCGGACCCGCTCGCGCTGCCTGAGCGCTGCGTTGAGCTCATAGGTATTCGCAACCCCACCCTGACTCTGACTGCGAGTCAGGTCGTTGACGTAGTAGCTAGTCTCAACGTGCCCCGCCAGCGTATTTGCCAGTCAGGCTCGTGATCTGGCCGAGGTCGTGGTATTCAACCCTGCGCCGATTCTGGGTTCGCGGGCTAGGGATCCGTCGCAGAGGCCAAGCGGGCACAAAGATCGAAATACATGAGCGCCGCCGCGAGAGCACCGAGGGACCAGGTGACGACTTGCAAGGCTATCCCGATCAAGAAAGATGCCACGGTCGTGGTCTCATGTCCGAAGGCGAAACCGACCAGCAGTGTTGGCACCGAGGTAATCAAGGTGACGTAGATCGCGAAGACAATCAGGTGCCTGTAGTGGCCCGCGGTCAACAGACGACTTCGGCGTAGGGCCGGCAACCAGCCTTCGTGCTCGATCGCGGCTGCCTGGACAACGACATACCAACGCAGCGACAAGATGACGCCGGGAACGACGAATGCCAAGAACCCCAGGCCGATTCCTAGCCACGCGATGATCTCGGCTGCTCCGACAACGGGAAGCACTCGCAGCCCCCGCTGAGCCACGAACGCCATCCGAGGTTTTCGTCCCTCCAAGACCTCACTGACCGCGTGAACGTGCAGTGCCGAGACCAGCGGCCCAATCAAGGCTAGCCCAATGACAGTCAGCAAAGAGCTGACACCAAAGCTGAGAGAGCCGTGGGCGAATGGACCTGCGCCTGTGGCCGCGAGAACGATGACCTCATAGGGCACGATGACCCCGGCAGCGAGAACCAAAAAGAGCAGCGGGTAGCGCCCATACAAGTCAACTGCCGCCCGGACGAGCTCGCTGGCGGATCGCGGTTCTATCATGAAGAATCTCGTCGGGCCATGGTGACATGACGACCTGAGCAAAGGCAGACGAACCCCGGAATTAGCTGGACAAGACCAAGCAATCGTAATCCTAGTCCGCAAAAACTCACCGCAACGGCCGCCGGCCCGCTTCGACTAGCTCAGATCGAGCAGCTCTGAGAATTCCTGCTCCGTTCTCGGCTTCTGGGGACGGCCATAGTTACTAGTGCGACACTCCTTGGCACATCTGGCCTGGCTGAACAAACGTCGTCGCCTACGGGGGCCGGAACTCGGTCCACCCCCGTGACAGGCCGCGCCTCAGAATCGCTGTTGCGGCCCGCTGCCGACCTTTCTAGCCTTTCCGCCTCCTCGGCGGTCTAGTAGGCCATTGCCGTGTAGCCGTTTCTGCGGTTCATATGTCGAGGGCGGAGATTTTCGCTACCTCGGAATACCCTCCCTATGGCCCGCAAGCGTGACCCTCAACCAGGCGCCGCTTGCCAGGATCGCAAAGAACAGTGACAGGACAATTACTACTGTGTTACCAATAATTACCGTCACAACACAGCAAATCCAACCGACGATAGCGTAGGCGGTCAACACGTTGCGCAAAGCAACACGCCGCATGCCCGTGACTGTGTTGCGCGTATCCAAACCACCTTCATCAAGAGCATGTGTGCGCATAATGAATATAATCGTCCCAACTATTGCCAAAATGGAACCAATCGCGATTGGAATGCCGTCGCCTGCAACCGATCCTATGGGCATGCCGTCAGCATACTCCTTTCTCATGAAGAAGATCGGCTGCCACGCCCGCTAGATCCACGCCCGCTCCCACAAGCAGCAGGGTCTCACCCACGCCTGGTATCCAAACCGTCGCGAGACCTCCAGCGCCCAGGACCACCCCAGAACCTCCCAGCGCTAGTCCAATCTTGCTGCACGAAATGGAAGACGCAACGCCGTTTGCAGCGCCTGCCAATTCCTCAGCTCGATCTCTCGTCCAGTGCCGGACTGGGGCAGACCAGTTTGAAACTAGGTCTCCGGCTGCCTTAAGGGCACTTCGCCGGTGTCCGGAACAGTGGTGGCAAATAACGACTGGCAAAATGCGGTGCTTGTTTTGTCTTCTGTTCGCGCTGTGGACAGCGCGGCGCACCCAGCGGGCGTCGCTCGTGCATTTGTTGTGCTTACTCTGATTTGTACCAGTGCAGAGCCGTTCTCCGGTTAGATCGAAGCCGTTGACCGGATCTTGCCCCGCATAGTCATAGGGGTTGCTTGAGCCTCCCTTGACTGGATCTGGGCTAAGGAACCGGCCAAGCGCCGGCACATAGCTACGCACTCCCATTTGGATCACTCCAGATGGGAGCTGAGTGCGGCGCATTCTCGCGCCTAGCCAGCCGAATGCTGCGTCTCCCCCTGAGAGAAGGCTCGATTTCAGAGGATTGCCGAACTCATCGAAGCGCTGGGTGCCGAGTAGTTTGGTCGCTTCGGGATTGACGTTTGCCGTGGCAACCACATCGCCGTGCATATCGGCCAACTGCAGGGTCACTTCGCCGCTGCTCGCCTGAATCGCCCCGAGGCTGCCGTCCAAGGCCGCGATGCTACGGCTCCATTTCGACCCCCCTTCGTCGGTCCAGACCGGAGAATCAGAGCTGCCGGCATAGTGATAGATCTCGGTGCCCGCTTCAGAGCCGCCGCTGGTAATCCTTTCGCGCTGCCGCAGCGAGGTGTCAAGGTTGTAGGTGTTGGTGATGCCGCCTTGAGTTTGGCTGCGGGTACGGTCGTTGACGTAGTAGGCAGTGGTGATTTCGCCTGCGTTTGTTACCGGACCCGACGCCGTGAAGCCGAGTTTTTCTCCTGCCTGCGGGCCGGAGACCTCCCAGGTCGAGCTGGCGGAGATTTCCACCAGATTTGCTCCGAAGCTGGCTTTACCCTTTGTTTCGACGGGTATTTCAAGGGCTTCTTCGTCGGAGAACTTGTGCTGGAAGGAGGAGACCGGCAGTTCCATTTCACCATACAGACAGAATTCGCCGGTATTGAGATAAATACGCATCCCGCCGGCGGTTCCTTTGTAGGTTGTCATGGACGCTTTAATGGTCCCGCAGGAGAGTTTGCTGCCTTTTTTCCCTCCTTCCACTTTGTAGAGGGCGCAGTTGCTCGGTTCGAAGGACTCTTCGATGCCTTCCGCTCCCGAGAGTTTGCCGTAGGAGTACATTTCGCACTCGAGTTTGACCGACCAGCTCGGGAAGTTAAGGATCAGGTTTCCTTCGGAGACGAAGGAAACCGATTCGAGTTTGCGTTCTGCCAGCGTTTTACCGCCGACGCGCCAGCTCTCTTCCGGTCCTGCGTATCTGTCGGGCAGAGTGGTGATGCGGCCGAGGTTGTCGTATTCGACGCCGTCGCCGATGAGACGGTCGGCGGAATCGTAGGCGTAGGTCTGTTTGGCCACTTCGGTTCCCGTGGCGCAGCCACCGCCTTCCCCCGGCCCATAGGTTGACTTGGAGGTGCGGTTGGAGTCTTTGTCGAAGGCGTAGCTTCGCGTCGTGCAGCCTTCCCCGCTGGGGGTTTCCCGCGCCTGAATGAGCCTCCCGGCCTTGTCGTAGGTGTAGCTGTTGGTCTCCAGGGTGCTTTCTTCGCCCAGAACCTGGCCGTGGATCGAGTCTTTGCGATCGAAGGAGAGCCAGGTGCAGGCCGAGGAGCAAGCGGTTTCCTTGACGTATTTCAGGGAGAGCGCGGCGCCTTCGGGGCCATAGCCGACCTTCTGGGCAAGACCGTTGGGCAGCAGCTGTTCGGTCATCTGGCCGTCGGCGTTGTAGACGGCTTTGAAGGTGCCGGCGGCGGAATCGATCATCGCGGTCGCAACGCCCGATTCTTCGTCATAGGCGAATACCTGGGCGCCCTTGCCGTCCCAGACCGTCGCCGGGCGGCCCAACAGGTCGTATTCGACTTTCGAGACGTTGCCGTCGGCGTCAAGGTATTCGACCGGGCGAGCGAGTTTGTCGTAGGTCGTCTTCACTTCCTGAATATCAGTGCATTTGCCTTCGCAGAGGAAGTATTGGATTTCAGGCAGCCCGAGGTTTTCGTTGTAAGCGGTTTGAACCGCCGGTACTTCCGTGCCATTGCCTGTCACGCGGCTTGTGATGGGGCGACCGGCGGCGTCATAGATCGTCGTCGCTTTCCGCACGATCCCGGTGTTGATTTCCTCATAGCTTTCTTCGGGCTGATCGAGCGTCGAGTATTTGGTGAACCAGGTCCAAGGGATCCTCGGATTCGATTCGGCAGGGGCAGGTTCTGCGACGGGTTGGCTAAAGCAGGGCAGGCCGGCCCATGCCGGCTGAGAGCCACATTTGCTTTTTTCGGAGTTGACCGTCGCGGTGTAGTAGACGGTCTTGGTGGTGCCCGCCTTTTTACCTTCGATGTCGGAGGGCTGGCGTTCCTCGATCACCTGCCCGGCGGAGTTGTAGATCGTTTTGCTGATCAGGTTGAGACCGCTCGGGTCGGTGATCTGTTCGGTCGGCTTGCGCAGTTCCCAGTCGTAGCCGGTCTTGCTCACGCGCGGATCGAAATCGCCTGCTTTGCCGGAGACGACAGCCGCGACGGTTTCGGTGGTCGGCAGGCGCGGCGCGGTTTCGCCTTCTTTGAGCGTGGGAGCCACCTCGTCATATTTGACCGTCGTGTGCTGGCGTGCCTGGACCGTTTCGCCCGATTCGAGCCGCACTTCGTGCAGCGGGCCCCACGACTGCAGCATCATCGTGCCGTCCGCTGAGTATTCGGAATGGGCGTCGAGCTCCTGGGAGCGTTTGACCGGGTCTGTGGCCTGCAGCGCCTGCAGACGGTTCTGCGCGCTGAGTTGACGCACCACGTTGCCCTGCATGTCGGTTTCGGTGGTCGTGATCGAGTCGCCTTCGACCCCGGGCGGGGACGGCGAGGCGGTGTTGACCTCATGCCCGTCGGCGTCCAGGTAGTGGACTGCGGCCTGGTCGTAGTCGCTCGGTTCTTCGCCTGGAACCTCGGTCGGGGGGAAGATCGCGGTGGCCTCTACCGGGTAGTCGCTCTGGCCCCATTTGGAGACCGCCGAGAGGCCGAGGTCATAGGGAGCCCCTTCGCCTGAGATCGCTACGCCGTAAGCGACCGTCGAGGTCGCGGTCGAGGGACCGCTTTTCAGGAGGCTGGCACGGCTGACGCTCTTCAGCTTCGCTTCATAGGCGCCGCCGATCCCCGCCGGGTAATAGGCGAACTGCCAGGGTTCCTGCCCGGCGGGAGCGAGGCTCGTGAGCCGCGCGTCTTTTGTCGATTCGTAGGCGTAGCGCTCCTTGAGGACTTCCGGCGCTACCCGCGGGTCCCACTCTTCGATGAGGTTGCCCGAGGCCGAGTTGTAGCCGTATTTGGCGACGACCTGGCCCGTGCCCGAGCCGCTCGAGTCGTAGTAGGTGATCTTTTCCAGGCGCTGCTCGGTGGGGCCGCCTTCGATGGTGAAGCCGATGTAGTTGAAGTAGATCGAGCGGCAGCCTTTCGTTTCCGGCGCATAGTTGGCTTCGCCTTCGAGCGGGTTGCAGGTGACCCCGGACGGGGCGGGGCCGATCGCCGAGAGCAGTCGCATCTTTTTTTCGGATGCGTCATAGGTGAGGCGGGCTTGACTTGAGGTTCCGGCGTAGGAGACCTTGCTCGGCACATATTCGGTGGACGTTTCGTTTTGCGTGAATTCGGTTTTGGTGCCGTTGGCGTCGGCGAGGATGAAGCCGGCGCCCGATTCGCTCAGGGCGAATTCCTTCGCTTCCTCGGGCGGGATGTAGGTGTAGGGGGCGGAGGGTCCGGACCGCTCGAAGGAAATGCCCGCGCCTTCGTTGTCGAGGACTTCGACCCAGTTCTGTTCGGGGATTTCGGCTTCGGATTCCCATTCTTCGCAGAAGTGCGCTTCATCGCATGGCGAATTGCCAGCGCCACAGGAGACTGTTTCGCCTGCTTCGTTCCAGCATTCCCGTTCGAAGACGGCGGGAACTTTGTCTTCTTTGCGGACCAGCAGCTTCTGCCAGGCTTCTTCTTCGTATTCGGCTTCCACCGGGGCGGAGGGCTGCCACATCTGGCCCAGCGTTTTGCTGTTGGTTTTTTCGCTGGCGCCGTAGGCAGAGCTGTAGGTGCGGGTGAATTCGAGGTTTGCGCCGGTGCCCGGCACCGGGATCGAGACATCGGTGCGGGTGATCGTGAAGGCGCCGGTCAGGAGGTCGACGCTCCCTGGGCCGATCTGCTCTATAGCATCGGAGGAGCCGCCCGCGAAGCGGGTGTAAGTGGTGGTGACGGGCTCGCTGGCGCCGGCGCCCGCACCGCCGTTGAAGACCGCGCGCAGCTGCAGCCCCTCCACTATTGGGGCCCAGCCTTCGGCTTCGGCGTAGGCTTTGACGTCGAAGGAGATCGGCAAGGACCTAGTAGCGCTTTTTTCGACTTCGAGCGCCCAGTCCGGATGGTCTCCTTCTGAGTCCAGCAGGTACTGCGAGGGGATCGATTTGAACTCTTTCCAGCTCGGTGCCTTCAGCTGGTAGGCGACCGAGCTTATCCCGGCGCTTTCGGCCGGTTTTTCCCATTCGGAGGTAAGCGTGAGATGGGAGCCGCTTTTGTCGCCTTCGTCAGGCGTGATGAGCTTGCTGGTAGAGGGCGCAGCTGGATAGATCGCGGTGTCGAACGTCCATTTCGCCGGTGTCGGGTCTGCCTGGCCTTCGGAGTTGACCGCGGCGACGACGAAGGTATGTGAGCCGTCTTTCAGATGTTCAGGCAGGACGTAGGAGGTGCTGCAGCTTTTGGTCGGAGCTTCGCCTTCATCCAAGCCGCACTTGAAAGTCGAGCTGGACTGAGATGATTCGAACTCGATCGAGGGCTCTTCGTGGCCGGTGAAGGTGGGAGTTGCGGAGATGATCGTCGTCTGCGGACGAGCGGCGGTGCTGAGGACTTGATCGGCGCCGGCCACAGTTCCGGCCGGATTTCTCGCCACCAGGCGGTAGTGGTAGGTCGTTCCCTCTGTCAGGCCGCTGAGCGGTTGGCTGACGGCCGTCGGCGTGGCTGAGGCGCTGAGAGCTTTCGGTTCGGCCGGAGCCGATGAACCATAGGCAGTGGTCAATCCGTATTCGAACCAGTAGGTCGATGGTTCGCCGTTGGTGTCGACGGTGCCGTTGAGGGTGGCTTCTTCGACGCCCACTTTGGTTGGCGCAGAGGTCGTGGCAGCGGGAAGATTGAGTTCCAGCCGCTCCGCCAAGGTGGCTGTCTCCCCACCACCACTGGACTTGCCGGCGGCGACGCAGGCGAGCGCTTCGGGACAGGCGACGCCGCTGAGCCAGGCGGTTTTGCCGCTGGGGGTCGGCGAGGCCTGGCTCGCCCATTCGGTGCCGTTCCAGGCAACGGCCAGGGTACCGCCGCCTTCGCCGTTGTGACCGGTGGAAAGACAGGAGCTGGCGGTGGCGCACGAGACGTCTTCGAGGGTCGAGGACCCGTTCAGTTTGGGCAGCGCCGAGAGGACGAAGCCGCTGCCGGAGTAATGGGCCGCTACCGGGCCGCCCGCTTCCGGTTCTTCGCTCCAAAAGCCTCCGGTCGCGGTGCACGCCGAAGAGCTCGAGCAGGAGACCGCCCTAAGCCAGCGTTCTTCGTATTCGGGTTTGACTTTGGGGGCTTCGACGGTGACGGTGCTCCAGGCGGTGCCGTTCCAACGCAAGGCGAGGGGGCTGCGAGGTTGGCCGGAGGGCTTTTCCGAGCCGACTGCCATGCAGGCGCCCGCGGCGGTGCAGGAGATCGCTTCGAGGACGCCGCCGGCGATTGCGGGCGTCGATTGGATCGTCCAGCCGGTTGAGGTGAGGCGCTCGATGAGAGCGTTGTTTTTGCCTTCTTTGGTGTAGTAGCCGGCGGCCGTGCATTCGGTCGCCGAGGTGCAGGCGATCGCGTTGAGGCGCAGGGCGGTGGCGCCTTCGGGGACGATCGGTTTTTTGGCGGTGTAGGCGTCGCCCCACCATTCGCCTTCTCCTGCTTCGTATTCGTAGCGTTCGACCAGGACTTCGCTTGCGGAGCCCTGGGTTCCGACCGCCCAGCAGACGGTGGCGCTGCCGCAGGAGACACTGCGGGGAAAGCGATCGGCGCCGCCGTAGATGAGCGTCCAGGCTTTGCCGTTCCAGTACTCGGCTATGCCCTTGCCTTCAGCGGCGCTTGAGTGCCCTACGGCGAGGCAGCTGGCGGTGGAGGGACAGGCGACGTCTGAGAGGTAGCTCGTGTTCGCATAGGTGGGGTTGGGAGGAGATTCGAGGGTCCAGGAACCCCAGTAGGAGAAGGTTTCGTCTTTGCCGTAGGCGGTGCCGAAGGCGTTGGTCGCCCTGACCCGGAAGTGGTAGACCTTTCGCGGTTCGATTTCTCCAAACGTCTCGCTGACAGCGAGGGCTTTCGTTCCCGAGCCGACCGATTTGGCAACGGCGGGTATGACGGAGCCGTAGGCGGTAGTGGTCCCATATTCGAACCGGTAGTCAGTACTAGCGCCGTTGGGGTTGACGCTCGCGTTCATCGTCACGGCGGGCACCGTGACTTCGCTGGCCGCTTGGGTAGTTGCGGTGGGAAGACCGGCGGCCGAGGCCATAGAAGGTGCAACTCCCAATGCGATGAGAGCCGAGAGGGCAGACAGCGCCATCAAAACCCAGGCTATGTACCGGCTGCCCTGCAAAGGGGGCATAGGCGAACTCTCGGAGTATGCGGTCTGACGATCCGATTCCCATCGGACCGAAATGGCGGCAGCCGAACCTGCTGCTGCTGCGACGAGCCTGATCCCCTTCACTTACGTCTCCCCTTCGTTTGATTGATTCCCTGCCAAGCCCAGATGGACTCAGTCCGCTTCGATTCCGTAAGCGCTAACGGCAGCGCTCTGATCGCCGGTTCGCTTACTTGGTCCCAACAAAGATCGAGTTCGGTACGGCAGAGAATCTTCTATCGCACTTCTGCGGGTGTTTGCAAGTAGAATTTTTGACTTATTGCTCTACGGTTTTCTTCTCGGTGGAGTGGGCTCCACCATAAAATTCCGGTCTATAGCTGGACTCACGGGGCTGCATGGGTCCTTGAGAGTTCGAAAAACTACGCAGACAAACCGCCGAATGTGGATGCCGATTTCATCCTCAATTGTCACTCTCACTGTCCGACGGTAATAGTCGCAACCTCAACGAGGCGCTTCTAAATTCAGGGAAACATGAGAAATGGCCCTCCGCTGAAAGCCTCTATCCACGGGATGGGACTAGCGAGCGGCACGCCTCAGGGCAACCTTTGTGAGGTGATCATGTGGATCACGGCGGCGGGCTATCTCGACTGCCCAGCCGTGCTGCCCAGCAAAGTAAAAGAAGTTCTCTTGTGACAAGCGCTTTGACTTGCTCACCTTGCGTTTCGCGACAGGCTCCAAAACCGCCAATTCGGCGAGGCTCTTGAGGTGCCAGGAGAACGAGTCGAGCTCAGGTGTGCCGCAAGCCAGCTTCTCCAGCTCCGTCGCTGACAACGGCCGTTGAACCCAAAGCATGGATTCGATGATGATCACCTTGACTGGGCTGACGAAGTGAGACACGAGCAAGGACCAGTCAAACTCAAACGGCCTCGACTTCTCCAAAGGAGCAGGCGGCCCAGACATCGTCAAAAGCTCCTCCGCATCAGCTTCGCTTGCCGTGGTCCTGCAATGCACCCTGTGGCCGTAGCCGGGCTAGGAACTTGCTGCTCTTGCATGCGACTCATGGCTGGTAGGTGGGTGTGGCCTGAACGACGGCGTACCGCCCGGCGAGAGGGAGACAAACGCCGAGGCGGTGTGCCCCTCCTGGCAATCCACGGCAGTCAGAGCCAACGGACAATCTGGACGAGGCCGAAGAGCGGGGACGGCAGCGGGTTATTGTTGGGACCGATCCGAGCGGGGACTAGACACGACCTTCCAGTAGAGAACTGCCCGCGGATTGATCCCGAATTTCCCGCCGTCGGAGGAGTCTTCTACCTGAATGGCCTCGTTCCTGGCGAGAGCATTGTCAAACGCAGAGGCCCACTCCTCTGGATCGACACCTAGCCGAATCTGCCGGCCGCCGACAAGGCGAATCAGCATGACTTGCCAGACCGCGGGGAGACATCGGTTATCGACCGCGCCCGGTCTTGGCTCTCTTTCTCGCTTGTCGCTTGCTTGGAGCCTGCTGGGTCGGGTTCGTATTCCTTGCCTTCTTCCTCCGCTGGCTCCGGAGCGTCCTGGCTTCGTCCGACCCATCCGCACAAACAAGACACGGCGTAGCCCTCACTCATGGGAACGACCAGTGCGTTGTGCTGTCTGTCAATTGACTGTTCCCTTGCATCGGGCAGCCTCGGCCACCCATTTCGTGGTTAAGGGAGGGCGGCCGTCATGCTTAACCGCCCTCCCAGTCCATCGAGCAAACACCGAATGTCCGCGCGCGGGGAGCCTCGTGCTGACGACCGCTCCGTAGGCCTGACGCTCGGTGCGCGGGAGATAGTAGATCGAAATGAAACTGGTTTTAATAGGGGATTCTGAGTAATTCCCTTAGTCGCGCTTTTTCTTCTTGTTCTTTTTGCGCGGCTTTCTCGAAGGGGCCTTCTCTTGCTCGGCTTGCTCAGAGCCAAAGACCAAGACAGCGGCACTAGTCGGAATGTGCTCGCAATCCCCTTCGTTCTTTATTCGCCGGTTGGCAGCGTCTACCCCGAGTTGGATGAAATCTTCCACGAATTTGTCAGCCAGTCTCTCTGCTGCTTCGCAGGACAAGGTGTCGAAGTCTGCCGGCGTGTAACTGACGTGGTAATCGGGGCGCTCGTCAAAGCGACCCGACTTGAGAGAGGCGGCGATGTCTTTGTTGGCATCCTCCAATGTGCCCACGAACATTCCCCGCTGCGCGGACTTTGGGAACTGCTTCGTAATGCTCGAAGGCATGAAGACTCGCTCAATGGCACGGTAGTAGTGCTCGACAGCTCCACGCCGAGGCTCCGTTTTCGTCATTTCGATCAGCTCGAAGTCCCTGAGGACTTTGACGTGGTAGCTGACTTGGCTCAAGCCCTCGGCAAGCTCGTTGGCCAGTTCACTGGGGCTCCACGGCCGGTCGTTGAGGTAGGCGAGGATGCGGACTCGCAGAGGGTGGGCCATTGCCTTGAGGAGCCTCTGTTTGAGCGTGAGCTTCTTCCCTTTGGGCACCTGGGCCTCCTGTGTGCCGCCCGCCCTTCTCTTCGCAGACAAAACCGCTCCTCTCATTTGGGCCATCCGGTATTTCCAAAATTTCTAGATCGGTATGGCCTCGTCGTTTGAAAAGAAAAGTATCCGCATCTCATCCGAATAGGAAACGGTCTTCCTGATTGCTCAGGTCTTCTTTTGGTAATCGAGAAGTCCTGACTCTAAGAGGAGGGGGTGAGCTGCAATGACGGTCCAGCCGTGTCCGACTGTCGTGCCGTTGCTTTCGACAATCAAGAACCGCTGAGGAGTGGGCAGGACTTGGCGGCTCTGACGACGCGCCAAGTCCTGCCAACGCCCCTCGTGATCCCCTTGGCTCAGTCCAGGTCAGTCGGCGTGAGCGATCCACGGGACCTCCCATTCACAATCGGGACCTCGCTTGGATAGCGGCCTGGCTGCACGACCTGCCGGCCTGGGAACAAGGGCCGCCGGGCCAGACCGAGAAACTTGCCGACGCTTTGCTGGCGTCCGGGAGCGGCGCTTTGCTGAAGTTAATGGTGCGGGAAGGCGGGAACATTACGTGCTCGTCGTCGGCTTGCCCGGCGCCGAAGAGACGCAGTGCAACCGTCGGGTTTGGCCAACGAATGGCCCATTGGCGATGGAGTCTCCTCCGACTAGCCCTCGCGCGCACTCAGTGCGTGAGGGCAATCGCAGCCCGGCTATGGGCGGTACTGGGCTCGAACCAGTGACCCCCTGCTTGTAAGGCAGGTGCTCTCCCAACTGAGCTAACCGCCCAGGCGCATCGATCTGATTATGGAACACGCAAGGCGGGAGGGTGGCGCGGTCGGCGGGATGGAAAGATGGCGACCGTGAGATTCGAGGTCTTCTGGCGGGTCGCGTTGGTACAGCTGCTGGCGGTGGCGCTGCTCTCGCTGCTGCTGGGCGCGATCTTCTCCCATGGGTTCTTCGAGAGCTGGGGATGGTTGGTGGGGCCGCTGACCTGGCTCGGCTGTGCCTGGCTGACGGCGCGGATCGTCGGCTTGGAGCCGGAGCCGACGCTGGTGCGAGCGCTGCTGGCAGGGATTGTCAGCCTGCTCGCCGTGCTGATCGGGCAACACTGGCTGGGGGCGCTGATCGCGGTCGGCCTCTTTGCCTACCTCTGCGCGATCGACTTCCGCCTGAGTAGCCTGGGGCTGAATGAGCGCTGATTCCAGGCGAGGGGCATCTTGAGCTGGGGCGAGGCCGACATCCCGGATCAGAGTGGCCGCGTCGCGATCGTCACGGGGGCCAACGGCGGCCTCGGCTTGGAGACCGCGCGAGCGCTGGCGGCAGCCGGTGCCGACATCGTGATGGCAGCGCGCAACCAGGAGAGGGCGGCGGAGGCGATGAAACGGATCCGGGCCACGGTGCCGAACGCCAAGCTGACGCTGGTCGAGTTGGACCTCGGCTCGCTGGACTCGGTGCAGAAGGCCGCGGGGGAGATCCTCTCGGCGCACGAGACGATCGACCTGCTGATCAATAACGCCGGAGTGATGGGCATCCCCGAGCAACGCACCGCAGACGGCTTCGAGATGCAGTTCGGAGTCGACCACCTCGGTCACTTCGCCTTGACCGCCCGCCTGCTGCCGGCGCTGTTGGCGGCTTCGGCTGCCCGGATCGTCACCGTCACCAGCTCCGCCCATCACATGGGCCGGGCCGTCGATCCGGACAACCCCAACCTCGATGGTCGCTACGGGCCGTGGCGAGCCTACGGCCAGGCCAAGCTCGCCAACTTCCACTTCGGCCTCGGCCTGGACCGGCTGTTTCGCGGTGCCGGAAGATCGACAGCCAGCCTGGTTGCCCATCCCGGCCTCTCCAACACCGAGCTGCAGGCGGTCAGCGTCGACGAAACCGACGGCGGGCTCTCCCAGCGCTTCTTCCTCATGCTCGCCCGCACCGTCGGCATGACCCCCGCCGACGGCGCTCTCTCCCAGCTGCGCGCGGCAACCGATCCAGCGGCGAAGAGCGGCGAGTTCTACGGACCGCTCTTCTTCAACAACGGACCGCCGGCACGCAAGCCGGTGCTGCGCCGGCTCGGCATGAACCGGGCGATATCGCGCCTCTGGGAGGTCTCCGAGCGCGAAACGGGACTGAAGCTGGCGCCGTGAACCTCGGCCTCGAGGGACGTGTGGCGCTGGTGATGGGCGGCAGCCGCGGCATCGGCCGGGCGATCGCGGCGGCGCTGGCTAACGAAGGCGCGATGGTGGCGATCGCCAGCCGCTCGGCGGAGAAGCTGGAGGAGGCAGCGGCGGAGGTCGGCGCGACGCCGTTCGTCGCCGATGCCTCCGACCCCGATCGCCTCGCCGCCCTGCCCACCGAGGTCGAGGAGAAGCTCGGGCCGCTCAGCATCCTCGTCCTCAACACCGGGGGCCCGCCCTTCGGCGGCGCCCTCGATCACGAGCTCGGCGACTGGGAGACCGCCTACCGCTCGCTCGTCCTCGCTCCCCGCCTGCTCGCGGGCGCCGTCGTGCCGGGCATGCGCGAGCGCCGCTGGGGGCGGATCGTCAACGTCGGCTCCAGCTCGACGCGCGAGCCGATCCCGGGCCTCAACCTCTCCAACGCCCACCGCATGGCCGCGGTCGGCTTCCTAAAGACGCTCTCGCGCGAGGTCGCCGCCGACGGGATCACCGTCAACACCGTCGCCACCGGCCGCTTCGCCACCGAGCGGCTCGCCGACGCGGGCGGCTCGCTCGAGGGCGCCGAAGCGGCCGCGAAGCAGGAAGTGCCGGCGGCCCGGCTCGGCCGCCCCGAGGAGTACGGCGACCTGGTCGCCTTCCTCTGCTCCGAGCGCGCCGCCTATATAACCGGCACCGTAGTCCCGATCGACGGCGGTCTCCTGCGCTCGGCGTTCTGAGGGCCTAGCCTTTCGCCTCTTGGCGCATGGTCGGGAAGAGGATCACCTCGCGCAGGTTCTCCACCCCGGCCAGGATCATCATCAGCCGGTCGATGCCGATTCCGGAGCCGCTCATCGTCAGCATCCCGTACTCCAGCGCTCGCACGAATTCCTCGTCGTGCTGGTGGGGCGACTCCTCGCTCCCCGCTTCCTGGCGTTCGCGTTGTTTGACGAAGTGGCGGTACTGCATCTCCGGATCGTTGACGTCGGTGCCGCCGCCGATCACCTCCATCCCGGCGATGATGCCGTCGAAGGCCTCGCCGAGCAGCTCGGGATGGTCGGGCTGGGGCACGACCAGGGGCCAGATGTCGAGCGGCAGATCGATCAGGAAGGTGGGCTGGATCAGCTTCGGCTCGACGAATTTGCCCTGGATCGAGTCGACCAGCGCGGCCCAGTCCGCTTTCGGGTCGACGTCGCCGTCGAGCACCTCGGCGAGCTCGTCGCGGCCGGCCGAGACGATGTCCACCCCGGTGGCCTCGAGGATCGCGTCGCGCAGGGTGACCCTTCGCCAGGGAACGGCGAAGTCGATCGTCTCGCCGTCGCGCTCGACCTTCGTCGTGCCCAGCACCGCTTCGACGACGTGGGCGATCAGACGCTCGGCGAAAGCCATCACGTCTCGGTATTCGGCCCCGCTGAGGAACCACTCCAGCATCGTGAACTCGGGGTTGTGCTGCGGCGAGATCCCCTCGTTGCGGAAGAACTTGCCCAGCTCGTAGACGTTCTCGAAGCCGCCGATCACGCCGCGCTTCAGGTAGAGCTCGGTCGCGATGCGCAGGAAGAGGTCGCGGTTGAGCGCGTTGTGGTGGGTGACGAACGGACGAGCGGCCGCTCCGCCCGTCATCCCTTGCAGGATCGGCGTCTCCAGCTCGACGAAGTCGCGCTCGTTCAGGTAGCCGCGGATCGCGGCGATCAGCTTGGCCCGCATCAGGAAGATCTCGCGCGAGCGGTCGTTGGCCATCAGGTCGAGCTCGCGCTGCCTGTAGCGGATCTCGGGGTCCTCGATGCCGTGGTAGAGATCGGGGGGGTCGCGCAGGCACTTGGCCAGGAGGGTTACCTGGCGAGCGCCGAGGGCGAGCTGGCCGCGCTTGGTCACGTAGAGGTCGCCCTCGACGCCGATCAGGTCGCCGATGTCCAGGTCGGCGATGCGTCCGTAGGCCTCCTCCCCAAGCGAGTCGCGACGCGCGTAGGCCTGGACCTGCCCGGAGAGGTCGCGCACATCGAAGAAGGTCGTCTTGCCGTGGCCGCGCCGGCCGACCAGGCGACCGGCGATCCGGTAGGACCACTGCGAGTGCTCGCCCTCGCCGAGCTGCTCTGGATCGTGCTCGGCGAGGATCGCCGCGATCTTCGTGCGATCGGGGAAGCCGCGGGGGTAGGGCTCGATGCCTTCGCTGCGCAGCCGCTGCAGCTTCGCCCGGCGCTCACTCTCCGTAGAGCCCGCCCGGAGCTCGGTCTTCGCAGGAGCGTCGCTCACCGCACGCCCCTCCGCCTCGCCTGTCACAAGCCCCTCCGCTCCGCTTCCGGCGCGAAGAACCAGATATGCACGCTTGGTCGCTCCGCGATCAAGGGGCCAGGCCGACCGTGACCCGCTCGTCGCCGCGGTAGTCGGTGCGCGTCTCGGCCTCACGCAGCAACTCGCGCATGACCGGGCCGTGGTGGGTGTCGTGCTCCAGCGCCATCCGCCAACCGCTCGGCGTTTCCTCGATCAAGCCGCGAATGATGTCGAGACCGTCCTCGCCGCTGTCGCCCGCCGCGGAGTCGCCCTGCACGGCGACCTTCGGCTCGCGGCGGATCTCCGGCGAGCGCTCGTCGATCGAGGTCTCGGTGATGTAGGGAAGGTTGGCGATCAGCAGGTCGACCTGGTCGACGTGGTCGGGGATCCCCCGGGTTACCGTGACCTCGAGTGGGATGCCGAGCCGCTGGGAGTTCTCACGCGCTTTCTCGGCGGCTTCGGGGGAAAGGTCCGAGGCGGTGACACGCAGGTCCGGTCGCTCGCTGAGCAGCGCCAGGGCGATCGCGCCGGAGCCGGTGCCGACCTCGTGCACGCGGGCGTTCTTGGGCAGCTCTATGCCGACGGCGACCAGCAGCTCGGTCTCGCGGCGCGGGATCAGCACCCGCTCGTCGACCTCGATCTCGATCTCGCGGAAGCGGCAGCTGCCGAGGATGTACTCGAGCGGCTCGCGCTCGCGGCGGCGGGTGACGAAGCGTTCGATCTCCGCCCGGACCTCCGGCGTGACCACGGTCATCCCGTCTAAATCGAGGTCCTCCGCGCGCACCGCCAGCGCCTTCGCGACCAGCAGTCTGGCGTCGGACTCCGGCGCCTCGCAACCGGCGGCGGCGATCGACTCGGTGGCCTGCTTCAAGATCTCGGCGGCGCTCGCCAGCGGCGGCGCGCCTTCCGTCTGGGCTGCCACCGCTACGAGCCCGCGAGGGGCTGGATCGGTTTGGTGGAAGCCATCGCCGAAAGCGTACCGTGTCGCTGCCGAACCGCGAGGATCCACACCACCCCGATCGCGATCATCCCCAGGCTCTCCAGCTGGGCCGCGGTCAGTCCAAGAGCCACGTCGCTGTTGCGGCGCAGGAACTCAACCGCGAATCGCTCGAGCCCGGCGTAGATCAGGTAGATCGCGAACAGCACCCCGGCGCGAAAGCGGTCGCGCAGCCGCCAGAGAATCCAGGCGCCGAGCCCCATCGCCAGGGTCTCGTAGACCGGGGTCGGATGGACGGTTTGGTCGGTGGGCACGGTGCCGTCCGGGTAGGCCATCGCCCAGGGGCCGTCCCAGGCCCTGCCGTAGTCGCCATCGCCGGAGAGCTGGCAGCCGCAGCGGCCGATCGCGTAGCCGAGGGCGAGGGCCGGGGCGGCGAGGTCGAAGAGGGCGGGGCCGAGGAAGTCGCGGTACCAGGCCCAGGCGAGCACGGCGAGGGCGCCGCCGATCGCGCCGCCGTACCAGACCAGGCCGGAGCCGGAGAAGAGGTTGCCGATCAGGTCGTGCTTGACGCTGCTGTAGTTCTGCACGATGAAGTAGAGGCGCGAGCCGACGATGCCGCCGAGCAGGGCCGCGAAGCCCATCTCATATGCCCAGTCGACGGGCTTGCCGATCTCCGTCAGCCGCTTGGCGATCAGCGCGCCCGCGGCGAGGAAGGCGAGCGCGAACATCAGCCCGAAGGTCTGCAGGGTGAGCGGCCCGATGTGCAGCTCTGGGTACACCGCTCAGCCGGCGATCAGCATCTCGAGCAGGGCCTTCTGGGTGTGGAGCCGGTTCTCCGCCTGGTCCCAGACGGCCGAGCGCTCGCCGTAGAGAAGCTCGGCGGTGATCTCCTCGCCGGGATGGGCGGGCAGGCAGTGAAGGACGATCGCGTCGTCCTTGGCGGCGGCGAGCAGATCCTCGTCGATGCGGAACGGCGCCAGGTCGGCCCGGCGGCGCGCCGCCTCGGCCTCGTCGCCCATGCTGACCCAGACATCGGTGTAGATCGCGTCGGCGCCGGCCGCGGCGTCGCGCGGGTCGCCGGTCAGTTTCGCCTCGTGCCCCTCCTCCAGCTGGTACCCGGAGGGAGCCGCGACGACGACTTCGAGGCCGGCGAGCTCACCGGCTATGGCCAGCGAGCGGGCGACGTTGTTGCCGTCGCCGACGTAGGCGAGGCGCTGCCCGGCGAGATCGCCGCGGCGCTCGCGCATGGTGAGCAGGTCGGCGAGCGCCTGGCAGGGATGGTGGAGCGGAGTCAGGGCGTTGACCACCGGCACCTCGGCGGCGGCGGCCAGCTCGGCGACGGCCTCGTGCGAGCCGGAGCGGATCACGATCGCATCGACATAGCGGGAGAGGACCCGCGCCGTATCGCCGATCGACTCGCCGCGGGAGAGCTGCAGCTCGTCGCCGCGCAGGACGATCGGGTTGGCGCCGAGCTCGGCGACCCCGACCTCGAAGGAGATCCGCGTGCGGGTCGAGGGCTTGGCGAAGACGAGCGCGATGCTGCGGCCGGCCAGCGCCTCGGCGCCGAGCCGTTCCCCGCGGCCGGCCTTCAGCGCCGCGGCACGGTCGAGCAGCTTGCCGAGCTCGAAAGCGCCCAGCTCTTCGCCTGTGAGGAAGTCGCGCTTCAAGCAGCGGATACTAAGGCGGTGGAATTCACGGCTGTCAGCTGGAACCTCTTTCACGGTCGCGACTTCCCACCCGACCCGGCACTCTTCACCTGGCGCTCGCGGCTGCTGCGGATCGAGGAGCGCAACGAGGCGCACCTGCAGGTCAACCGGGAGCTGGTCGCCGAGTTCGCCGCGCTGCTGGCGAGCGCCCAGTGGGACGTTGCGCTTCTGCAGGAGTGCCCGCCCCGCTTCGCGGCGCCGCTTGCCGAGGCCTGCGGCGCGGAAGCGCATCGCGTCCTCACCTCACGCAACTCGTTCGCCCCCCTGCGCACCTTCATCGCCCGCCGCAACCCCGACCTGATTGCCTCCGGCGAGGGCGGCTCGAACCTGACCCTCGTCCGAAGCCCGCTCCGGTGCGCTTTACCCCCCGGTAACGGGGAAAAGGCGCACCGGAGCGGGAGAGGAGGCAGCGGCGTCGTCGAGCGGCGGGAGCTGGCGATCCACACCGGCCGGCCGGAGCGGCGGGCGATGGCTTTCACCCGTATCGGCGTAGGAGACGAGCAGCTCTGCCTCGCCAACCTGCACGCGACCAACGACAGGCCGGACCTGGCCACGGCCGACCTCCTGCGGGCAGCCGCGGCGGCGGTCGAGTGGGCCGGGGGCTCGCCGCTGCTCTTCGGAGGGGATCTCAACCTTCGGCCCAGAGACGATCCCGGCCCCTTCGAGACCCTGCGGGAACGCTTCGGCCTCGCCGGTGCCACCCACCCTGGCGCGATCGACCACCTTCTCGTGCGCGATCTCGATGTCGTCGAAGCGGCGACCGCCTGGCCGGCCGAGCGTCGTGAGCTGCCCGAGCGCGGCCTGCGGCTCCGCCTCTCCGACCACGCCCCGGTCCAGGCACGTTTCAAAACGGGTAGCCGATAGCCGCAGGAGCCGCAGGAGTGCGATAGTCAGGCGGGAAGACCCGCGCAAACGACCAGGGAGGCGAACGGAATGGCCGCGAAAAAACAGTCCACCGGCAAAGCGACGAAAAAAGCCAAAGCCGGCGCGCGTGCCAAAAAACCGGCCGCCAAAAAAGCAACCGCGTCGAAACAGGGCAAAGCCAAAAAAGCGAAAGCGAAAAAACCAGCTCGCGGCGGGTCGGTCGCCGGCCTCGACAAGAGCGTCGAGCAGTTTCGCGACAGCCTCGAGCGCAGCGTCACCCTGAGCCGCGAGCGGCTGCAGGAGGTCGTCGACGACGCGGTCAAGCGCGGCCGGATGACGCGCAGCGACGCCGAGAAAATGCTCTCCGAACTGGTCAAAAAGGGCCGCCGCCAGACCGACTCGCTGCTGAAGGAACTCGAACGGCTGGTCAAACAGGCGCGGCGCGAGGTGGGCGGGCGGGCCGAGCCGGTGCGCAAGCAGGCGACGCAGGCCGCCCGGCGCGCGCGCAAGAACCTGCGCTAGATGGAGCCCGCCACCGGCGAGAGGCCGGCAGCGCGCCGGCACCGGGGCGAGCAGCTCGAGGTCGAGATCGAATCGCTCGCCTTCGGCGGGCGCGGCGTCGCGCGCGCCGACGGGATGGTCGTCTTCGTCGCCGGCGCCCTGCCCGGCGATCGCGTGCTCGCCGAGATCACGAAAGCGAAGAAGCGCTTCGCCGAGGCCCGCACGGTCGAGCTGCTGCGGCCGGGCGCCGATCGCCTCGCCGATCGCTGCGTCCACGGTGGCGAGCCATGCCCCGGGGCGCCATGGCAGGGCCTCTCCTACGAGCGGCAGCTCGCCCAGAAGGCCGAACAGGTCGACGAGGCGCTGCGCCGCATCGGCGGCCTCGACGGCTTCGAGCTGGAGCCGATCGAGCCGGCGATCGAACAGTGGCGCTACCGCAACAAGCTCGAGTACTCCTTCGGCGATCGCGAGGGCGAACCGATCCTCGGCTTCCACGCTCGCGGTCGCTGGGACCTGATCGTCGACGTCGAGGACTGCCAGCTCGCCTCCGAGCGTGGCAACGCGGCGCGCAACGCGGTTCGCGAGTGGGCGCGGCTCGAGTCCGTGCCCCCCTATGACGCGCGCGAGCGGACCGGCGTCCTGCGCAACCTGGTCGTGCGCGAGGGCTGGCGGACCGGGCAGATCCAGACCCGCCTGGTCACCTCGGCGGCGCGTTTCCCCAAACCCCCCGCCGACCTGCACACCGTGATCGAGGGCGACTCCGGGGGCACCGACGGTCCCACCGGAGCGCTCGGCGAGGAGCGCCTGCGGGAGGAGCTCTTCGACCTGAAGCTCGAGATGTCCCACGGCGCCTTCTTCCAGACCAACACCGAGATGGCCGAGCGCCTCTACGGCATCGCCGCCGACTACGCCGGCCTGAGCGGCAGCGAGCGGGTCTTCGACCTCTACTGCGGCATCGGCACGATCGGGCTGACGATGGCCAAGCAGGCAGGCGAGGTCTGGGGCCTGGAGATCGTCCCCGAGGCGATCGCCGACGCCCAGCGCAACGCCGAGAGGAACAAGATCGAGAACGCCCACTTCATCGCCGGCAGCGCCCGCACCGGCGTCCGCCCGCTGATCGAGAAGGCCGGCAAGCCGGACGTAGTCGTCATCGACCCGCCCCGCGCCGGCCTCTCGCAGAAGATCGTCCGCCGCGTCCTCGAGTGCGAGGCGAAGAAGATCGTCTACGTCTCCTGCAACCCGACCACACTGGCCCCCAACGCCGCCCAAATGGTCGAGGCCGGCTACGCCCTGCGCCGGGTCAAGCCGGTCGACATGTTTCCCCAGACCCCGCACATCGAGTGCGTGGCGCTGCTGGAGAGATGAGTGCCCGGTCCGCTGCAACGTTTTTCGGCTCCGGAAGCACCGCAACGCGTTGCACCATGGATAGGGTGAGCTGATGGGACGTGGATTTGGAGTTGCCGCCGGCCTCGACCCCGAGGTCGCTCGGCCGCTGGCCGAGCGCTGCGCGGAGCTTGGCTACGGGTCGATGTGGTCCAACGACCACCCCGGCGCCAAAGGCCTCGACACGCTCGCTGAGTTCGGCACCGCAGCGCCGGACCTGGACCTCGGCGTCGCCGTGATCGCGCTCGACCGCACGCCGCCCGAGGCGATCGCCGCCGACGTCGAGCGGCTCGGCCTCGATCCCGCCCGCCTTTGGCTGGGAGTCGGCGCCGGCTTCTCCGAGAAGCCGCTGAGGCGGATGCGCGAGTCGTTGCCGGAGCTGCGCGAGAAGTTGCCGGGCGTCCGTCTCGTACTTGCCGCGATGGGTCCGAAGATGTGCGCCCTCGCCGGCGCCGAGTTCGACGGCGTCTTCTTCAACTGGATGACCCCCGAGTTCGCCGCCGGCGCCCGCGCCAAGGTCGAGGCCGGCGCCGACGAGGCCGGCCGGCCGGCTCCACCGGTCTTCGGCTACGTCCGCACCGCCGTCGGCGCCGACGCCGCCGAGCGCCTCGCCAAGGAGGAGTCCTTCTACCGCGATCTGCACGACGGCTACCGCAACCACTTCGCCCGCCTCGGCGAGCCCGCGGGCACAGTCGGCGTCGCCGCAGCCGACGCCCCCGAGGCCGCTGCCGAGCTGGAGCGCTACGAGGCCCTCGACACGATCGTGGTCAGGGGCCTGGCCAGCGCCAAGGTCGAGGCGATGACCGCCGTGGCCGAGGCCGCCGCTCCTTAGGGCCGCCTAAGAAAGACGGCTAGGATGCGGTCCATCGCCGCCGAAGCACACATAGACCGGCCGCTCGCGCGTACCGTCGGCAGCACGATCTTCATCAGCCGCTGGCTGCAGGCGCCGCTCTACCTCGGCCTGATCGCCGCCCAGGGCGTCTACGTCTGGCGCTTCATGCAGGAGCTCTGGCACCTGGTCAAGGACGCAGGAGCGCTGAGCGAGAACGACGTGATGCTGCTCGTCCTCGGCCTTGTCGACGTGGTGATGATCGCCAACCTGCTGATCATGGTGATCATCGGCGGCTACGAGACCTTCGTCTCCCGGATCAACCTCAAGAATCATCCCGACCAGCCGGAGTGGCTCTCGCACGTCAACGCCAACGTGCTCAAGGTGAAGCTGGCGATGGCGATCGTCGGCATCTCCTCGATCCACCTGCTGCAGACCTTCATCAATGCCGCCAACACCTCCTCCGACACGATGCTCTGGCAGACGATCATCCACCTAACCTTCGTCGTCTCGGCCGTCGCCCTCGCCCTGATCGACCGCTATCTCTCGCCTAAGGGCCCTGCGGATCGAATGCTCAATGGGACCCGCCGGGCTGACGGTCGGCGGGAAGCAGACGTGCACGCGGAGGCGTGACTGGGCAAGCAGTGCGACGAACGCCGACGAGCGAATAGCAGAGCTATTCGCGAGGAGGGGGGTGGCGCAATGCGCAGCCCAGGCGCGTCATCCGTGGGCGCGGCTGCGACCGGCGCCCGTCAGCCCGGCGCTAGTACGGCGGCAGGTCCTCGTACCAGCTACCGAGCGTCTTGAAGGAGCGCCAGAAGCGCTGCTTGGCGTCCTCTTCGTCGAGCGAGTCGTCGATGTCCGGGGTGTAGAGGGCATCGATGGTCGGCGTGAAGGCTTGGACCTCTCCCTCGCGCGGCTCGATCACGCGGGATAGCGGGACCTTGAAGTTGTTGAGCACGCGCAGGGCCGGTTCGCCCATGACCACGACGATCTTCGGCTGCACGATCGCCATCTCCTCGACCACGCGGCGCATGCACTCCTCGGCGGCGAGGTCGGGCTCGGCCATCGGGCACTTGACGCAGAGGGTTCCGTAGACGACCAGGGGATCGATTCCGAGGCGCTTGAAGCTCTTCATCAGCGCGTTGCCGGCGCGACCGTAGAAGGCGACCCCCTCTTCGATCTCCGCCGCGGCCGGCGCGTGCTTGAGCATGAAGACGTCGGCCTGCGGATGGCCCGAGCCGAGCACCGGCATCAACTTGCCGCGCGGGCAGTGGGGGCAGGCCTGGAGATCGTGGGTCAGCTGGTTGAGCTCGCGGATCGCGCGCTCGAGGTACTTCTCCTTGATCTCGTCGTCGGTGGCGGGCATGGGGCTGGGCGCTCTCTTTGACGGGACAGGCTCGCCTCCTCTCGCGGGCCCCGCCTGCATCAGCTCTTGCTCGCCGAACGGCGTTTGCGCGGCCGCCCCCCGCGCACCGGCTTGGCGTCCGGGACGCTGCGTTTCGGCGCCTTCGGCCGGCCCGTCGTCTGCAGCAGCTTCAGCGCCTGCACGTAGACCAGGTTCTTGTGCTTGCGGGTGATGTCGGCGTCGCGCATCGCCTCGAGGAACTCCTCGGGCCCCTCGAAATCGTGAATGCGGACCCGCACGCTGCCCAGCCCTTGGGCGACGTGGCTGTCGGATCCGGCCCCCGGCACGATCCGGTACTTGCGGGCGAAGCGTTCGGCCTCCTCGTTGAAGGCGGTCAGCGCCACGCGCGGGTTGAAGACCTCGAGCACGTCGATCTCCTCGACGATGTCGAGCAGGTGCTCGTAGTCGGGAACCGAGTGGAAGCGGTCGAACGGGTGCGGCACGTAAACCAGGCCGCCCTGCTCGCGGATCGCAGCGATCGTCTCCCCCATCGTCATTCCGCGCGGGATCTTCTCCTCGAGGAAGAGGCCGATCACCTCTCCCTGCTTCGCCGTCTTCACCTCCTCGGCGACGATAACCTTGATGCCGCCCATCTGCGCGGCGATCTTGCGCGCCTCCAGCGCCCCGGATACCTCGTTGTGGTCGGTGATCGCGATCGCGCCGAGGCCGCGGTCGCGGGCAGTCTCCAGCAGCACCTCGACCGGGGTCGCGCAATCGGGCGAGTGGTCGGTGTGCATGTGCAGGTCGACCTCGATCAGCGGCCGCTTGGCGATCCGCCGGCGCACCTCCTCGTTGCCGGTCGGGTCGTGGCGGCGCGCGACCAGGCGCAGATAGATCGCCTCCAGCTCGGCGGCCACCTGCGACCACTCGCGATCGCCGCCCCCCGGCGCGACCAGCTCGTAGGAGGCGGGGAAATAGCGCTCCAGCAACTGCCCCGTCTGCGGCGAGCTGACGGTGCGGGCGTCGAGCCGGCCGAAGAAGATCTCGACCAGCGGCCGCGCCACCTGGGTCGAGAGCACCCGCTCCTGCGGCGTGTGGAAGGTGGCGACGTTGAGCGCCGAGGAGTGGCGCAGCGCGGTCGAGGAGACGCGCGGAGCAAAGGGGTCGTGGACATGGACGATGTCCGCCGACGACGCCCGCAACAGCTTTTTGACCTGATCGCCGACGCCGGCGATCCGCACGGCGTGGCCGCGGCGCTCCAGCTCGGCAGAGACCCGCGCGACGTAGCGGTTGACCGGATTCTCGGTGCCACGCCGGTAGGGCGTGACCTGGACTATCGAGAGCTTTTCCGACACGGCCGCAGCATAAGGACCCATCCCGGCGAGGATCGGAGGGACTGGGGCGCCGGGGGTGGGTTTCCGGGAACT
>JBIOVV010000017.1:0-74831 GCA_044867925.1 Solirubrobacterales bacterium | reverse complement strand
CCCTGTTTCAGGCACGGCCACGAGACGGCGCGTGGCTACCATGACAGGCATGATCCAGCACCTACTTTCGCTGGGCTTGCGAAAGTCGATGGCTTCAACTCATGGATAAGAAAACGACCCGCAGAGGGAATTACGAGTCGGGCTCCGACTACGTGCTCGAGTATGGCGAGCTTCGCTTCGCCTTCAACGAGGAGGACTTCGGGCAGCGGGTCGAGCAGGCCGCCGTGAAACTCGGTTTCGTCTCGCAGGGCCTCAGCCAGGAGGAGCTCGACGACCTTCTCGACCTCGCTGTCAGCGGCGAGATCGCCGAGCCCAGCTCACGCCTCGGCGAGCACATCAATGAGATCTGGGAGGACCTGGTCGGCCCCGCCAACCGCAGCCTCGTTCATTGGCTGCGGCGCCTCGTCTTCCGCGGCGCCTGGCTCGACCAGCGGGTCAAGGAGGGTGAGCTGGACATCGTCTTCGACGAGCGCAACCAGACCTTCGGCTACGTGCAGCCGGACCGCAGCTCGGAGCTGATCGAGCTGTCTAAGGAGCCGTCGTGGCGGCGGATTGCGTATCGGCGGTAAAGGGCGTCAGGGCGGGGATTCCGCTTAACTTTTTCGGTGGAGACGCAGTTGCCGGCGCCGCGAGGTAGCGCCGAAAAAGTACAAGACGCTCCACCCCCGCCCTGACGCCCTTTTCAGGACGGGCGCTCTAGAGCGGCCACGACGGTGAGAGAGCCTTTGCTTGTGAGTCTCAGGCCGCCGTCGAAGATCGACTTTGCTGTGTCGGCGTCCTCCAGGCGGGTCAGGGAGTCGACTAGGAGGATCACGTCTTCGCCGCTCTCGGCGCGACGGATCGCTTGTGCGAGGGCGTCGCTGGCGTGGCGGGCCTGGGCGGCAACCACGAGCTCGGCGTCGGGGGCCTCGCGCTTCCAGTCGGCCAGCTCCTCGGGACTGGGGTCGACCAGCAGGGCGATCGGGTCGGGACCGTCGGCCGCGCCACCCACTTCGCCGGCGATCTCGCGCAGAAGCGAAGTGCAGGCCTGACGGCTCTCGCCGTAGACGAGCGCCTGGCGCCCGGGAGGCGGCAGCAGAAGGTCCTGAGCGCGTAGGTCCTTGCTCTTGCGACCGAAGCGACGGCGGCGACGGCGGCGCTTCGGACGAGCCGATTCGGCGGCGGCCGGTGCCGGCTCCTGCTCGCCCCCCGGCGCGGGCGCCGGCGACCCGGAAGCAGCGGGCTCGGGAGCGGGCGGCTTGGGCGCCCGCTCGCGGGAGGCGCGCTCAGAGCCGCGCTCGGCGGGCGCGCCCTCTTTCCGGGCCGGGCGCTCACGACGGCGCCGCGACGGCCGCTCGGGTCGATCCGAGCGCTCTCCACGAGGACGCTCGCTCTGCCTCGCCGGCCTGCCGCCGGCGAGCTTCTCGATCAGCTCCGCGCGAGGCAGCATGCGGTAGCGAGGGACGTCTGCATCGGCAGCGAGCGCGTGCAGCTCGGCGAGGTGCTTGGACTCCAGTTCAGCTTTATTCATGAGATCTCCAGGATTCACGGGCAAATCGCCCCGGATTCGAGCACCCGGAGATCACCGTGTCGATTTGCGCGTTCACGGGCGGCAGGTTATTGGAGCGACTCGACGGGTGAGCCGGCGGGATCGATGCCGGCCTCCGCGGCGGCCGCCGGCCAGGCCTCGGCCGCGCGCTTGACCTCGCGCCGTGACCAGCCCAGCTCGGCCCCCATCGCCGCGGCGACGGCGCGGGCCGCGGTGGCATCGCGCAGCTGCGGGGCGGCCAGAAGGCCGAGCCGGGTCCGGCGCAGGAGGACGTCGGCGACGCTGCGCGCCTGCTCGTGGCGGGCGGCGACCACGGCCTCGGCGAGCAGGTCGGGGCGGCCGGGGACGATCGGCTGCGCCAGCTTCGCGTCCTCACGGGCGAGGGCGAGCACTTGGCGGGCGGCGTGGCCGTAGCGGAAGGCGAGCTGCTCGAGCGCCTCCTCCCCCACCCCGTCCGGCGCCTCGAGGTCTTCCGGCCGAGCCTCCATCCCGAGCGGGATCTCCGCGGTGTGGCAGGGCGCCTGGCGGGCCTCGCGCTCGACCAGCCGGTCGAGCGTCTGCTTCGCCATCCGCCGCCAGGTCGTCAGCTTGCCGCCGGTGATCGTCAGCATCCCCGAGGAGGTCTCGTACAGCTCCGCCTTGCGCGAGATGTCGACCGACTTCTTCGGGTCGCCGGTGGCGATCAGCGGCCGCACCCCGGCGTAAGCGCCGACCAGGTCCGCGGTGCCGAGCGAGGCGCCGAAGAAGTCGTTGACCGCGTCGAGCAGGTAGGCGACGTCCTCGCCGCCCGGCCGGGGATGGTCGATGTCGCCGTCGAAGTCGTTGTCGGTGGTGCCGACCAGGGTGCGGCCGTACCAGGGCAGGGCGAAGATCGCCCGCCCCGCCCCGGCGGGCACGATGCAGGCGGCCGACCCGGTCGAGAGCCTGTCCCGGTCGATCAGCAGGTGGGTGCCGCGGCTGGGCGAGATCCGCGGCACGTCCTCCTCCTCGATCGTCTCCTCGGGCCGGATGCGGTCGGCGAAGACGCCGGTGGCGTTGACCACGTTGTCGGCCGTCACCTCGATCCGCTCGCCGGACTCGGCCTCGACGAAGGCGACCCCGCCGGCGCGGCCGTTGCGTTCCAGCACCTCGGTCACCTCGGCACCGTTGAGCATCGCCGCGCCGAAGCGCTCGGCCTCGCCGAGAACCGTGAAGGTGAGTCGCACGTCGTCGGTCTGGCAGTCGTAGAAGAGGTAGGCGCTCTTCGGGTCGCGAGGCTCCAGCGCCGGGACCAGCGCCAGCACCTCGTCGCGGTCGATCGTGCGGTGGCGGTCGGGCGACCAGTAGTAGTCCGCGTCGGCGTCCTTGGAGGAGCGCATCTCGCGGCGGCCGCGGCCGACCCGCGTCGTCGCCATCACGTCGTACATGTTGAGGCCGATGCCGATGCCGCGCCGGCGCTTCTCGTCGGCGAACTCAGGCACCAGGAACGGCGTCGGGTAGACCAGGTGCGGGGCGAGCTGGACCATCAGCTGGCGCTCCAGCAGCGCCTCGCGGACGAGGCCGAGATCGAGGTTCTGCAGGTAGCGCAGGCCGCCGTGGACCATCTTCGAGGAGCGGCTCGAGGTGCCTTCGGCGTAGTCGCCGCGCTCCAGCAGGGCCACCGAGTAGCCGCGCGAGGCGGCATCGAGGGCGACGCCGGCGCCGGTGATCCCGCCGCCGATCACGACGACCTCGAAGTGGCGGCCGGCGATCGCCTCTATGGCAGCGGCGCGGGAGAGCATCAGTCGAGGAACTCCGTGGCCTGCTCGATCGGCGGCCGTTCGGGGGGGTCCTTCCGCTGGCGCGGGTGGCCGAGGTGGAGGAGGCCGACGAAGCGCTCGCCGTCGGGGAGCCCGACCACGCGGCGACCGTCGGGGGAGCGCAGCAGGCCCGGGGTGCGCCAGTAGCCGGCGTAGCCGCGAGCGTGGGCGCTGAGCAGGACGATGTAGGAGGCCACGGCGGTGGCGTGCAGGTCCTCTTCGCCCTGGATCGGGTCGGCGTCGAGGGCGCAGGAGACGACGACCAGGGTCGGGGCGCGATCGAGCTTCGCCGCGCCCTCGGGGCCCGCCGCCTCCTTCAGCCGTTCCAGCGTCCGCGGGCCGACGACGCGAAAGCGCCACGGAGCCGTCAAATGGTGATTGGGCGCCCAGCGCGCGAGGTCGAGCAGCTCCAGCAGCTCATCGTGCCCGAGCGGCTCGGGCCCGAAGGCCTTGTGGGTGCGGCGGGTCCGGATCGCGGTGTCGACGTCCACGCCTTGGAACATAGCCGTCGCGTGAACGAGACCTGCATTTTCCATGCCTGACACGGAAAATGGTCGTTTCGTCCGCTACCAGGCGTAGCGACGGCCCAGCCCCCAGGGCAATCCGATCGCGAGGGCGGTGGCGGCGACGCCGATGCCGATCGGGATCCACGGGGAAGGGGCCTCGCCGGAGGCCGTCACCGGTCGGGATTGCGGCGCCGGCGCCGATTCGATGGCTTCGGGGGCGCTCCCCTCGGGGACCACGCCGCCGCGTTGGGCCGGCGGTGCCGGGATCGCGCCGGTTGTGGGTGGCGTAACCGCTGCGCCGGCGCCACCGGCACCGGTACCCGTGCCGGTGGAAGGTGGTGGCACCGATTCGAAGCCGGGCGAGGGGCTCGTGCCGCCCGCCGGGGGAGGGATCGCGGTTGCCGAGGGGGACACCGTGGTCGGGCTCGGCACGCGCGGCGGCGGTGAGATCGGCAGCGCCTTGCCGGCGACCGCGACCAGAACCTGGCCGGTCACCCAGACCGGCGTCTGGTCACTGGATTCCGAGTAGCGGTAGTGACCGTCGTCCGCCTGCCTCGCGGCGAGATAGTCGAGCGCGCTGCTGCCGCCGGCGTTGATCGTCGCCGGGTCGGCGCCGACCCCGATCATGCCCTGCACTGCCCAAGCGGTGGATTGCGAGTTGACGCCACCGGCGGCACCGAGGGCAAAGCCGCCGTCGGGGCGCTGATGGTTGCGCAGATAGGAAAGGCCTCCCTGGGCCGCTTTCGTACCGGGCAGGGCCTGCATCACGGATCCGGTGACGTCGGCGTTGCTCGGCTGGCCCGGCACGTCTCCCCAGCCACCATCGCCGTTCTGGACCCCCGCAAGCCACGAGATCGTGCCCTCGATGCCGTCGACGCCGGCGGCGCGCAGGGCGATGACGCTGAAGGACGTGGTCCCGGGCCAGCCGACGTAGGAGCCGTTCGCGGCCCGCCGCTTCAGCAGGTCGCTGACCAGGTTGCGGCCGCCGAAGGAGCGAGGGTCGGCGCCGGCGCCCTCGAGGGCGACGATCGTGCGGGCAAGGTCGCCGGGGCTCGAGACTTCATCGAGGTGGGCGCGAAGGAAGTCGATCGGGCTGCGATCCGAGCTGATCACGTCGAACGGGTTGCGCCCCGCCGCCTCCAGGCCGAGCATCGCCCAGCCGGTCAGCGCCGCGCTCGAGTCGCCGCCGGGCGACGAGCCGAACCCACCGTCGCTGTTCTGCGCCGATTCGAGCCAGTTGGCCGCCCGGTCCGTCTCGGCCGCCGCCGCCGAGCCCGGCAGGAGCGCGGGCAACATCAGCAGGGCGACGAGGATCGTCGCCGCCAGGGCCGGCGTGCGCCACTGGAAGCGCCGGCGGAAGCGAACCAGCATCCGCACCATCGCCGGCCCTGCGATCAGGGCGAAGGCGACGTTGCCGGCTGCGTGGGCGACGTCGAACGGGACCGCGCGCGCCTCCAGAGTCAGGAAGCGCTCGAACGAGAGATCTCCGCCGTAGGTCGCCATGAGCGAGAAGTTCAGGAGCAAACCGTAGGCGATACCGGCGATACCGCAAACCGCGGCGAGGCTGAAGCGACCGGCGTTGCGGGCCCCGAGCGCCAGCGCGGCGCCCATCACGCCGCACATCCCCCACCCGGCCATCTGCCACGGGGTCCATGGTCCCTGCCCGAACCAGAAGTTGGAGACCAGTGCCGCCAGCGCCCCGACCGCGAAGCCCGGCGCCGGCCCGAGCGCGTAGCCGGCGAAGACGACGATGTCGGTCGTCGGCTTGACGTTGGGGAAGGCGGCGAAGGCGATACGGCCGGCAATCGCCAGGGCGGCGAGCGCCGCCACCAGGGCGACCACCTGCGACGGCGGCCGCGAACGCTCGTACCAGGCGAAACCGCCGAGCAGGACGGCGGTGAGGATCACGAAGCTGGCCAGCTGCCAGGACATTCAGCCGTCCTCGCTCCGGGCGGCGCCAATCGCAGCCGCACCCTGGTCGGGCGTGATCACGCCGGGCAGGTCGAGCACGCGGGCGACCTCGGTGGCGAAGTACCAGCCGCCGGAGAGGACGTCCGCGGCGGGACCGTCCGCGATCACGACGCCTTCGCCGAGCAGGACGACGCGCTCGGCGAAGGCAGCTGCGAACTCGACGTCGTGGGTGGCGACGAGGACGCCGGCGCGGTGGGCGGCGAGGTCTTCGATCAGGCCGACGAGGTCGTCCTTACGGGCGCGGTCCATGCCGCGGGTCGGCTCGTCCAGTGCGATGAGCCCGGGCAAGGAGTCTCCCTCCACGCGCCCCGCAAGCACAATCGCCAGCGCCAATCGCTGGCGCTCTCCTCCGGAGAGATCGCGGGGGTCGGCGTCGATTGCGTGCTCCAGCCCGACCAGGCGCAGGGCGTCCAGGCCAGCCTCGCCAGGAAGCTCGTCGCCAACCCGCTCGCGCACCAGATAGTCGCTGGGATTCTGGGTCAGCAGGGCGATACCGCCGGGTGCCTCGATCTTGCCGCGGACTGGATCGCCGAGGCCGGCAGCGGTTCTCAGCAGGGTGCTCTTGCCCGCGCCGTTGCGGCCCATCAGGGCTACGCGTTCGCCGCTTTTGACGCTTAGGTCGACGCCTTTGAGAACATCGTGGGGGGTCTCTCGTTGAGTCAGCTCTACCCAGAGGCCGGTTGCGCGAAGCGTGGTGGCTGAGGGGGGGCGGACCCCCTCCTCTCTCAACTTTTTCGGTGGGGAGTTGGGTTGCTGGCGCCGCGAGGTGGGTGACGAAAAAGTACAAGCCGTTCGGAGGGGGTCCGCCCCCCCTCGGTCAGCGGCAGGTACTGACGCGAGGATTCGGCGGGCGTCACGGACGCCGACGGGCAAGGGCTCGATTCCGCAGAGGGAGAAGAGCTTGGCGGCGGGAGTCTCCAGAGCTTGGTCGGCTTGCTGCGCCCAGGCGAGGAAGTCATGGGGCGGGCCATCGAAGGCAATTGACCCCGTGGTCACGGCAATGACTCTGTCGGCGGCTGCGAGACAGCGCTCCAAGCGGTGCTCAGCAAGAAGCACAGTCACCCCCCACTCCTCATTGAGGCGGCGGAGAAGCCAGATCAGCTCATCGCCGGCGACTGGGTCGAGCTGGGAAGTGGGCTCGTCGAGAAGGACAAGTCGCGGGCGGGTGACGAGCGCTGCGGCGAGGGCGACCCGTTGAAGCTCGCCACCCGAGAGGGTGTCGACCGCTCGATCGAGCAGGTGCGGAATCGCAAGGGCGAGAGCGACCTCCTCGACGGCACGGGCCCGAGAGGTCGGTGCGTCGCCGCGCATCTCCAGCGGCAGCTCGATCTCGGCGGCGACCGTGGTCGAGACGACCTGGGTCTCGGGGTCCTGGGCCACGTAGCCCACGGCTGCCGCCAGCTCGCTCGGGCCGCTGGCGATCGCGTCGATGCCGGCCACCTCTATGCGGCCGTCGATCTCGCCGCCGTGGAAGTGTGGGACGAGGCCGCAGGCGGCTCGCAGGAGGGTCGACTTGCCGCTGGCGGAGCGACCGGCGAGGAGGGCGAACTCGCCGGGAGGAAGGGTGAGAGATATGTCGTGCAGGGCCGGGGCGGCACCGGGGTAGGCATACGTGAGGCCGTCGATCGCAAGAGCCGGGGCGGCGTGGATCTGCGCGGCGGCGCCGAACTGCATCAAATCCCCCCTCTGGCAGGTAGGGAATTTGGTGCAGTTCGGCGGTGGGCGGCCCGGGAGCTCCTCGCGCGGGATCCAGGGCGCCAGGGGGCGAGGCCGCCGAAGGCGACGACGATGGAGACCACGAGCGTGGCGGCGCCAGCGCCAATCTCGATCGTCGGGTATTCGGCGAAGCCATCGGCGCCGAGAAGCTTCCCGGCGATCGCTACGGCAAGCACGACGGCGCCCGTCAGGTAGAAGCGGCGGTCGTAGCGGGAGCGTCCACCTCGAGCACCTCGGGTGAAACGTTTTCTGGTCCTCCGAGAACCGAAAGACGTTTCACCCGAGGAGGGGTGACGCACACCGAGCGAGTAGCCGCGCAGCTCCAGCGTCGCGGCGACGTCGACGGCGCGATCGAGGGAGCCGGCGAGCAGTCGGCGGGCCAGCGGTCCCTTGCCGACCGGTGCGGCGCCGGGACCACGCAACCGCGACGCGTCGCGCAGGCGGGCGGCATCGGCGGCCGCTACCGGCACCAGGCGCGAGACCAGGGTCGCGGTCAGCGCCGAGCGGCCGGCGATGGGGCGCAGGGCGCGCAATACGCGGTCGGGGTCGACGCAGGCCGAGTAAACGGCAAAGGCGACCATCACCACTGCCGCGCGCAGGCCGAGCACCGCGCCTGCCGCGAGCGCCTCGGCGGTCACGTTGACCTGGCCGAAGAGCGGCCAGTCCCCGAGCCGCGCCCAGACTGTGGCGCCCCTGCTGACGACCAGGGCGTTGACGAGGACGATCAGCAGGGCAAGGGTGAAGCCCATCCAGAGCGCCGTGCGCACCGCTCGCTGGGCTCCCGCGAGGCAACCTGCAACGACCACGGCGAAGCCGACCGCCAGCAGCACGATCGGATCCGAGTAGAGAAAGGCGACGGCGACGAGCGAGCCGAGGTAGGCCACGGCCGCACCGGGCGAGGCCGATTGCAGGGGAAGCGGCCTTGGCATGTAGGCGAACGGCGATCTCATCGGAGCGGCAGCGGCACCCCCTCTCCCCCTTCAGCGGCGACCGCGTAGCGGTCGCGCAGGTCGGCCGCGTTGAGCATTGCGGCGGCGGCTCGCACTCCGGCCCCGCCGCCCCCGGTCACGACCCAGGTCGGCGGCGCTTCGTAGCGCCGGGTGGCGGCCACGAGGCCGGCGTCCGCTCCGAAGTCGTGGGCGTCGTCGCCGGCTTGGTCGAGCCCAACCAACCGGTAGTCGTCTCCGCGGCGCTGAAAGTCGGCGAACACACCGCTGGCCTGCGGGCCGTTCTCGATCTGGGCAACCGCCGGGTCCTGGCGCACCCGCTCCCAGGGGCCGACCAGGATCCGGATCGCGTTGTCGGGAGAGTGGGACGGGACATCCACTCCCGCCTCCTCCAGTTGCTCGTCGACCGCGGCGCAGGCGGTGCCACCGCCGAGGCATTCGACCGCGACCGGCCACGCCTCGCCGTCGTAGCCGCCGACGAAGGGCTGAGGCCAGGAGCCGACCACGGCCGGGACCCGCATCGCCCCGCTCCAATCCCGGTAGTCCCACCAGATCGACTCGCCGCCGTGCAGCGGGTAGTCCGCCGCGCCGACGGTCGACTCCACCCCGTTGACGTAGAAGAACCAGTCGAGTGAGCGGTCGACGCTCTCTTGCGCTTCCAGCCCCTCGATCGATTGCACGAAGCCACCGCCATACCGAGTGGAGATGTCGGCGCTTCCTTCGAGCGCCGACATCACCGTGTCGGCTTCGTTCAGATCGTCGAGCCGGCGATGAACCACGGGCGCGGTCCCGTAGTCCCGCGTCACCGTCAGCTCCACGTCACCGACCCCGCCACCGGGGCCGAGGCCGCAGCCGGCAGCCGCGAGCGCCGCCGAAAGCAGCGCGATCGCGACCGCCGTGCCGCGGCTGTGAATCACTTAGTGGGCTGCGCGGGGCACTTCCCGTCCACGCATACAGGCACGGGACTCGATGGCGTTTCCTTGCCGTGCTTGGCGACCAGGCTCGCCGCGGCCGAGAGGGTCACCGTTGCGTGACCAGCGGCGTCGGTCGGGCCGGATGCACCGTTCACGACTGCCCCGGACGCGGGCGACTTCTTGCCTTTTTCGTCATAGGAGACGACCGTGACGGTGAAGGGCACGTTGGCCTGCACGGCGGCGGGCGCCCTCAGCGCCAGCTCGTCCGGGTACGGGTAGGCGCCGTAGCCCCAGAGCACTTCGTCGCCGCCGCGCACCTTGACGCTTTCGCCGCCGATCGTCTGCGCCTTGTGGTTCAGCTTCAGGTACCAGCTGTTCTTGCTGGTCGCGGCGGTGCCGCCGATGCTGCAGATGCCGAGCCCGAATTCATCGACGAAGTGATCGGTGATCAAAAGCGGCTTCAAGGAGGCCGTGAACTGGGCGGCGCGGGAGAGCATCCCCAGCGCCGTCGCCCCCTTGAGGGTCATTTTCTGGCCGCTGCCGCCGGTGCCGGGACCGAAGCAGGTCGCTTTCGGGCTCGGCTTGACCGAGACCTCACCGCCGACGCCGAAGGAGTCTTCGGCAAGGGTCTTGCCGTGCTTGCCGACGACACGCAGGTCGGCAACCGGCCCCTTGGCGGTCGCCACCGCGGCGAGAGCAAACAGAGAGATCAGAGCCAGCGCGCACGCAGCCGCCAGCCGGAATGAGACGAGTCTTGGCATTTGAAGCCGCCCTTTCCTCGAGGGTTGTATTGGCTGGCCGGGGACAGGTCTCCTGGCTTCCGGGGTTCGTCTGCCGCGCCTTCCCGGAGACTCCGTGTCCTCCCCAGTGGCTGACGCTCAAGCGCCTGCGACGTCCTTGACCCGGTCACAGTGGCGGGACCGCGCCGGTTTCGCACCGGACTTCCCTTGACCACCGACCGATTTACGCAGGCGAGTCTATCGGTGCGCTCGCCTCATCAGCAGGCTGAGCTCCTTAACTCGCGAGGCGCTCTTACCGCTCTGTTCCATGTAGGCGAGACCGAGGTTGATCCGCTGCCTACCCGACCGCTTCAGGCGATACTGAAGGCGGCGACCCGCGGCTGTCCTCCGATCGGGCGCGAGCTTGATCCACTTCACGCCTCCCGCCGACAGCCTCGTTGAAGAGGTCCGCTCCGGCAGAAACTTGGCCACTGTCCCGTTGGCACCGTGTACGCGTGCACTTCCCGGTCCCGGGAATTGCACAGCAATAAACACCGCGCCCTTTCGATAGCCGTGGCGGATCTTTCCGAACTCGAAGTGAGCAGCCGGCGCCGGTGGCGGTCCCGGAGCAAGGACCCATGAGTCCACGGCCACCCCACACGGACCGCCAAGACCCGTCACTAGATCTCGATTGATGGCAGAGCCGTCGACGCTGGCACTTCCCAGGCGGCCGTGGAAGCCATCCGACTGCTCGCTCCAAAAGAGCTGGCTTCCGTTGGTAGCGACCCCGCACGGACGTTCCAAGCCCGTGATGAATTCGGTGTCCGACATGGAGCCGTCCAAGTTGGCTCGCCCAATCGAATTCCTGAAGGTGCCCCAAAAGATGTGGGCGTCGTCGACTGCGACACCACAAGCTCCTTCGGCACCCTCGATGAAGAACAGTTCCGGTTTGCCGCCGTCGAGGTCTGCCCGGCCAATGCTTTCATCGTCGAGGTCTGCCCAATAAACGTGGGACTCGTCAACAGCCACTCCGCAAGGCCTGTCCAGTCCGGTGATGAAGTCTCGTTCCTGGTTTGAACCGTCAATATCCGCACGGCCGATCGCGTGCCCGCCACTGCTGGCCCAGTAGATGTGCTGCTTGTTGACAGCCACACCACAGGGGTCGTCGACAGCTCCGATGAACGTCGGCTCTGGAACGGTCGCATCGAGCTGTGCGCGACCAATCGCCCCGGCGCGGTCGGCCCAGTAGATGTGCTGAGCATCAGTCGCAACCCCACACCCGGCACCGGCTTGGTAAGGGGGAAACCCCGACCAGAAATAGGTTGGATAGGAGCCATCTAGGTTGGCGATTCCCAGCTTATACCCATCGGCCCAGTAGATCGCGGCACTTGCCGGCACAACATGCGCGGCGAGCGCCGCCATCAGAAGAGCGAGCACCACACACTTGGTTTGAATGACTCTCGATTGGAGTTGTTGACGACTCATTCTGGAGGACCTAGCTGCCCATTGCCTCGATGTCGTCTTGCGAGTAGACCGAAGAGTGCAATGCCTTCCTCCCGCATGGCCAAGCAGCCACCGAAGGTGATCCCGGCTGCGGCCAGCAGAGCAAGGAAGATCGGGAATTGCACCGTCCCTTCGATCGTGATGGTTCTTTCGACGCTGAAGATGGGCGGGTCGACGATCCGAGAGAGGATCAGCAGCACCGAGACAATGCCGAGGATCGCGACCACCGCGTTGACCGGGGCAGGAGGCCCGTGAACTGCTTTCGTGAGACGCAGTGCAGCCACGGCGAGCGTGGCGGCAATCGTGATCACGAGAACGATAGGAACGTAGTCGAGCGCTTCCCAGGCGCTTTTCCCCGACCCGACGGCTTCAATGGCAAAAAGCAGGTTGGAGGTGTTGATTGCCTTGACTCCGAACCAGTGGAAGAACATGATGATGACGAAGAGCAGGATCGCCGAAACGCCCGCGATCCTCTCGCCGTTGCTGAGTCGAGTCGACGTAGCTCCACTGCCAATCGTACGAATAAAAGGGGATCGCATAGATAAAGAGGCAGCGGAAATTCAATCGCTAGCGGGTCCAATTTTGAACGCTTTTGAAAATACTGCCTCAATTGGCGCGCTAGAGCCGAACTCTTCGCTCAGCAACGCTTCGAGCTTAGCAACGTGAGAACTCGTCACTTGAACACGATTGTCCAATACATTCACCCCAATTGCAATCACCAATTGCCGTCTCGACCTGTTAGAAGCATCCGTGAAAAACGCGACAACTTCTCCTTGAAGCTTCCGGAGCTCCGTTAGGGAGTACGTTGGAGAGGCTGGGAGCGCCTCAATGCGATTAGGCGCAAGGAGTCCAGCTTCCCTCTGCAGCTCTGCAACTCGCGCATTTTGTCCGTCTGTAAAGCCCACAAAGATTGTGCCGCCATACTTTCTGAAATCAACTGCCAAGCCTGCGTAGGTATCCGGGGCATGAACTGCTGCCCATCTAGGAATGACGGAGCTTGCCTGAGCGATATAGCGTTCGCGAAATTCGAGCTCTTCAATGTCGGCAGCCCGTAGTAGCGCAGAGTAAGTGTCAAGCGAGTAACGAGCCACCGGGTTCCCATGGCGCCACGCTTGCCTGAGCTGCGAATAGCGCCGCCGGTGCTCGTCACGGCTTCGTAGATCGAGGTCAAGGCCCAGCGATGTGCGAAACGCACGGGTTCCAGCTAGGCCACCGAGGCGCTCCGGATGCGTGCCTGGACATCCGATCGGGAGACCCAGAAAAATGGAGCTTCCGGTGACCACCGCCACCGGAGCAGAGCAACTCTCGCCAGCCTGCGTCTCGATCGCACCTCGCAAAGTCACCGGCCCGGTCTTGTGTGCCTTACAGACGAGTCGCCCTGACGTAAGCCTGCACGTGGAACTCTGTTTTGGTCCTCCGCTCGAAGCATCCAGCCGCTTCGAATACCTCACGATCGGTTCATCGTCATTTGTCCGCACTCCAAATCGCACATTTCCTGGCTGCACGCTGCACCACGCCACAAACGTAATGCTGCGGCGCGAATCAGTCGCTTCGGCTACCGCAACACAATCATCGACTGTCGCGGAATGGGTCCGCGCTGGCTCAGTCGACTGGAGAGCATTTGCACCAGGCGAGCCGACTATACCGGACCATGAGACCAACCCACACCAGATCACAAGAATGCCAACAATGACTCTAGATCTATACATAAGTCCTCAGCATTCTACTCCATGACCAAAAGTAGTCCAAGAGGTTGGTCACGGGGCAGTCTCGATGTGCAGTGAGCCCATATCTGGTGCATGCAGTGCCCCTGGGGCTTGAGCACTTTTCACGATCAACCAGGGATAGAAGCCCTCGGGGTTCTGAGGTGGGTGCAGCAACGGTGTGAAGCACGACTTGTCTCCACCTCCAAAGACGTGTAGGCCGATTGCCTCGCCTGTCTTAGGATTGAATATCGGCGAACCACTATCGCCGTCTTCAGTTTCCAGCGAGGTCGGAACCTGGTAGAAGGGACCAACGTCAGCCATATTAGGATAGAAAGGCACAACTTCTGCAGGGCCAAGTATGGAGCCGCACAAAAGTTTTTCGGTCGTGGCCCCTGAGATGCAGACTGGAGTCCCTTCCTTTGCAACGCCGACGCCCTTTATAGGTGCCGGACGCCTACCGCCTTGAAAGACCGTGCGCGGAACCAAGAAGGATTCATCCCTGAGACGAACGGCCTCTATATCGGTTTCGAATTCGTCAAGCTGATGTCCAATCGAGCGCCTTGTGACCGTGCCGATCTCAGCAGGCGTTTTGTCTTTTTTGTCATGGAACCTATGGACGGCGACGCCCACCCCAAAGCAATGGCCGGCGGTAAGAGCAAAGTGCGCAACCCTCGCCTCATTGTTTGGCTTCCTCTCCAGCTTTTCCCATGCCCCGAATCCAGCTGTGCACCAATGCGTTTCCTGCTCGGCGTTGTACCACCCGATGGCATGGCCTCCGCGCAGAGGACCTTCGTCGGTCCAGTGGCCGCTTTGGGCTTGAGGAGGATTGGGATCCTGGTACACCGTGAACGGCGCAGTCAGCCCGTACATCGACCGAAGTTGCGTTTCTGATTGACCCACATTGGTTGCACCGACGCTCACTACATTGCTTTTGACGTCAATACCAACGCGTGTAATGAGGCCCCGCAAGGGGGCAGACGCTCCGGCGACGCCAATGGCTACCTGCAAGGATTCAAGTTCTGCAAGCGGATGCGCAGGCGTAGTTCCGAAACCCGAAAGACGGTCGGCTGCTTCGATGCCAGGTATGGCTTTCAGTTCGGCCACCTTCGCGGCCTCGCCTGAGGTGAAGCCGACTCTGATCAGCCCTCCAGCCCTGTGATCGACGTAATAGCCGGCATAGGTGGCGGCCCCGTGTGAGGCAGCCCAATCAGGAATGGTTGTTCCACTTGAGGCCACATACCGCTCTCGGTATTCCATCTCAGCCACGTCCCTCGGGCGAAGCGGCACTCCCCAACGTTCAGCAGAGGCCCGGGCGACCGGCTCCCCCTCCGTCCAGGCATTGATCAGGTTGAAGATTCTGCCGTTGCGCTCCATCTCGTCATCGACGGGATCCACAATGTCCAAGCCGAATTCTTCGCGGAAGCGCTCGACTTCTGAGAACTTCGGCCTGGCGGGTGCACCGTCGGGCGGAGGTGGCGGGGGCAGGGGGATATTGACCCAGAATCGCTGTGCGGCCATTTCACCGAGTCGGTCTTTGGCGATGACTTCGAGATTGAGGATCCCGGGCGCATAGTTTTCGGTTTCCATGACCCACTCGTCTTTGACCGTTTGGCACTCGACTTCAGGGGTTTCGAGGTTCTCGGTGCAGGTCTTTTCGTCAACCAGCTGGCTGCCATTGACGATGACCTGGATCGAGGCGATCCCTTCATCCGCGTGGGCCTGGATGTCGAGGACGTGGGCGCCAGTCGGGATCGGTGCTGCAGTTTCCTTGTAAAAGTAGAGACTGCCATAGATGTTGTCGAAGATTGGCGGTTTTTTGACGTTTTGCCATTTGAGCACGGAGCCGTCGGGACCGATGTCGTAGACCACCGTCGGCGCCCCTTCGGGCGTCACTGTCGTGCGGCGCGGTGCTTCGCTATAGCTGAAGAAGGTCGTTTTCGCCGGTTCGGAGCCAGCGGGATCGACGGTGACTTTGGTCACCCGCCCGTAGGTGGGTTCATAGGCGATCGATCCCCAGGTTCCGTTCGGGAGCGTGACTTTGGTCATTCGGCCGGCAGCGTCATATACGTAGCTGGTTTCGCCCTGGGACCCGCCGTAGGAGGTGAGCAGGGTGCCGGTGTGCCCGTAGGTATTCACCCCAGCCTCCTCCCCTTCGACACTGCTGACGACCCCGGCTTCGAGGTCGATGTCGACCGAGGGGTCGTTTTCTTCGGGGACTTTCGGTGCTTCGCTGCTCGGGATCAGCCACTTCTGGATGCGGTTGTTGCTGACGTCGGTGATCCAGACGCCGTTGCTCGAGTCGGCGATGATCCCCATCGGGTAGGTGAAGCTGAACTGGGCTTCCCCAGAGCCTTTGGCGTCGAACTGGGTGACGTATTCACCCGCTTCGTTGAAGATCTGGACGCGGCCGTTTGACTGGTCCCCGACGAAGACGTTGCCCTTGCCATCGGCTTCGACCGCGTCGGGGTGGCTGAACTGTCCATCGCCTGGGCCGGAGGATCCGAACTGCAGGACGTATTCGTATTTTTCGTTGAACTTCTGGACCCGGTTGGCGACCCAGTCGGCGACGTAGATGCCGCCGTCGCGGCCGACGTCGATCGCGTTGGCCTCGCTGAACTGGCCCGTGCCCGAGCCGGCCGAGCCGAATTTCGTGAGGAAATTGCCTTCTTCATCGAAGACCTGGATCCGCTTGTTGAGGGTGTCGGCGACGTAGACGTGGCCTTCGCCGTCGGTGGCGATGCCTTCGGGGGCGTTGAATTTGCCGGCTTCGGTGCCCGAGACTGTCCCGCCGATGGCTTTGACGAATGTGCCCGCTTCGGTGAAGACCTGGACGCGGTTGTTGACCTTGTCGGTGATCCAGAGCTTGCTGGAGCCGTCGACCGCGATCGACGTCGGCATGGAGAACAGGCCGGGGCTGGAGCCATAGGAGCCGAACTTGGAGATGAATTTGCCTTCCCGGTCGAAGCGCTCGATGCGGTTGTTGCCCTTGTCGACGATGAAGAGGTCGCCGTTGGCGGCAAAGGCGATGTCGGCCGGCGCTTTGAGCTGCCCGTCCCCCGCTCCCACAATGCCGAAGGCTCCAAACCAGTAGGGCCGGTAGTTGGGCACCGACCACTTCTGGATGCGGTGGTTGCCGACATCGGACACCCAGAGCCCGCCCAGGTTGTCCACGGCGACTCCCATCGGGAACTGCAGGTTGAACTGGCCGGCGCCGGTCCCTTGGCTGCCGAATTTGGTCAGGTACTTGCCCTTGGAGCTGAACTGCTGGATGCGGTTATTGGCCCGGTCGCCGACGAAGACGTTACCCCGCGAGTCCACCTCCATCGCTTCAGGGCACCAGAACTGACCATCGCCACTGCCCTGGGAGCCGAAGACCCGCAGCAATGTGCCCGCCGCGTCGAACTCGCTGATGCGGTGTAGCCCCCGATCGGCCACCCAGAGCTTGCCACCGGGCCCGATGTCGACGCCGACGGGTTGGTTGAACTGGCCTTCGGCGGTTCCCAGGGAGCCGACTTTGGAGACGAATTCCCCGGCCGAGTTGAGTATCTGGATCCGCGAGTTGAAGGTGTCGGCGACGTAGACGTTGCCTTTGAGATCGGTCGCGATGCCTTCGGGTTTGTTGAACTGCGCGTTGCCGTTGCCCGCGACGCCGACGGCTTTGACGAATGTGCCCGTTGCGGTGAACTTCTGGATGCGGTTGTTGTCCGCGTCGGCCACCCAGAGATTCCCCGAGGAGTCGATCGCGATCGCGCAGGGCCGTTTGAACTGGCCGTTGTCGCTGCCTTCGGACCCGAACTTGGAGACGAATTTGCCTTCCTGGTTGAAGCGCTCGATGCGGTTGTTGCCGCGGTCGACGACGAAGAGGTCGCCGTTGGCGGCGATCGCGACATCGCCAGGCGCTTTCAGCTGGCCGTCCCCGCTGCCCAGAGCGCCGAAGGTGCTTTTGTAGCTCGGCGCCGGCGGCACGTATTCGAGCGCTTCTTCCTCGGCTTCGGAGAGCTCGCCGACGCTCGCTGGGTCTTCGACCGCGATTTTCGCCAGCTTGCCTTCGTCGTAGTCGTAGTCGACCTTGGCATAGCCCTCGGTGCGTAGTTCCTCTGTGCGTCCGCTGGCATCGAAGGCGATCGCGGTTTCGGTTTCCCCGGTTTCGTCTGCCAGCTCATACCCCCCGCCCACTTCCTTGGTCAGGGTCACCTGCAGCGCCGGGTCGAACTGCGCTTTGCCGGCTTCGGTAGGCAAGTCAACGCCGCCTTCGAAGCCCCCGCTTGTATCGACCAGCTCGGCTTCTTTCGGCGCAACCCCTTCTTCGGGATCGAGCTCAGGCGTCTGCGCGAGCGTCCAGCCATCCCCCCACTCGGTGTTTTCGTAGTCGGGGAGCTGTGAGTTGTAGAAGCGTTCGACTTCGAGGTCGGCCCCGTAGCCCTCGACGTCGACGTCCTTCTGGCGGAACACGAGGTTGCCGCTCATCACGTTGACGGCGAGTTCGGGACGACTGGGATGCTCTTCTTCGGCTTCGTTGCCCTGGCCGTCGGGCAGCGGGAAATACTGCATCACGTACTCGTCCTTCATCCCGGTGGCGGGAATGAATTCGAACTCGATGTCGCGCTCGCGTTTGTGGCCGAGCTGGTCGACGGCGAAGACCTTGAGCGTGTGCTTGCCGGGCGTCAGGGCACCGACTTTGAGCGCGTAAGTCTGCGCCATTTTGCAGCTGTAGTAGGGCCCCGAGCAGGTCTGGGCTAGCCACGGCACCGTCTCGGGGGTGGCTTTTTTGTCGAGGAAGATTTCTATGTTTTTGACGCCCGAGCGCAGCGTGCTGTCTTTTTCTTTTGAGCCGTCTTCGGCTTCGACTTTGAGGTTGTAGACAGGCAGGCTCAGCTTGTCCCATTTCTTTGGATCGGCGCCGTCGCCTTTTTCCTCTTCGGTCACGACGGCCAGCTCGCCGCTCAGTTTGACTTCCGGCGGAGTGCTGTCCACGTAGGCGGTCCAAGGGTAGATGTTGCTGGCGCGCTGGAGAGCATCGCTCGCTACTACTTTTGCTTCCGACTTCCCTTCGCGGAAGTTATCGCCGTTGAAGACGATCGTGCCGCCTTTGTCGCGCGAGCAGGGATAGTCGTGGGTCCCGAGGCAGTCGCTTGGGTAGAGCGGGATGGCGGGCTTGTCGAGAACGTTGACCCTCACGTTGGCGACGCCGAGGCCTTTGTCGTGGGCTGAGACGTTCACCCCGTAGGTTTTGGTGTCGTCAAACCAGCCCGTCGGATATCCGGAGATCGGATCGAGGGTCGGCCAATCGGGATCGGTCATATAGGTGGCGATGCCGCCGGCGTAGAGGTCGCGCCAGCAAGGATCGCTTGAGCCGCTTCCCGTGTTCATCCCGAACACCATCAGAGTGCCGTAGGCGTTATAGATGGAGGCGTTGGAGTAGAGAGCCCGGTTGGTGTAGAGGTAGTTGTAATAGCCCTGACCCGGGGAGGTTTCTACCCAGAGGCCGTCGTAGTCGTGGGGCTCCGGATGTTTGTCAGCCCAGCAGGGCGAGCTGAAGTCGTAGCGATAGAAGGGGCTGATCAGGTAGCCGGTGAGGTAGCTGGTTTCGCCCGGCGTCCTGTAGGTCCATTGGGCCCACTGCTGCGCACCGTAGTTACCGCTTGGGACCGAGACGAAGAGCCCGCGGCCGCTGCCCCAGCAGGAGTAGATGCACCATCTCGAGGTTTTCAGGTTTGCGTTGTTCCAGGACGTAACGAAGGTTCCGTCTTCCAGCACGTCGTAGCGGTTGTAGAAGATCCAGGCGTTGTTGACCCAGTCGTTTTGGGTGTATTCGGGGTCCACCAAGATCGGGTACGCGTAATCGCCTTCCCGGTGGGGGATGTCGAGCACAAGCGAGCTGCCCTGCACGTCCATCGTCACCGGCACCCGCGTTCCTTGAGCGTCGATCGCGTGCGGCGGGGAGATGATCGCGCGCAGTCTTTCGCCTTCATAGACTTCAGCCGCACCAGCATTGGCCCGCAGCTCTGAGCCTTCGGGCAGGTCCAAGTCGAAACGCAGAGTCTCGGGACTTTTGATCGAGCGCAGCTGGTCGAACAGCTCGACGCCGGTCGAGAGCGGCGAGGCCAGTAGGTCGGTGTCGGTCTGCACCTCGGGGTAGATCACGTCCTTGTCGCCGAAGAGATGGGCACTGCTTTCGGGGTTGGCCCCGACCTGCGTGATCGAGGTCTCGCCGCCCACCCCAATGGAGACGCCGTCTGCAGGCGAGGCCGGGATGAGAAGGTCGATAACCGGGTTCTCTGGCTCGAAGCCTTCAGCGGTGCCTTCGAGGCTGAGGTCGACCTTGCTCAGCTCGCCATCTTCGTCGCGGACTTCGGCCGGGATTTCAGCGTCGAGCAGCTCGGTTTTGGCTTCGCTCGTGACGACGGCGCCGCCGTCGTTTTGCAGGTTGCGCTTCAGCGTGGCGTCGGAGAGGTATCGCGCCGGGTCGAGGTCGAGAGCCTCGAGCTCCTCGCCGAAGGTCGAGCGCAGGAGGTCGCTCACCGCCCCCGCGGATTCGAGATCTTTGTAGGCAAGCTCGGATTCCTCGCGTGCGGCGACCGCGGCTGGAGATTCGAGTTCTAGAGCACGTTCCTCTTCTTTTTCTTCAACCTGTTTCGTCGCTTCCAGAAGATCATCGCCATCGGGAAGAGGAGATGGTTCCGCACTCCCAGCAGGGTCCGATTCGCTGGCGGGTGGATCGGCGAGCACCGGTACGGAACCCGTGGCAAGAAGCAGAAGAGTGAAGGCGACCAGCCACCGCGCACGGCCCTTCGCATGCCGCCTGTCCCGCCGCCCCATTGAGACCCCCCTGCAGTTTTGAAATTAGACGAGGGTGTATCCGGTACTCGGCGAGACCCTATGCGCCCGGAGATGGTCTGACCATCATCGAAGTTGGGTAATTGTCAATTTTTCCGGTGGAAGAAAATCCAGCGGTGGAGCCGTTCGCAGTGGGGAGATGGGAGCCGTGGGACCGGGTTGGGATGGATGTTTGTCCACAAGGCTTTGCTGTTGTCGGAGCCGTGGCTAGGGTCGCGGTCGCATCGTTTCTCGGACCGAGGGAGGGAAAATGAGACGGGGAATGCGGCTGCCTTCACCGGCATTGGCGGTTGCGGGGTTAGCGTTGTTCGTGGCACTGGGCGGGACCGTCTACGCGGCCAAGAAGGCGCGGATCGACGGTAGGGCGGTGAAGGTGAAATCGCTGCCAGGGAATCGCTTGAAGGTGCGTTCGATTCCGGCCAACCGGCTCAAGCCGGGCGTGCTCAAGGCGGCGCTCGGGGCGCAGGCGGGGCCGATCACCGGGGCTGAAATCGACGAGCTGACCCTAGGTCAGGTGCCCGAGGCCGCCCACGCGCTGAGCGCGGACACGGCGCAGAGCGCCGTCGATGCGCAGACGGCGGTGAATGCGGTGAATGCCGTCAACGCCCAAACGGTCAACGGTCACTCCGCCGGCTGCATGCCCGGCACACAGCTCTTTGCCGGTGCCTGCTGGCAGAGCTTCACCAGCGAAACCGCGGTGAGCGCTCCGGCGGCGGCAACCTCCTGTGCGGTCCAAGGCGGGACGCTGCCCGAGGCGCTGCAGCTGGCTGCTTTTTCTCAGCAGCCTGGTGTGGTGTTGGATGGCGGTACTGAGTGGACCAGTGATATTCCTGTTGTCTCGTCACCTGGACTGTATGGCGTAGTAACAGTGTCGGCCTCAGGAGAGGTCGCCTCCACCGCTTCCACCAGCACACGTAAATTCCGCTGCGTCATCCCGCTCGTCACCTGACGAGCGGGGGAGGCCGGACGCCGACTAGGCTTCGACCATGCCGTGGCCGAGCGCGTAGCCGACCAGCTCGGCACGGCTGGAGAGGCGCAGCTTCTGCTGGATGTGGGCGCGGTGGCTCTCCACGGTGCGGATGCTGATGTAGAGCTGCTCGGCGATCTCGGCGTTGGTGTGACCGAGGGCGATCAGCCGTAGGACGTCGCGCTCGCGCTCGCTCAGCTCATCGCCGCTCTTGCCGTCTTCCCCCGCCGCCAAGCGGGCTCCGAGGGCCGGCTGCAGGTAGGTGTCGCCGGCCGCGGCGCTGCGCACGGCCTGCACCAGCTCGGCGTCGGCGGCCTCCTTCAAGACGTAACCGCGTACCCCCGATTGCAGGGCGCGGCGAGCGAAGGCCGGCTCGTTCTGCATCGTCAGGACGACGATCTCGGTCTGCGGCGAGGCCTCGCGAATGTCGGGAACGGCGTCGAGGCTCGCTCGGCCCGGCATGTTGAGGTCGAGGATCAACACCGTCGGCTTGTGGCCGCGCACGTAGCGCACCGCTGCGTCCGCATCGCCGGCCTCGGCCACCACCGAGAAGCCGGGCTCGGCGTCGAGCAGCAGGCGCAGCGCGTTGCGCACAACCGTGTGGTCATCGGCGAGAACGATGGTCGTCGTCTCGGTCCTCGGCGTGCCGTTGGATGCGTCGGCCTCCACGGCTACGAGGTTAGCCGCCGGCTTGGTCGCGTCGGGGAGATCCACACCCCGTATGTAACCCGCCTCGAGTTGGCCTGACAACCGGGTTTTCCCGCACTCAGATACTCCACGTACTTTGAGTATTGGAGTGTTGGCCGTAGGATTGGAAACGGTCCCACCCGGCTGGAGAGTGAAGCAGGCAGACATGGCACAGGTGTACGACAGCGGCGCCTTGGATGAGCCCCGCTTGCGGGAGCTGATCGACGTCGGCCGCAGCCTCGTCGCCGAGCTCGATCCCGAGGTCATATTCCGCCAGGTGCTCGAGGTCGCCTGCGAGCTGACCGGCGCCCGCTACGCCGCCCTCGGCGTCCTCGACGAGGACCGCCATGAGCTGGAGCGCTTCATCACCCACGGCATCGACGAGGAGGCGCGCCAGGTGATCGGCAACCTGCCGCGCGGGCGCGGCGTGCTCGGCCTGCTGATCGAGCAGCCGCGGCCGCTGCGACTCGGCGACGTCGGCCGCCACCCCCGTTCCTACGGCTTCCCCCCCGGGCACCCGCCGATGACGAACTTCCTCGGCGTGCCGGTGATGATCCGCGGCCACGCCTGGGGCAACCTCTACCTGACCGAGAAGCTGGGGGGCGACTTCGGCGAGGCCGACGAACAGTCGGCGATGATCCTCGCCGAGTGGGCGGCGATCGCGGTCGAGAATGCCCGCCTCTACCGCAGCGTGCAGAGCCGCAACGACGAGATGGAGCGGGCCGTGCACCGGCTCGAAGCGACGACCGAGATCGCCCGCGCGGTCGGCGGCGAGACCGACCTCGACCGCATCCTCGAGATCGTCGTCAAGCGCGGTCGCGCCCTGGTCGAAGCGCGCTCGCTGCTGATCCTGCTTTGCGAAGGCGACGACCTGATCGCGGCCTCGATCGCCGGCGAGCGCGAGCGCGGCATGGCGAAAGCGCGCATCCCGATCGCCGGCTCGATTCCCGGCAGGGTGCTCGAGGAACGCCTGCCGCGGCGCATCCAAGACCTCGATCCGAGCCTGATGGCGCGTCCGGGCAAGCAGGAAGCCGGCGTCATGGCGCTGCTCGTGCCGCTCGTCTTCCGTGGCCGCGCCCTCGGCGTGCTCGTCGCGCTCGACCCGCTCGGCCGCGACTCGGGCTTCAGCGACGAGGACGAGACGGTCCTGGTCTCGTTTGCGGCCAGCGGCGCCACCGCCGTCGCCACCGCCCAGTCGGTCGCCGAGGAGCGGATCCGCGAAAGCATCGCCGCGACCGAGCGCGAGCGCGGTCGCTGGGCCCGCGAGCTGCACGACGAGTCGCTGCAGAGCCTGGCCGGCCTGAGGGTGCTGCTCTCCGCCGCCCGCCGCAGCGACCCCGAGGAACTCGAGCGCCTGCTCGGCCAGGGCATCGAGGAGGTCGACGCGGCGATCGCCGAGATGCGCCGGCTGATCGCCGACCTGCGGCCGAGCACGCTCGACCAGCTCGGCCTCGGCGCCGCCCTCGAGACGCTCGGCGAACGCACCGCGAGCGGCCACGCGATCGAGGTCGAGATCAACGCCGACATGGATTTCGAGGCGGGCCGCAACGACAACCGCCTCCTCGGCGAGATCGAGGACACGACCTATCGCATCGTGCAGGAGGCGCTCACGAACGCCGTCAAGCACGGCAAAGCAGGGCGCGCCAGGGTCGACGTCAGCGAGGACGGGGAATCGCTGCGGGTGCGGGTCTTAGACGAGGGCCGTGGCTTCGACCCGACCGTGCCGACGGAGGGCTTCGGCCTCACCGGCATGCGCGAACGAGTCGAACTGGCCGGCGGCGCCCTGGAGCTCCGCAGCGCCCCCGGCAAGGGAACCACGATCGTCGCCGTCATCCCCGCGGTCCACCGCAATAACAAAGCCGATCGCGCCGCATAGGGGCTGGGGCCAACCAGTTCAAGGACGCAGGGAGCGTGGCGTGCTTTTGCACGCGAGCGACCGAGGACGCAGAAATGCGCCGGCCCCAGCCCCTATGCGCCGAGCATCGCTCTGTAGAAGGAGTAATCGCGGCGGTCGGGGCGCAGGTTGGAGGCAAGCGCGAGGTGGTGGCGGGCGCGCTCGGTCTCCCCCATCTTGGCCAGCGCCCGGCCGAGGCAGAAATGGGCGTAGTCGTTGACCTGGTGGCGTTCGACCACCGCCTTGAACTCGACCGCGGCGGCGGCGAAGCGGCCGGAGCGGAAATAGGCGCGGCCGAGCGCCTCGCGCACCGAGGACTTCTCCGGGGCGCGCCGGGCCGCCTCCTCGAGCGGCGCCGCCGCCTCCTCGAAGTCCTGCTCCTCGAGCAACTCGATGCCGCGGCGGTAGAGCGTGAAGGTGGAATCCGAAAGCGACTCTGCGGACATCGGTCAAGTGTAGGAGGCGAACCGGCCCGGCTCGACCCCTCGCCGCCGCGATCTGTAGGCTCGCGCGCGATATGGGGAGGCGCGGGCAGTGAAACTCGTCATCGGCATCGTGCGGCCTGAGAAGGCCAACGACGTGCTGGAGGCGCTCTATCGCGCTCAAGTTCGAGGCGTCTCGATGAGCCGCGTGCAGGGCCACGGCGGCGAGCTGGAGCGGGTCGAGACCTACCGCGGCACCACCGTCAAGATGGGCCTCGCCGAGAAGGTCCGCTTCGAGATCGCCGTCTCCGACGAGTTCGTGCAGCCGACGGTCGACGCCCTCTGCGAAGGGGCGCGCACCGGCGCGGTCGGCGACGGCAAGATCTTCGTCCTCCCGCTCGATCAGGCGGTGCGCATCCGCACCGGCGAGATCGATCACGGCGCCGTCACCCCGGTGGACAAGTGAGCACCGTGTCGCTGCTCGCCGCGGTCCCGCAGGTCGACAGCGGCGACACCGCCTGGATGCTGGCGGCGACCGCCCTGGTGCTGATGATGACCCCGGCTCTCGGCCTCTTCTACGCGGGCCTGGTGCGCTCGAAGAACACGCTCAACACCTTCATGATGTGCGTCGCGGCGATCGCGATCGCGATGGTCACCTGGGCCCTGGTCGGCTACTCGCTGGCCTTCGACGGCACCGGTGATCTGATCGGAGGGCTCGGCTACGCCGGCCTGCACGGCGTCGACTTCCTGCCGCGCAACGACGAATCGACCATCCCCCACCTGCTCTTCATGGCCTTCCAGGCCACCTTCTGCATCATCACCGTGGCGCTGATCTCCGGCGCCGTGGTCGAGCGGATGCGCTTCGGCGCCTTCCTCGTCTTCGCCGCCCTCTGGTCGGTGCTGGTCTACGCGGTGCTCGCCCACTGGGCCTTCGGCGGCGGCTGGCTGGCCGAGCGCGGCACGCTCGACTTCGCCGGCGGCGTGCCGGTCGAGATGGCCTCCGGCTTCTCCGCCCTGGCGGCGGCGCTGGTCGTCGGCACCCGCAAGGACTACGGGCGCCAGGCGCTGCTGCCGCACAACGCTATGTACGTGCTGCTCGGCGCCGGCCTGCTCTGGTTCGGCTGGTTCGGCTTCAACGGCGGCAGCGGCTTCAACACCGGCACAAACAGCGTGCTCGCCTTCACCAACACGCTGATCACGCCGGCCTGCGCGCTGGTCACCTGGTTCGTCCTCGACCTGGTTCGCGGCCGCAAGGTGACCGCGATCGGCGCCGCCACGGCGATCATCGTCGGCTGCGTCCTGATCACCCCGGCGGGTGGCTTCATCAGCCCCGGCTGGGCGATGGTGCTCGGCTTCGTCGGAGCGCTGCCCTGCTACGCGATGATCGTCTGGCGCCCGCGCACCCGGGTCGACGAGACGCTCGACGTGCTCGCCGCCCACGGCATCGCCGGCTTCACCGGCATCCTCTTCATCGGCCTCGTCGCCCAGATCGGCTGGAACGGCCTCGCCGACGGCCTCTTCTACGGCAACGCCGACCAGTTGCTCGATCAGGCCCTGGCGGCGATCGCCGCGCCCGCCTACGCCTTCACGGTGACATTCATCCTGCTCAAGCTGATCGGCGCCGTGATGCCACTGCGCGCCTCCGAGCACGACGAGGCGGTCGGCATGGACGTCACCTACCACGGCGAGGAGGCCTACGTCACCGGCGAGGGCGCGATCCTCGTCTTCCCCGAGGACGGCGGCAAAGCCCCCGTCCCGGTCGCCGACCCCGGCTAGGCCCGCCTAGACCTGGGCGGCGCCCGCTTCCGCCGCGACCGCCTTGCCGTGGCGGATCAGGTCGGCCGCACGCTCGGCGACCGCGATCGTCGGCGCGTTGGTGTTGCCGCGCGGCACCGCCGGCATCACCGAGGCGTCGACCACACGCAGCGCCTCGAGCCCCTCGACCCGCAGCTCGGCATCGACGACCGCGCCGATCGCGCAGGTGCCGACCGGGTGGTAGATCTCAAACGTGGTGCGGGCGATGTGCGCCCGCAGGGCATCCTCGGAGTCGTCGGCCGGCGCGGTGAACGGCTCGGCCGCGTAGGGCCGGAACGCCGGCTGGGCGCAGATCTCTTCCGCCAGGCGCATCGCGCCCATCATTCGCGCCATGTCGGCCTCGGCCGCATAGAAGTTGTTGCGCACGATCGGCTTCGCGGTCGGGTCGGCGGAGGCAAGCCGCACCGAGCCGCGGCCCTCCGCGGTGAGCAGGCAGGGCGAGACCCAGACCCCGTGCGCTTCGGGGTCCGCCATGCCCTCGTCGACGATCTGGATCGGGGCGACGTGGATCTGGACGTCGGGCGCCTCGGCGTCGCCGCCGACCCGGGCGAAGCCGCCCGATTCGGCGAGGTTGGAGGCGAAGGGCCCGGTCTGCGACGCCTCGAACTCGGCCATCGCCGCCGGCTCCAGGGCCTGCAGCAGGCTCTCCGGCTCGGGCGTGGTCCAGACGCTGTAGGCGGCGGGATGGTCGCCGAGGTTCTCGCCGACGGCGGGCTGGTCGAGCAGGACCTCGACTTCGCGCATCGTCAGGTGCTCGGCGGGACCGACCCCGGAGAGCATCAGCAGCTGCGGGGAGTTGTAGGCGCCGCCGCAGAGGATCACCTCGCGCTCGGCACGCAGCTCCTGCGGCTCACCGAGCCGGCTCGCCTCGACGCCGACCGCCCGCTTGCCCTCGAAGAGCACGCGGTTGACGTGCATGTAGGGCATCACGGTCAGGTTCGGCCGCTCGCTCGCGGGGTGCAGGTAGGAGACGGCGACGCTGGCTCGCATGCCGCCGCGCTGGGTCACCTGGTACATGCCGACGCCGTCCTGCTCGGCGCCGTTGAAGTCGTCGTTGCGAGCAAGGCCGGCTTCGACCCCGGCCTCGACGAAGGCCGGCGAGATCTTGTTGCCGGAGCGCTGGTCGGAGACCGGCAGCGGGCCGCCGATCGCGTGCCAGTCAGAAGCGCCGCGCTCGTTGTCCTCGGCCTTGAGGAAGTAGGGGAAGAGGTCGTCCCAGGCCCAGCCGGGGACCCCCCAGCCGTCGTAGTCGCGGCGGTTGCCGCGGATGTAGATCATCGCGTTGACCGAGGAGGAGCCGCCCAGCACCTTGCCGCGCGGCAGCGAGATCTGGCGGCCGGCGCAGTGCGGCTCGGGCGCCGAGTGGTAGTCCCAGTCGACCTCGGTGCGAGCCAGCTGCAGGTAGCCGAGCGGCACGTGGATGTTCTGGTTGACGTCCGGGGGGCCGGCCTCGAGCAGCAGGACGCTGACGTCAGGGTCTTCAGAGAGCCGCGCCGCGAGCACACAGCCCGCCGAGCCCGCGCCGACGATCACGTAGTCGTACATGCCGCTCCTTCCCGTAGGTTCGCCGGCACCCATCCGGCTTGACGAGTGTACGCCCGCGCACAGCTTCGATGCGAGCGATTTCTCGACCGGCTGCTACGGTCTCCGGGTCGGGTTTGGCGCAACCGCCACCCGAGAGGTTCCGTTTCCTCCGTTCGCTCCGTGCGTTTTGGGGTCGCTGGATCTCCCCTAAACGCTCAAAAAGGAGCTACAACAATCGTGTCATTTGCCGATCTCGGCATCTCCAAAGACGTGGTGCGCGCGCTCGCCAAGCGCGGCATCACCCAGCCTTTCCCCGTCCAGCAGCTCGTCATCCAAGACGCGCTCGGCGGCCACGACCTGCTCGTCCAGTCACCGACCGGCTCGGGCAAGACCCTCGCCTTCGGCATCCCGCTGATCGACCGGATCAAGCCCGGCAGCAAGGGCCTCTCGGGCCTGGTGCTGGCGCCAACCCGCGAGCTGGCGAGCCAGATCGTCGACGAGCTGAGCTCGATCGCCCGCTCCCGCGACCTGCAGATCGCCGCCGTCTACGGCGGCGTCGGCTTCGGCCCGCAGGTCAAGGCGGCGCAGCGCGCCGACATCATCGTCGCCACGCCGGGCCGGCTCGAGGACCTGATCGCGCGTGGCGCGATCAGCCTCAAGAGCATCCGCATCCTCGTCCTCGACGAGGCCGACCGCATGCTCGACATGGGCTTCAAGCCGGCGGTGAGCCGGATCGTCGCTCATACCCCGGAGCAGCGCCAGACCCTCTTCTTCTCGGCGACGCTCGAGGGGGCGACCGGCAAGCTCGCCTCCGCCTACACCCACGACCCGCGCCACCACACCCATGCGGCGCCGGAGCGCAGCAAGGCCGAGATCGAGCACCGCTTCGTCCACGTCGACTCCCAGGCGGCCAAGCTCGACCACCTGGCCGGGGCGCTGGACGGCCCCGACAGCGGCCGCACCCTGGTCTTCGTCCGCACCAAGCGCGGCGCCGACCGGCTGGTCAAGCGCCTGCGCAGCCGCGAACTCGAGGCCGTCGCGATGCACGGCGACAAGAGCCAGGGCCAGCGCGAACGAGCGCTCGCCCGCTTCGAGCGCGGTGACGTCGAAGTCCTGGTCGCCACCGACGTGGCCGCCCGAGGCATCGACGTGGCCGATATCGCCCACGTGATCAATTTCGACGCTCCCGGCGACCGCGACGCCTACGTGCACCGGGTCGGCCGCACCGGCCGCGCCGGCCGCCGCGGCGCCGGCACCAGCTTCATCCTCACCGACCAGGCGGCCGAGATGCGCCGGATCGCCCGCGAGCTCGACCTCACCCGCGAGTTCGACCAGAGCCTCGGGCACGTCACCGGATCCGCATCCGCCGCCGGTGGGAAGCCGGCCGCGGACCGCAAGCCGGCTTCGGGACAGCGCTCGCGGCGACGCCGTCGCCGCCGCAAGGTGCCCGCGTGAGCGGCGAGCTGAAGATGGCGACGAAGTGGACCTGCGAGGGCTGCGGCGTCAGCGCCAGTCGCATCGACGGGGGGCCCGTGCCGCGGCCCGACACCTGGGCGAGCTCGGCCGACGGCCTCTTCTGCCTGGTCTGTCGGCGCCAGCGGGCGGCTGAGGCGGCGCTCGACGCCGCGCCCAGCGACAGTCCCGTCGAGACGCGGGCGAAACTGCGCCGGGCGGCCCTGATCGAGTTCGAGGTCAGCCGCACGCCCGAGCACGCCGACGGGATCATCGCCAGGGCCTGCCGCACCTCGGTCTCCGCGGTGAGCCGGGCGCGCCGCCGGCTCGAGCTTCCCGATCCGCCGCCGCCGACGAAAGCGTCGCGGGCTAAGCATCGGGCGGCAGCCGGCCGATAAGGAAGCCATGGCGGCGTCAGCGTGCAGATAGGGATCGCCCTCGCCGTTGCCGCGGCGCTGCTGACGAACCTCGCCTCGCTGCTCAAGCACCGCGGTTGCCACCGCGCTGCCCCGGTCCGCATCGCCGAACCGCTGCGCAGCGCTCGCGACCTCGCCTCCTCACCCTGGTTCGCCGCCGGCTGGGGAGTCGCCGCGGTGGCCTGGCTGATCCACATCGCGGCCCTCTCCATGGCGCCGATCTCGATCGTCCAGGCAGTGCTCGCCGGCGGCGCGGTCACCCTGGCGGTGATGGCGCAGCGCCTCTTCGGCGACGCGGTCGAGCGGCGTCAGTGGCTCGCCCTGCTGCTCGGCGGCGCCGGCCTGGCACTGCTGGTCCTCACCGTCCCCCACTTCGCCGGCAGCCACTCCGGCTTCGAGATCGGCGCCATGCTCGGCTTCGAGGGCGGCCTGGCGCTGCTTGCCTGCGGCCTGGCCCTGGGCCACCGCTCCGAGCGGCTGGCCGACCACGGCGAGGTCGTGCTCGCCGCCATCGCCGGCATCCTCTTCGCCCTCGCCGGGGTCGCGATCAAGGGACTGACCGGCGCCGGCGAGGTCTCGATCGCGGTCCTCGCCCCCTGGGTCGCGATGACGATCGTTGCCGGCATCGGCGCCCAGTACACCGCTGCCGCGGCGCTTCAGCGCGGCGGCGCGATCGAGACGATCGGGCTGATCGGCCTCGTCGCCAACGCCGCCCAGATCGCCGCCGGCGTCCTCGTCTTCGGCGACCCGCTCTCCTCGAACCCACTCGGCCTGGCCCTGCAGACGAGCGCCTTCGCGATGGTCTGCGCCTCGGCCTTGCTCATCCCCTCGCGTCGAGCCGCTTCCCGGCAGCCGCTTCCCGCCGCGCTCTAGCCCCACAGGAACAGCGACGGCGCGGCGGGCCCCAGTTGCCCGCCGCGCCGCGCTTGCTAGGCGTCCTTCTACCGCCGCCCGCTCAGCAGCCGCTCACCTTGAGCGGCAAGTGATTGTTCTTGACCTTCTTGCCGTTCTGCCCCTTCATGCTCATCACCGAGGAAAGCGGGCCGCGGCAGATGTTCTGAGAGTTCTGCAGCAGGCCCTTCTTCTTGCCGCCCTTCATCCTCAGGACGAACTTGGTGACCGGCACGTCGGGCGTCTTGTTGAACACGGTCTTGATCCCTCCGTTCTTGGAGCTGATCACGCCGTAGAGCTGGATTCTCACCTGGCCGCGCAGGTCGGCGACCAGATCCGGCAATTCGTGCTTGGAAGAGACCAGGTAGACCGGCCCCTTCAGCTTCTTCTTCAGCAGCGGGCTCTTCGCCACGGCGTGCCCGTAGATGGCTCGCTTCGGGCACTTCTTGGCGGCCAGCTGCGGTTTCGTGCAGACGGTGCCGATGTTCCCCTGGTCGAGGAACAGCGCCCGCGGCAGCGCCAAGGCGCTGCGCAGCACGTTGGCATCGCCCTTGCGGGCCTTCAGGACCGCCCGTAGCTTCGGGTGCTTGGCCCGGGTCGTGTTGCCCTTGGCGAACAGGCGGGTGAAGAGCTTCGGCTTGAAGCCGAGCTTCTTGCACTTGGTCGCCCGGTAGGGCGCGGACACTTTGTAGCTGCTCCACGCCGCCGGGTTGGTCGGATCTCCGCCTCCCCCGTAGAGGAAGCCGGCGGTCGCCTGTTTCCTGCAACCGGTCGGGTTGAGCATGAACTTCTTGCGGTTGACGTTGACGTTGATCGAGCGCAGGTCCAGCTTGACTCCGCCGAACACGTCCGGGATCGCATCTGAGACCGCATTGACCCGCGCTGTTTTCGGGTTGACGTTGAGGGCCACCCGGACGACGACCGTGCCGAGGTCGAACGGGCCCGACACAGCCGGGGTGATCACCGCCATCGAGAGCGGAGCCCCCTTGTATTTACCGGCGAGGTAGGCGTTCCCGGCAAGCGTCACCGGGTGGCTGCCTGTGCCGGCGGTCGTCGAGGCGGTCGCGATCTTGCTCTTCTTCGAGCAGCTCGGATTCGCCCGCTCGACCTTGCCGCTGCTCGCCGCCGCGGCAGCGAGTGCCTTGGCGGAGCAATACGGGATGCCCGACAGGTTGCCGGTCAGCCCTTTCGGCAGCGTCACGTTGACGAGCTTCAGCTCCTGCTGCCCGTCGGTCCGCCCGATGTGCACCTTGAAGGGGCTGTACTTGCCCGCCTTGGTCTTGTTGGATTTCGCCGTGTAGGACGGCGTGAACTTCCGCGCCGCCAGGGTCGTCGGGCAGGTCCCGCCGCCGGGCACGCTGGAGAGGGTGAATTTGCTGCTCACCGGGACCTGCTGCCCCGGTCGTGCCCACGGTTCCATCTGGCCCGTGGTCTCGGCCGTCGAGCAGGTCGGCGGCGAGGTCAGGATCGCTTTCGCCCCGTCGAAGTGGAGCGTCACCGATGTGAACGGAGCCTGCGGCAGGCCACGCGGGAGCCTGCCGGCCAGCGGTCCGATCTCCTGTTCGTCGAACGTGGTGGTCAGCTGCCCGGTGACCGGATCGGCAGCGGTGTTGCCGACGAGCCGGACGGCGATGCCCTCGTTCTGATCCTTGGCTTCGACGAGGATCCTGAACTCTTCACCGGAAGCCGGGTTGGAGCTCTTCTGCTCGCCGACGTAGATGTCGCCGGTCAACGGATTCGCAAGCGGCGGCGAAGCGATGCTCACCGTGCCGACCCTGGAGTCAGCCGGGCATTCGTTGGCATAGGTCCGCACTCCCTTCTTGAACTGGGCATCGCTACACGCGACGAGCCCGTTGGAGCCGGACGGGTTGAGGCCCATGCCGGCGGGCAGCGTCACCTCTGCCCGACGCAGGTGGGATTGCGATTGCCCTGCGCCGCCTTCTTTGGCGGGGTCGAAGGGCAGTCTCGTCGTCACCGTCGCGGCGGAAGGCGAGTCGACCTGAGCCGTGCCCGGAGCGACCTCGATCGACGGTTCGAACGGAACCGTCTCGCAGCCTTCCTGCCGGTACAGTTTTCCTGTTTCGTCCTCCACCTTGGCCTCGACCGGAGTCGAGCCGTTGGGGAAGTTGGGGTTCGGTTGGCCGTAGGACTCGGCCCTGAACCAGGTCGAGTAGAGGGTCGGCCATTCGGTCGGGTCGAAGCAGGTGGTGGGATTGGTGATGTAAGTCCCGTTGCCCGCTTTCGCCCCATCGAGGTTGCCCGCGTCCCGTCCGAAGTTGACGAGCCTGCTCTGCAGGGTCTGGAACGGCGGGTTTGATTTGGGCAGGCGAATCGTGAACGCCTCGTGGTAGTCGCTTTCCCAGCTGACGTCGGTTTCGAGGTAGACGACCTGCGCGCCCGCGACGACGAACCCGAAGCGGGCCGGTTCGCCAGGCTTCGGCTCGAGGTTGTAGACCGGGACTTTCGTTCCGCTCGCTGTGCTCGGCGGAATCACCGCTCCTTTCGGCAGGGTGTTTTCGCTGGGGAACGGGGGCGAAGGGGCGGGGACGACGCCGCCGACGGTGGTCACCAGCGTCACTTCCTCGGTTCCGACTCGCGAGCCTTTGTCACAGGCCGGAACGTTGACGAATTTGCCAGGTTCGGTTTCGACTTTGTTTTCGAAGGCCGCGATCGAGCAGCGTGGCGTCGCCTGCGGGTTGACGGTCAGGCCGGGGGGCAGGTCGACCCGAAGGGTCTTGACGTTCCGGTCGGCCAGCGGTTCTCTTATCGGCGAGGTGGGAATCGTGACTCCCGCCGGTTCGACTTTGCCGGTGGATTCTTCGTGCTGGATGAGGTACTGCGTGAAGCCGATCGGCGGATGCCCACCCGCGAGTACGAAGAAGTTAGGTTCTGCCGGCGAGCACTTGACCGGTTCGTCGGTCGTACAGGTCGCCGCCTGCCAGCCGTCTTTGGCGGTAGGGGGTTCGTGCTGCGGTTCGATGATGTCTCCGGTGTCGGCCTGTGCGACCGGCACCGCCCCTACAAGCCACAGGGCCATCACCACGTAAGCGATCAAGCGCCTAGCCATTCGTCTCTCCTCATTCGCATTGACGGAAACCCAGTCCCTGCGCATGGCGCTTAATCTCCCGCGCCTCTACGGTACAGATTGGTACCCGTCGGTATCAAGGGGGTAAACCCGCAGAGACGTGTGTGACACGGATCGGTGCTGCGGTTAGGCGTGCGTCCCTCAGCTGGCGGTCGTAGGATCCGCCGGCCCCCCGGAGGCCGGCTCGGTACTACCGGCTTCCACGAGTCTCCGCTCCGTGATCGATTGCCCCACGCATTCGGGGGCAAATCGATCACTCGGCATCAATCGTCTAAGCGGCCCGGCCGATCCAGACGATGCCGGCGATCGAGGCGGTGGCGAGCAGAGCCAGCGCGATATCGGTGCGATGCCCGTTGTCTCTCATCCCACATCTAGAAACACCGTGACTCAGGCGACGATGCTGTCGCCCCCGGCTTGCGCCTCGACCCGGACGACCATCACGCTGACGTTATCCGGGGCGCCGCGCTCCAGCGCGAGGGAGACCAGACGCTGGACCACCGCGGCGGTCGGTCGCCGCTCGGCGAACTGGGCCGAGATCTCGGCATCGGAGAGCACCGCGGTGAGGCCGTCGGAGCAGAGCAGGAAGGTGAGGTCGGGCTCGCGGGCGAACCACTGCACGTGCGGATCGAGCCGGCGGTCCCGCCCGCCGCCGAGCGCCTGGGTGATGACCGACGAGTGGGCTCCCGCGGCGCCGGCCGGCTTGTCGTCGAAGGAGACCGGCAGGACACCTCCGGCAGAGAGTTCGTAGACCCTGGTGTCGCCGACGTTGGCGCAGAGAATCGCCTCCTCGGCGATGACCAGCACCGCAATTGTGGTCGCCATCCCGGCCAGCGCGGCGATCGCGCGGCCCCGCTCTTCGATCGCGTCGTGGGCGGCGACGAGGGCCTCGGAGAGCTCGGCTGTCCCCGCCGGCGGCGGGCCGTGGACCAGCGACTCGATCGCGAGGGCGCTGGCGACGTCGCCCGAGGAGCGCCCGCCGACTCCGTCGGCGACGGCGCAGACCACCGGGTCGGGGCCGCTGTAGCGGTGCGAGGCGATCTCGAGCGTCCCCTGGCAGGACCAGCGACTGGCGCCGACCGCGTCCTCGTTGGCCTCGCGCACGCGGCCCGGGTGGGTCGCGGCGAAGACCCGCACCGCCGTCGGCTGCGGTCCGGCGCTCACCGCGTCCCTCCGGGGGCCGCGACCACGGTCGCCGCCAGGGTGGCGCCGAAGCGGACCTCCTGGCCTCCGGCGAGGGGCTCCTCCACCTGGGAATCGATTTTGCGCCCGTCGATGTAGGTGCCGTTGCGCGAGCCGAGATCGGTGACGTGAAGAGCGCCGTCTCGGTGCTCGAGCCGGGCATGACCGCGGCTGACGTTCAGTAGATCTTTCAGCTGCGCGGCAAAAGGCGGATGCTCACGGCCGACGATCACCGAGTCGCCGGGCTGGAGCTGGTGGAAGCCCCAGGGGAAGAGCAGGCCGGCGGCGGACGACGCAGGCACCGGATCGGCCGCGGGACCGGCGGCCGGCGCCGCCATGGACGGCGGTGGGAGCGGGGGCGCCTCGGCGGGCCCTTCGGTCAGGGACTGGCCGCAGTTGGGGCAGTAGGCGGTCGCGCTGGGCGGCACCTCCTCCTTGCAATGAGGGCATGTCACGGACGCCACGACGACCACCCCAGCTCGACTCCGGCGGCGGCCAGCCTGCCCTCGAGCCGCGCCATGTCCCGCGGCCGCGGGATGCCGATGCAGCGGATCGCATCCGCCTCGACCGCGAACTGCAGCGGTGGCCGCTGCGGCCGCTCGTCCATATAGGGGCCATAGCGCTCGCGGCCCAAGGCCGAGAGCGGGACCAGTTCCTGGTTTGCGGAACCGCGCCAGATCAGGTCGGTAGGCCGCGCCTCCACATAGGGGCCGGCGATCACCGCGTCGAGACCGGACAGTGCTGCCGGCTCGCGGCGGCGCAGGCGGGGCAGCGAGTAGCCCGAGTAGCAGAGGAGGTCGATCGGCCGGCGCTGCCGCGAGCGCCACTCGCCCAGAGCGTCGAGCAGCGCCTCCAGGGCGCGCGGCTGGTCGAACGGCTCGCCGCCGCTGATCGTCAGCCCGTCGAGGCTGCCGGGGTCCAGCGAAGCGACCCAATCGACCACCGCGGCGACGTCCATCGCGGCCTCCTCCCGCGGCTCCCAGGTGTCGCGCGAAAGGCAGCCCTTGCATCCGATCGAGCAGCCTTGGACCCAGATCCCGGCGCGCACTCCCGGCCCCAGCGCGGTGACCGGGTGGTGCAGCCTGTTGACCTCGATCCTCACCCGCACTCCAGCTCGAAGGAGCGCCCGTCCCGGCTCAGGCCCTCGACCCGCACCTCTCCCCCGGCCTGCGGCGGGGCGAAGACCAGCTGCCGCGCCAGCGGGTTTACCAGCGCCTCCTCGACCGCCGAGCCGATCCCCCGCCCGCCGTTGGAGAGGTCGGCGAGGGCGAACTCGGCGATCGCCTCGCGGGCCGCGGGCGCGATCGTCAGCTTCGCCTCGTACTCGCGCTCGACCCGGGTGGCGACGTTGTCGAGCAGCCTCTGCAGGATGCGGTCGGCGAACTCCTCGGTGACGTAGTCGAAGACGATGATGTTGCCGCCCAGCCGGTTGACCAGCTCGGGACGGAAGAAGCCGCGGATCGCCTTCAGCACCCGCTGCTCGGCCTCGCCGCGATCCAGGCCGGGCTCGACCTCGGTCACGCGCGAGCCGTCGGCCCCGACCGAGGTGATGCCGAGGTTGGAGGTGAAGACCAGGATCGCCTCGGTGAAGACGGTGGTGCCGCCGCGGCCGTCGGTGAGGCGGCCGTCCTCGAGAATCTGCAGGAACTTGTCGAAGATCAGCTGGTTGGCCTTCTCGATCTCGTCGAAGAGGATCAGGCTGAAGGGGCGCTCGCGCACCGCGTTGGTCAGCTCGCCGCCGGCGTCGAAGCCGATGTAGCCGGGCGGCGCGCCGATCAGCCGGGCGGCGCTGCTGGCCTCGGCGAACTCGCTCATGTCGAAGCGGGTGTAGGCGGAGCTGTCGCCGAAGACGAGCTCGGTCAGCGCCTTCGCCAGCTCGGTCTTGCCGACCCCGGTGGGGCCAGCGAAGAAGAGGACGCCACGCGGGCCGATCGCGTGGGTCGCCCGGTGGGCCGCGGTGAGGCTGGTGACCGAGCGGGCGAGGATGTCGAGCGAGCGGCCCACGGCGGCGTCCTGGCCGATCACGCGGCGGGTGATCGAGCCGGGCGGTCGCTCGTCGGGCGGTCGCTCGAGCGCCGCCAGCTCGTCGCGCACCTTCTCTCGCAGGGAGCTCTGGCGCCAGGGGTTGTCGAGCACGCCGATCCGGTAGCCGCGCACCGCGTCCTCGATCTCGCGCAGGCCCATGTGCCTGTCCTTGGCCAGCTGCATCACGCTCTGCATGTCGGTCAGGGTCATCCCCTGGCTGTGGCTGGCGAAGCGCTGGACCAGGGTCTCGACCTCGCCCTGCTCGAGCGAGTCGTAGCCGTCGAAGGCCGGTGCCAGCCAAGCCGCCATGCGACCTCGCTCGTCGAGCTCGGGCCAGGGGACGACCGCGGTGCGCAGGCGCTCGCCGGTGCCGAGAAACCAGTCGGGCAGCTCGCGCTCGTTCTCGACGATCCAGATCACCGGGTTGAAGACCGGGATCGCGCCCCGCTCGGGCGACCCCTGGGCGATCGCGCCGCGCGCCGCCCGCGCCGCTCGCAGGAAGAAGTCGTACTCGGACGGGACCGGCGCGTCGGGCTTCTGCACCAGCCGCCCGGCCCGTTCGATCGCCAGGGCGCAGCGGTGCTCGCGCGCGCCGGCAACCCGCTCGATCGCCTCCGAGAGCCGCTCCAGCGAGAGCCGCTCGCCACCGGCCAGGTCACCGAGCACGGCGGCTGCGGCTGCCGCGGCGGTCGGGTCCTCGTCTTCACGGGGGTGGATCGAGATTCCGGCGCCCGCCTCATAGCGGGCGATGAAGGTGAAGCCGCTGCGCGCCAACCGCCCCCAGAGCGCCGCGGCGACGCCTGACTGCAGGGCGGGCTCGCCGCCGTCCTGCCTGGAGATCACCCGGTCGCCGGTGTTGCCGCCGACGACGAACTGCGAGGAGACGCAGAGCGATGCGTCGATCTCCTGCAGCCAGGCTGGATCGGGGTCGAAGCCGCTGCGGTCCACAGCGCTCACTGCTCGATCTCCCGCGCCCGCGGCGCGGCGGCGCCCCGCTCGTCGCGGCCCTCCCCGGCAAACAGGGCGGGCTCGACCAGCAGCTCGACGCTGCCCTCGGCGACGATGCGCGACTGGCTGGCGTCGATTCCGGCCGCGGCCAGGTGGTCGAGCAGGGCCGGGCGGCCGGCGCAGAACTCACGCTCCACCTCGAGGTCGCGGGCGGCCTGGTCGGCGCGCGAGGCCTCGCCGCGCACGACGTCGAGATCGAGCCGCGGCGGGTCGCCGCTGCAGCTGACGGCGACGCCATAGCCCTGCCAGCCCGGGCGGGTGGCGAGTGCCCGGCCGGAGGCGGCGAGCGTGGTGGTGAACTCGGGCCCGACCTCGTAGCCCATCTCGGCCAGGGCCCTGCCGAGCTCGCCGGCGACGTAGCCGGAGCGGGCGCGGCGATCGCCGTCCTCGAGCGCTGCTTCGACCATCGCTTGCAGGCCGGCGGGAAGCGGCTCGGGCCGCGGCCGCAGCGAGGAGAGCAGCTCGCGGGCGGCATCCGCCTGCGGGCCGGGGCAGCCCTCGAGCCTGGCCTCGAGGCGAGCGAGCTCCTCCGCCCGCTCACGGGCGGAGGCAGCGGCGCCGTTCGCCTCCTGGACCTGAACCCGCAGCGCGTCGAGCGCCAGCTCGCGGGCGGCGGCGCCGCTCGCCTCGCGGGCGGCGAGGGTCGCCCGCTCGACCCGGGCCACATCCTCCGCCGGGGCGTCCGCCTCGAGCCGCGCGACCAGGCGGACGATCGTGCCCTCGAGCTCGCGGGCGGCCTCTTCCTCACTTCCCTCTTCGGCCTTCTCGGCTTCGGAGCGCCGAGAGGCGAGGGCGGTGACGGCGTCGATCGGCTCCGAGCCGGCGGCGCCGAGTCGCGTCATGCCGGCCTCGATGGCGGCGACGCGGGCGTCGGTCAGCTGGGCGGCAAGCCGCGCCCGGCCGGCCTCGGTCTGCACTTCGACCGCGCCCTGCAGCGAACGCAGCCGGGGGACGTCCCGCGAGGCGCCCGCCGCCTCGGCCGCGGCCGGCACCTCGATCGCCTCGCCCCAGACCTCGCGCAGGGCGAGCGCCTCCTCGCGCAGCTGCTGGTGCCGCCGCCTGGCGCTCTCGCAAGCGTCGCGCGCCGCCCGCTCTTCCTGTTCGCGGCGCAGCGCTTCCCGGCGGACGGTGTAGGCGTAGCTGACCGAGCTGCTCATCAGAACCCCGGGACCAGTTCGTGCCGGCGCCACCAGCGGTAGAGCGGCCGGCGCCCCAGACCGCTGACCGCACCGTAGCCATTGCTGCGCCTGTCGCTCCACTCGATCGTCGCGCCGCCGCCGCTGCCATGGCAGATCAGGTAGCCGAGCTCGCGATTGGGCGCCGATTCCTTCCACCAGTCGCTGGTATACGGGCCGGGCGACTGGTGGCATTCGTCGGCCGGGGAACCGCTTTCCTCCACCGTGCTCCTGCGCTGTGAGGCGTAGACGTCGAACAGGGCCGGGCTGGAGAAGGCGTAGAACTTTCCCCGCTTCCCGCCCTGCCGGCAGCTCACCATTCCGTCGAGGCTATCCCGGAGCAGGCCGGGCGAGAGCGAGGCCAGGGGAACTCCGCGGCAGTGGCCCATCGGGGCGTGGCGGGCGAGGCGGCGGTCGAACTTCCGCTGAGCGGCTTTCGAAGGCAGCGGGTCATGGGCAAGAGCGACGATCCAGGCGGTGCCGGCGACCGCGACGCAGAGCGCCACGGCGACGAGCCGTCCCCACAGGAGCTGCGAATCGCTGCCGCCCAGCTGCCAGAGGAAGCGGCCGGCGAGGCTGGCGGCGAACCCGGCCGCCGAGGCGTAGGGGGCGATCCCCCAGACCCAGGGCGGCGCGTAGCCCGCTTTGGCCGAGGCGCCGACGAGGACCAGCGGCACCGCGGCCCCCATGATCGCGTGGACCGGCAGCAGCGGCGAGGACCAGGCGGGGCGACCGAGCCCGGCCTGGGCGAGGTCGTAGGCCAGGCCCAGGGCCCAGGCAAGGCCGGCCGAGATCAGCAGGGGCTTCCAGAGCACCTGCCAGGCGGCGCTCAGCGCCGGGCCCTCGTCGGCCCCCTCCTTGCCGAAGGTGAGCGCAACGCTGGCGACGGTGAGGACGAGCAGGGACAGCACCGTCCAGCCAACCACTCGCCAGGCCTCGTCGCGCAAGGCGCCTCCCAGGCGGCGGCGCTCTTCGGCCCGCCGCGCCGCGACTTCTTCGCGCCGTTCGCGCGCTTCCTCGGCTTCTTTTTCGCGCTGTGCGCGTGCTTCGGCCGCGCGCTTCGCTTCCGCCGCCTGCTCCTCGCGCTCGGCGACCGGGTGCAGCGCGATCAGCGCCGCGGCGCGGCCCAGCTCCCGTTCATCCATGGCCGAGCTCGTCCGCCGCGGTCGCAAACCATGCCCGGCGGCGGGCCTTGCGGTCGCCCGCCGCCTGCGCCGCCTGTGCTTCCAGATCGGCATGGGCCCGCTCGTCGACCAAGGCCGCGAGGATGCGCCGACGCGCACCCGAGGTGCTCGCCGACTTCGGCCTCGCCCGCCTGATCGCGGCGACCAAGGAGATGCACTCGCGCGTGCTCTCGGCCGGCTATGCCTCTCCGCAGGCGGTGGCGGGCGCGGTCTCGCCGGCGATGGACTGGTGGTCGCTCGGGATCATCGTCGCCGAGATGGCGCAGGGCCGCAGCCCCTTCCAGAGCGAGAGCGGCGAGTGGCTGCGGGACGCGGTCATCCTCGACTGGATCGCCAGCCGGCCGATCGACTTCTCCGCCGTCGGGGACGAGCGCCTGCGGCTCCTCTGCGAAGGCCTCACCCGCCGCGACGATCGCCGCGGCATGCGCTGGGGCGCGGAGGAGGTGCGGGCCTGGCTTGCCGGCGGGTCCCCCGACGTCGTCGCCGAAGCCGCCGCGCCGCCGAAAGCGGTGAGCGCCAGCCCCTTTCCTTTTGTCGATCCGAAGACGAAGCGAACCCGTCCCTTCACCGATCCGGTTGAGCTGGCGGCAGCGATGGCGGTCGGCTGGGACGAGGCGGCCGAGGTGCTCGCGGGCACCGCGGCGCGCCGCAGCGAGCAACGCGCCCTGCGCAACTTCCTGCGCAGCCTCGGGCTGGGAGAGGCCGAGCAGATCCTCGCCGAGCAGGACGACGTCGAGGAGCGCCTCACGCGCCTGCTCGTCCAGCTCGACCCCTCGATCCCACCCACGTTCCGCGGCTACTCGGTCGATCGTCCCGGCCTGCTGAAGCTGGCCGAGAGCAGCAGCGAGGGGGCCGGCGCAGCGCTCGACGCGCTCTTCGCCGAGCGCGTCCTGCTCAACTACGGGCGCGGCAGCGGTTACGAGGATCTGGCCGAGCTCGACTCCGCCTGGCACGGGGCGATGCGCCATTTCGAGGCCGCGCTGGAGGAAGCGCAGGCGGAGGTCGGCCACGAGGCGATCCCGGAGGGTGCCGAGCATCGCGCCGCGGTCTCAGGTCGAGCGGCTCCCTGGTCCGGATCAAGATGTTGCCCGGCTTCAGGTCGCGGTGGGGAATGTGCAGCTCGTGCATGTGCTCGAGCGCGGCCGCGACCTCGGCTACGACCGCGACGATCTGCTCGCTGGAGAACCGCGGCCCCTCGCCCTCGATCAGGTCGGCCAGCGAGCCCTGCTCGCAGTACTCCATCACCTCCCAGGAGCGGCCATCGGTGCGGCCGGATTTGTAGACCTTCACCACGTGCTGCTCGAGGGCGCCGGAGAGAACCTCCAAGGCCTGCTCGTCACGTCGCCGCTCGCCGCGATAGATCTTCACCACCCGCCGCTCACCGCTCTCGCGATGGCGGACGAGCAGCAGGTCTCCCTCGCCCCCCGAGGCCATGTCCTTCAGCGCCTCGTAGTCCGGGCGCAGCGGCCGCGGCAGCTGAAGGTAGGTGTCCCCGCCGGGGGGCTGATCGCCATCGAGGCTGGTTGGCGGCGCCCCGGCCACGTCCCCGTCGAGGCTCGTCGGCGGCGCCGACTCAGTCGAGTCGAGCTCGGTATCGGGCTGCCGTTTGGCGCGTTCGGCACTCATCGGCGTAACTCGAGAATGGATCGTGACGTTCCCTGCAAGGGCCGGGATCGTACCCTGAGACCTGATTGCTCAGCGAAGACCCAGCGCCCAAGGCGCGGCGAGGCAATACGTCGCCGGGCTTGATCCCTATTCGTCGCGGATCTCTTTGGGGATCACCACCTGGCCCTTGATGCCGACCTCGTGAAAGCCGCTAGATCGATTCAGGAGGTGGACCTATCCACTGAAAGCGGCAACTTTCCCTGAAAGTACCCCACAGCGATGACCACCCACAGGGCGGCGAAGACGGCGTGAATCAACCTGTCGTCGGCCCACAACGTCGCCATAACTGCGTAGGCGAGACCAAACAGGAGAAATCCCCCCGACATCCACCCCCTTTGGCGTGGGGAGAGCGGGCGACGACTCTGGCCGTCGCCGGATGGCCTCGGTGCCCCGGTCTCCTGCTCCGGGGCCTCTGCAGGCCGCGGTAGCCAATTTCTCGTGATTTCGCCGAGATCGCGTCGGAACCCCAACACGACGACGGCAATGCCGAGCCCAATCGCGACAATCCAAGCGATGAGATCGCTGCCCATCGACGCAACATATCGAGAGCAGCCTTACCGCAGCGGGCAAACTTCCCCACCCGTGAGCAGCGGCTCGTCAACCGCGCGGAGATCTTCCCGTCCTTCTCTTTGCCTGCGGTTCGACCCCGCAACGAGCAGTACCGCTACGGGGATTCGAACCCCGGTTTCCGGACTGAGAATCCGGAAGGCACTTTGCGGCTGTCTACGGCGAGCTTCGTCTCTTCGCGCTCCCAAGCGGGTTCTGTGGGTCCGTGGCAACAGAGGCTTTGCGGCTGGTTGCGGTCCGCTTGTTGCCTTTCTGTTGCCGCGAGCCCCGCAGCGTTGCTCTGGAGGTATCCGGACTCTGGACCGAACCGATGCGCTCAGAATCCGCCGGTATCCGGATCTTTAAACCGGAGACCACAGGGTGGCGCGAGGTGCTGTCCATCCGTGAATAGGGCCATGAGACCTCGACGAGGAGGGCATCATGGCCAAAGCCGAGCTCACCAAGACCAAAACGCCGGGCATCTTCCGACGGCACATCAAAGGCTGCGCCGGGAAGAAACGCTGCGACTGTTCCTACGTCGTTATCTGGCGCCATCGCGGCCGGCAGCACAAGGAGACCTGCGACACGTTCCAAGAGGCGTGCGAAAAGAAGTCGGGCAAGAGCGTCGGTGACGGCCGGCCAAAATCCAAAATCCGGTTCGGCGAGTACTTCCCCAGCTGGATCGAGAGTTATTCCGGCCTGACCAGCCGCGGGTTCTCGGAGACGACGCGACCCGAGTACCGCCGGCCGATCGAGGCACATGCCTTGCCACAGTGGCGGACCTGGAAGCTCACCGACATCGAAGGCAGCGACGTGCGGGAACTGTTTGGCCTGATGCGGCGAGAAGGGAAGAGCACGTCCGCTATCAAGAAGCTGCGCGCAGCCCTTTCGGCGCTTTTTGCGACGGCTGTCGAGGACGGGGTGGTCGCTTCGAATCCGGTCCGCGGTGTCCGTATCCCATCGGCCCCCACCGACGACGATCCAAGTGAGGAGCAGGCCAAGGCCCTTACCCGTGCCGACCTGAAGCTCCTGCTCGCTGCCACTCCCCCCAAGTGGCGTCTTTTCTTCGAGTTCTTGGCCCATACCGGCCTTCGTATCTCCGAGGCGATCGGCCTGAGGTGGGAACACGTCGATCTCGGAGAACACCCCCACATCAAGGTGCGCGAACAGTTCTACCGAGGCAAGCGTCGGAAGCTCAAGAGCGGCGCCGGCAGGCGCGAGATTCCGCTGTCGCAGGGAATGGCAGCGCGGCTCCTGATCCTTCGTCGCGAGACCTATCGGGGGCCAAAGTCGCCCGTCTTTCCTTCGTCGGTCGGGACCGAGCTGATCCGAGGAAAGGTCGCTGAACGCGTGCTGAATCCAGCGCGGGAGGCAGTGGGCCTCACCTGGGTCAGCTTCCACGCGTTTCGCCACACCTGCGCATCGCTTTTGTTTCAGGACGGCAAGAACATCAAGCAGGTGCAGGTCTGGCTCGGCCACGCAGATCCTGGCTTCACGCTCCGCACCTATGTCCATCTCATGGACGACGGCGTGGGCGGCGCCGACTTCTTCGACGGTGCAATCGAAGGTCCGTCTCGAGGCCCCGACGGAGGTGCTTGCGGAGACGAGGAGGAATCCATGACCTGGATCACGGAGGTCGACGACGGAGACCATCGAATTTTGTCCGCCTCCGAGGAAACCGAGCGCGAGCTGGCCAGCATCGCTGAGTAGCAAGGGGGCCAGCACAGGCGAGGCCGCCCCTCGGCCCCACTCATGGGTTGAAAGACGGCCCCGCTTGCAACTGGAACCGTCCCGGCCTCATGCCGCTTCGATGCCCAAGGGTCGGCCTAGGATCGCCGAGCGCCGCCACGCTCCACCCATTCATCGAGCTCGCTTCGTCGGAACAACAGTCGAGCACCGTCGTGATGGTGAGGAATCTTCCCTGCGCTAGTCAATGCGTAGATCCGTGATGTCGGACACCGAAGGTATTCCGCTGCTTCGCCGACGTCTAGCCAAGTGTCCTCGGCCCGTGTCTGCTGACCAAGCAATTCAGCGGTCCGTTCGGCGACCCTCTCGATTAGCTCAGCGGGAAACTCATACTTGACGCCGACAACCACCGCGAAATCACCGCCTAAGAGATCGCGCAAACCTAAGACTGGCGAACGCCCAAGGCCGGCTGATCTCGCTTCGCAGGCTCATGCCACTTACACGACCGGGCAGGACTTCACGCCACCCTCAAAAGGAAGGCCTTCCCAACTCTGCTATTCCTTGCGAACGTCTGTTCGTAAGGACATAGCCTGCATAGCCGTGCCGCGCTACGCACTGGTCGTCGCCTGCAAAGGCCGACGCGAGCTGCTGGATCGCCCGATAGCCCTCACAGCGAAGACAGAGGCTGGGATCTCAGTCGTCGAGCTCTCCCGAGCGGCGGAAAGGCAAGGCGTGGCGCGAGGAATGTCATGGCGCCGGGCGCTGGCGATCTGCCCCCGCCTGCACTCAGCTCTCGAGGATCCCGTTTCGGCCGCTGACCAGTGGGAGCGACTCGTCTACAGACTCGAAGGTATCGGGGCTACCGTGGAGTCGGAGCGGCCTGGCGAAGCCTTCTTCTCCGCCGGCGGACTGCGTGGTCTCTACGGCGGCAACCTCGCCAATGTTGCTGCCGAGGCCCGGCGGGCCGTGGAGACGCCGACCCGTGGCGCGGTAGCCCCGGCGCGCTTTGCCTCCTTCATCGCTGCAGTGATCATGCGGAGGCAATCGGCCGTTCTAGAGCGCCAATCGGAGCGTGTTGTAAGCGAGGCGGACCTGAGCGACTTCCTGGCCACGCTTCCCATCTCGGCACTTACAGTCGGGCCCGGACTTACGCCGGGCACGGGCCGGGACCTCGTCCTCCGCTTGGCCGACCTTGGTTTCGAGCGACTCGGCGAACTCGCTTCGACTTCCCCCGGCCACATCGCGGATCGCTTTGGCCCAGTTGGGCTACAAGCGCACCGAATGGCGCGCGGAGAGGATCGAGAGCTTCAGCCTCGCAAGCCCCAAGAGGAGCTGGAAGAGGAGATCGACCTTCCCGACGCCATCGCCGGCCGGCTGCTCGAAGCCCACCTAGAGCAACTGGTCGCTCGTCTCCTCTCCTCCCCACAGCGCAAGGAGCGAGCGATCCTTGCAGTGCGCCTTACGGCACGCCTTGCGAGCGGGGAGAGCTGGGCCTCGAGCCAGGTATTTGGAAGGGCGACGGCCTCCAAGAAAACGATCTATGCCCTCCTGCTGCGAGGCCTCGCGGACCTTCCCTCGCCGGCTGCCTCGCTGAAGCTCAAGGCCACGCAGCTTGGACCACAGCCTGCGGACCAGCTCAGGCTGCCAAACACAGATGGGCGAGCCGGCGCCGATCGGCTGGAAACAGCTGTACAGCAAGTTCAGGCACTGCAAGGCCCCGGGGCGATGCTACGGATACGCGAAGCAGAAGGCGACTCGCGGTTTCCAGAGCGCCGAGTACTCCTGACCCCATTCATCTGATTGGCGGCTGCTCAGCTACGACGAATCATGGCATCTTCGGTCTCGGTCTCATTAAGAACCGAAAGTACTGTCGGGATTCCTGCTACAAGCGATTCATACCATTTTTCCTTCGCGTTTCTTACCCTCACTTCATCGCAGATGACGATTGCATGGGCGCCGCGCAAGACCCTAAGATGGTTATTCACACTCTGGACACTCTCGGTGATGGCGCGACTCAGCTGATTACCACCCACTTGTCCATCGGGCGCCTGATGAATGATTCGGAGAGCCTCACGACGCACGGGGTGGTTCAGCATTCGAATCAGCTCAGTGGTGATACGAGCCGAGGGTTCGCCGAGGTGAGTCATATGGGTCTCTACCGCACGCCTTTCTGGATCACGATTCGGAGTCGCGGAGGCAGGTAACCCACGGTCCGCCCGGAGACATCCAACGTGATCATCGGGCGCCTACGTGCCGGCTGCATTGCAATTGGTCGATGGTGCGATCGTTGTTCCCGGTATCCCGCCACGGGACGGATCTCTCTGCCTATTCCACCCACAATCGAGACCATTCCAACTCAAGCATTTGCCCCGAGCTTCATTCCTCTGCTACAGGAGGACAATCATGACCTCGACGAGTTCTCGGATAAGGATCGCTATCGCCATGGCGCTAACCAAAAGCGTCACCGAATTCACAACTCCATTTCTGAGACCCACCCTTCTCACCGCTCGACGTCTCCATGTCCCGACGAATACCCCGTTCTCAGCACTACGGACGGACTGCTAGTTCCTTGCCCTGTTTTGAGAGCGCTGAGGAACCCGCTGCCGGCGCTGAACTGCATTCAGTTCCGCTTGTCAGCAGGATGCAGAAAAATTCCAGAAATTTCGACATGTTCGTGTTGAGTTCGGTCAATGACGCGCTAAGTTCTTTTTTCTGGCTCGCGAGTGCTTGGCTCATTCCTTCGATTCCAGCACCCACCCGCGCCATAGATTCATTCGTAGATTTGCCGGTAGTCGTCAGAGATTGTTCTACTCGCCGCATCACCTGCACCATCCCCTTGGTCTCCTGCTGCGTCGACCCGATATCTCGACCCACCCCGGCCAATGTTTCGGTGCTATCCCCGAGATTTGCCGCCATGGCTTCAGTACTTCCCACCACATCTCCAAGCCCAGAACTCAACTGCGACAGTTCTTTCTTGACCGCTCCCAGTTTTTTGAATGAGCTCGCCAGACCTTTGAACGAAGTGGCAGCGGCTTGCTGCCCGGAGGACAAACCAGAGAGCGGACTTAGTTTTTCGCGCAGCAGATTAATGGGCGAAGTAAGTTTTCCCGACAGGTGTTTCAGTTCTTCAGCCAACACATGGTTACTCGTTTCTTGCACTGGTGGCTGAACCGACACCGTGCCAGAGTTCGCTGTTTCTCCTCCCGCTGCCCTGCCCTGCCCGTCGTTCGCAAGCTGGATATTCGCCACTACCAACAGGAGCACGACGAGTGCGCCCACCAGCACATTTAGGATGCTTTGCACATCGCTGCTTCGAACTTTTGATTGACGTTTCGGGCCTTTCATGATTCGGGCTCCTGTTTCGGCGTCAGCGACATGAGGTGGCTATGTGCCTTGATCTTCAGCGTGCTCACGCCGAAGTCCTGCCTAGATTCCAGTTCTTCCGAGACCACTATGTGAGGGTTTGGGCGCAGGGCGATCCACGCGGTTACTGCCTGCGTCCCGTTAAACGCTCCGCGATAAGAGACAGAGGATGAGATTCCTGCTGTCCGGACCTTGGTGTTCCCGATTCGAAAGGTGCGTTTGCCAAGTGCCGAAAAGCTATAGCCACCATAGGTCCGCCCACCAAATTGACCCGACCACTTTGACCCTGAACCGCTAGCCGACAGAACTGGCGGGTTCGGCGTGATTTCTTGCGATTCGCCAAGCGCCTGGGTCAGGAGACTCACGAGGTAGACGTTTTCCCCACGAATGACATAGGTGCTGGTATTTGCGACCTCGGGTGAAAAGCGCATCTGAATCCGGAAGCAGCTTTCACTGCCATTCTTCCGTGCTGGTGTGACGAACAATTCGCCGTGGCTTGGCAGATTTTTTACGCGCAACGCCGCTCCGGGAACAACCTGTTTGCCAGCCATCGCGTAGCGATATATGCCGGGCTGAGGAGCTTCATCCTTCTTGGTCGACCGTTTGCCGTCTTCGTCGGCTGGGTGTCGCGACAGGGCCTGGAAATCACAGGCCTCTGCGGTCGGCTCGCTTGGCTTTTCAATGCCCGAGCTTGTCTCCCCGGAACCTGCCGTCCCGCAACCTGCGAGCAGCATCACGACCCCGACCAGGCAGGCCACGACCAGCCATATTCCCTTCAAACGCTTGTACATAGGCATCCGTCCCTCCTACTAAGCCGTGACCGCCCAGGTGCCAGCTGCCGTTGCACCAGCTGGCCCTTTTAGCTTGAGCAGAGCACCAGTTGCGAAGGGGAAGCTTTCCACCAGTTCGAGGCCCGGATTTTCCCCGGTGTATAGGCAAAGAAACCCTTTGGCTGCCCGTGGCAAAGCGACGCTGCCAGGACATTCGGTTGCGTGTTCTTTCCCTTCTTTGCCTTCTCCAATGACAAGGACTTCGGGCGGTATTAGGAGGCGAATTCCAAATGAGATGGCTGTGCCACCTTCCTTTTTCCCGGGTGCTACTTCGTTTCCGATAGCGGGAGCAATCCAAGTTCCAGCCAAGGTTTTCCCGGCCGGCAACACACCGCCGGCCGTCCATGGGCTGCCTTCTGGACCCTGAGGCCCTGGAGGCCCGTCTGCGCCACGAACGCTCTGGCCGGAGGGTCCCTGCGGACCCTGTGGGCCCGGCAGACCACGCGGACCCTGTGGACCACGCTTCGGCTTCGCGCGATAGTGGGGGCTTGATCCCCCGAGGTATTGATGGGCAGCGAAGGCGCCGCCGCTCATCGCAAAGACCAAGGCGACCACGGCTATGACACCGGGGGCTCCAAACCACCTATTGAACGCAGAACGCATTGCTCCTCCCATCGGCGAGCGTTTATCTTTCTTTTGAATGGCGAGCCGGGCGCTTACGGCCAGCGCAGGAACTCCCCAGGGTTGAATGTCTGCTGACCGCCCGCCCACTATGGGCGGTGAAACTGCCAATGACAAACTGCGGCTCAGCACATAGGCCACGCTTGTTGGTCAGGATTCCGCGTGAACCCCTACGTAGCGAGAACTCGAGCCTCGAAAGTGGTACATCGGGAAGGCCCTTGAGGGTCACCGCGAATGCGTGTCGACCCGTCTGTATCGTGCCCAGCGCATTGAGCAGCACCTGTCCTTGAAGCGCAAGCGCAAGCTCGGGCTGACCCTTGGCCGAAGTCAGGTAGACCGGTCCCCTCAATGGTTCCCGGAGAAGGGGGCTCCATGCCGTCGCATCGCCGAGGATCGATCGAGGAGGGCAGTTGCCTTGAACAAACTGCCCCTTCGGGCAGGTGGAGTCGATCCGTGCCGTTTCAAGGGCTAGCGACGTCGGAAATTTGATGCTGGCTCTGGAGATTGGTGCGTCCCCCGCTTTTGATGCAAAAACGGCTTGTAGTCCAGGATGCTGGCCGCGGCGGCTCCCGCCTACCAATCGCGTTCTTAGCGTCGGCCTGAACGCAAGGCGCCGGCATCCACCCAGCTGAAAGCGATTCAGGAGCTTGACCGCTGCGCCCCCCCAGCCACTTACTCCTGCGGCCATCTTCATTTCTTCACAGGTGCTTGGATTCCGGATGAACCCAGGCCGATCAAGCAAGAACGTAACTTGGTTGATCCTCAGAGGAATGCCGCTCATCGTCTGAGGAATCGGATCGGAGCTTGCGGTGATCTGGGCGCTTCGAGGCTCCACACTGAGAGCGGTACGGACAGCGACGGCGCCTAGATCGAAGAGTGGGCGGGCCGCGTCTCCACCTGCTGTCGCCGGAACAATCGCCACCAAACTAAGCGGCGCCCCCTTGTAGGGGCCGGCGAGATAGACCGTTCCTCTCGTGAACAATGGACTTGAGCCGGTGCCGGATGAAACCACTACCGATCCGATCTTCGAGTCCGCGGGACACGAAGGGTGCGTTGCCTCAAGCACTCCTGCCCCCGGATCGCGCCTGTCTTCGGCTTGGGCGATCTCAGCATCACTGCAATAAGCGACACCCTCTAGATCGGCAACCAAGCCACGCGGCAGTTTTGCTTCTATCGTCTTTAGTTCCTGATTCCCAGCTCGCCGATCGACCCGGAAGATGAACGGTGAAGACGATCCAGCAACGGGGTCCCTTGCACCGGCTGTCAGCAAGGGCGAAAACGGCAAGGATTGAAGGCTGCCCGGGCACGCAGCTATGCCACCGGCCATCCCAAATCCCAATCGGCTTTCGACGACGGACGACAGGCCCGACTGCGGCGCAGACCACGGGAGCAGCCTCGAGATGACTGCGCCTTCACCGCAAACCCGAGGGGTGGCCAAGGTAGCTCGTGGGCCATCGAAGATCTTCAGGTCGATCCTTTCGAGCGGAAGCTGCGGCAGCGAGCTCATGGTGGCAGTCAGCCGTTCAGTGTTTGGATCACTATCGACTTTGGCTGCCAACTTGATTGTGAACTCTGGACTTTCCAGCACGACATAAAGCGCCATAAGCGAATGGAACGGATTTTCGTAAGGACTCGCGAAATAGAGCGTGGCTTTGACTGGTTCCTCCACGAGCGGCGTGTCAGCGGTTCCAACCCCAATCTTTGAGGCGTCTGGGCAGTGAGCTTCGCCCAATTCGAAATGGATGGGATTTGGACCCGGGAAGTTCGAGCCCAAGAGCCCGATCTGAGATGGCGTACAGCCCGCCATTCCGTCCGCGGTCGCCGAATTCACGGACAGCCCTTCTGGGAGGGCTAGCGTCAGATCCTTCAGAGACGTTTCCGGTTCGGCCGCGACCGCGCTTCGGGGCATCTCCAGTCGGATGCTCATACCCGTGGATGAAGCGGGATCTTGAGTAGAAGTCGATACCGCAACCTGCGGATCGAAGTGGATCCCTTCGCATCCAGCGGGCTCCGGCAGAAACGCCCGATATGCAAAGTCTTCGGGATCGTCAGGGAGCCAGTGTTCTGGTTCAAACCAATAGCGGAGTTTCAAATCAGCTTCTAGGACTTCAGAGCCGCAATCGCTCGAGTTAGAAATCAGCGGCGAGGAAGGGGCTTCTACCGACGCACCCCACTCCTGGGTTTCCGGATCCCAGCGTTCGAAGTCGTGAATCGACGCCCCCGGATCCCCCCAAAAGGTGAAGAATGGCGCTGGCACAAATTCCTCAAAGTGGCTGCGACCCGACAGCGTCATTCCGTAGTCGCTATCAGTGCGAAGATCCGCGCGAAGGATAACGGGCACACGTGTGGTAATGAATTCGTACGGAAAACCTATTGCCGCAAGGTGTTCGCCGTGCGTGCCGAATAGATTTTGGATATTGATCTTATAGAGCGGGTAGCTTCGATCCGGAAGCTGTCCTCCGTATAGCCCACTGACTACCCCAAGCTGACTGGCGGCAGAGCAATGGGCGGTTTCGTTGTCGTACACGGTGCTTTCGAATGCGCTCAGCCTGCAGGCCGGCACGGCTCCGAAATTTGCGACGACGCCGGGGGGAAGGTGAACAATCATGTTCGCCGGCACATCTGTTTTGTCGAACAGCGTTTCGAGGCTTTCGATTTTGAACACCGAGCTAATGGTCAAATCAGCATGAGCCCCGGCCACCGATGTTGAAGGCGCGTTGACGAGTTTCGTTGCGTCGACAACCCGTTCGAATTCCGCTGGCGATTCGTCGACTTCGAGAAGAGGCACCGTGTCGTGGAGCTTGACCCTGAAGGAACCAGGCGCAACCCCCTTCGCATTGACCGACTGCGCTCCCAGTGCCGCCAGGAGACACGCAGCGGTAACGATCGCGGAAAGCATCCGGAGGATATTTCGGCGACCACCTGCACCCTGCGAGGCCAAGAAGGCGTTCAGCCAGGGGGAACTGGCGGAACTGGCAGCGTCCGCCAAATGCGAAGGTTGGCCTTTGCCCCTGCCCATGAACCCCGAGACTAGGTTCGAGGCGCCACCATTGGCAAATCCGACCGGTTACCTCGTCGGGGAAGGGTGACGCAGGCTTTGGCGACGGGGCGTAGCACCTGATATTTCCCTCCAGTCATCTACCTGACTTCTGACAATCGGTCCTCGAGAGCTGCCCATGGTTACTAGCCGCAAGTGGCTGATCCTTGGGCTCTGGCTAATTGCCGCCTGTGCAGGCCTGATAGCAGCGAGTGGGCTCGCTGATCGCCTCAGCAACGTAGTGGGCGTTCCGGGTTCCCCATCACAGGAAACTTCGTCGGTGCTGGAAGATCACTTTCACGAATCCGTAAAAGGTTCATTCGCCCTGCTAGTCGAAGCCTCTCCATCCCATTGGGCTTCGCGAGCATTCGTGCACGACGTCAGGGCCTCCGTTCGGCGCGCGGCGCGCGCAGCCGAAGGCCGGGCGTCTCCATTGCAAAGCACCAGTCCGAAGGTGAGCTACGCGACGCTCCCAACGGAACTTTCTCCCACCGCGGCACAAGACCGCATCCCCCAGATAGAACGAGCTGCAGGCCAGATCGACGGCGCCCACCTAAAGGTCACGGGATTTCCGGTTATCTCAGACGAACTGAGCCAGGTGATCGCACACGATCTACGCCGCGCCGAGGCGGTCGCCATACCCATAACCGCATTGATCCTTCTCCTTCTCTTCGGATCCCTGCCCGCCGTTGCGGTGCCACTGCTCTTTGCCTTCGCCACAATCTCGGTGGCTTCGGGATTGATCTGGCTCGAGTCTTGGTTCATCGAGATTCCTGTCTACGCAACCAGCGTCGTAACACTCGTCGGCATCGCGCTAGCTGTCGACTACTCGATGCTTTATGTGGCGCGATACCGCGAGGAGGCACGCAACACGGGCCCAGAGGGAATACGCCCGCTCGCGATGACCGCCCAAACGGCTGGGCGCTCTCTCATTATTTCGGGCGTAGTCGTAGCTGCCGGCTTGCTCCCGCTGGCATTCATGCCAATTCCGTTCTTCAGTGGACTAGGGCTCGCGACGATCATGATCCCTCTGGTATCGGTGTTGGCGGCCATGACCCTCCTGCCAACAGTCCTTGAGGTGCTTGGCCCCCATCTCGAGAGAATGCCCGTGTCTCTCCGTCGTCGAAAAAGACAACCGGAGAACTCAAGCAGAGCGCGCAGCGCTGAACGCCTGGCCAAGGCCGTCATGCGACGACCCGTTCTCTGCGCGTTGAGCGCGGGAACGATCATGGTCTTGATCGCCGTGCCGGTGACGAGCATGGGCCTTACGGGCGGCAGCTCTGAACTCCTCAAGCTGGCCCAGCTTCCGTCCAGCACCGGGAATCACGATCAAAACACAAACGGCACGGCCCTCGCGCCCTATGAAGTGGTAATCGACAGCCGACGAGCAGGCGCAGCCTGGGCGACTCCCACCCTTAAAGCGGAGCGGCACCTGGTGGCAAGCTTGGCGACGGATCCAGGCGTAACCACGATTCAGGCTCCGGTAGAAACTCGCTCGCGCCGAAGTGCCCATCGCCTCGGCCTCGTGAACGAAACCTCCCGCTTCTCCAGAATGCGTATCGCGGGCGCGGACGAGAGTGGATCAAGATCGTCAGAAGCATTGGTCGAGCGCCTTCGCGACGACTACATTCCGAAAGCTGGGTTCGGTGAAATGCGTGTCTGGGTGGGCGGGCCCGCGGCCGCCGACTACGACTTTGTGCATGCTGTGACAGCAAATACTCCAGTGACGGCACTGGCAATCATCGTCGTCATGCTCCTCCTGCTTACATTGATGCTGAAGTCCGTGGTCTTGCCGTTGAAGGCAATAGCAATGAGTGCATTGTCGGTAGCTGCAGCTTGTGGCGTAATGGTGATGGTGTTCCAGTTCGGCTGGGGGGAAGTCATAGGATTCCCCCAAAGCGAACGCATTGAGGCCTGGGTCCCAGTCCTCCTATTTGCGGCGCTGTTTGGGATCTCGACTGACTACGAGATCTTCATGGTCACCCGGATGCGGGAGGAGTGGCTCGGGTCGGGCGATAACCAACACGCGGTGCAGACCGGCCTGCAATTCATCAGCCGCGTCATTACCGCGTCTGCACTGGTGATGATCGTTATCTTCGCGGGCTTTACCACCAGTCGTGTGGTCGCGCTCCAAGAGTTTGGAGTTGGCTTGGTAGCAGGCGTATTCTTCGAGGCCACGCTGGTACGGCTCTTGCTCGTTCCGTCGCTCATGAGGCTGCTTGGGCGGTGGAACTGGACGCTCACGCCGTCCCTAGCGATCGGGCGCAACCGTCAAACCCCTGCCTCGGAGGAGCGCTCTGCATGAGTCAGGAGACGACAGATGAGCGGAGGAATCGCCGCCGGCGCTTCTCTCGTTCACTAGTGCCAGGGGCCCTAGTGCTTGTCCTAGTCGGTGCTCTCCTGGCAATCTTGGGAGGTGGATCACTCAGACTTCTGGGCTTCCTTGCTCTGGCACAAGGAATCGGCCTCATCGTGGCAATGATTCCCCTTGCCCGGGGACGTAACCCGATCTCTAAAGACTAGGTTTCCGCGCCGCCATCTACGCCGAGCGCCGCCAGCACCTCACCCGCGGCGCGTTCGCCGGACTGCACGGCGCCATCCATGTAGCCGTTCCAGACAGTCGCGGTCTCGGCACCAGCCCAGTGGAGCGGGCCGATCGGCTCGCGTAGAGCGTGGCCGTATTCGGTCCAGCCGCCGGTCGTCATCAGGCAGCCGTAGCAGCCGCGGGTCCACTCCTCCTCGGCCCAGACGCGCTCGACGAAGCGCTCCGGATGCGCCGCCTGCTCGCCGAAGAGGCGGGCGTGGCCGGCGAGGATCGCCTCACGCCGCTCCGCCGCATCGCGGGCGCCCCACTGGCGCGCGAGCCTGCCCTCGAGGAAGCCGAGCAACACGCCGGGACTACCGTCGGGCGGCGAGTTGTCGAAGACGACGCGGGCCGGCCCGCCGTCGCTCGCCGCCTGTCCCGAGAGGCCCTGCTCGCGCCAGAAGGGCCGCTCGTAGATCGCCATCGTCTTGATCACCGTGCCCTGCGGCATCCGCTGGGTCAGCTGGTCGCGCCGCGCCGGCAGCGGCGGGTCGTAGACGATGCGACCGGCGAGGGTGGGTGGGACGGCGACGATCACCCGCCGCGCGCTGACGATCACCCCGCCAGCCTCGCCCCGGGGTCCATCGGCGTGGAGGACGACTCCGCTCTCGCTGTGCTCGATTCGTCGCACCGGCGCCGCCAGGCGTACCCGGTTCTCACCAAGCTGCTCCGCCATCAGCAACGCGATGCGCTGCGAGCCGCCGTGAAAGCGGTCCTGCTGGGCGCCCCCGTCGGTGCCCAGCAACGCATTGAGTCCACCGCCGGAATGGATGTAGAAGAGAACATGCAGGAGCGAAACGTCGCGGGGCTCAGCTGCCCAGACGGCCTCGGTCGTCAACTCGAAGAGGCTGCGAGCAGCTGCAGTGCGGACGTTACGTCGGATCCAGGTGGCGAAGGTCTGGCCGTCCCAGTCGACTGCCTTCGGCGCCAGCCACGGCTGCTCCAGCGGCACGCTGAGCGCCATTCGGTCTAGGCGGCGGCGCCCATATTCGAAGTCGGCGAGGGCAATTGGTGAGATCGCCCGCGAGAGGTCGCGCACAAGTCCAACGCTGGCGCTGGTGATCGGGGCAGCGTAGGAGGTGAGCTTGCCCGAAATCTCGATCAGATGTCGGCCCTCGTCATGGGTCGGAAAGGTCTCGACACCGAGATCCCGAGCCAAGGCAGCGATCCGCTCCTGGGTCGGCCCGATCCACTGACCGCCGACCTCGACCACCTTGCCGTCGCCAATCTCCTCGTTCAGCAGCCGACCGCCGACCCGCTCGCGTGCCTCGACCACCAGCGGCCGCTTCCCGGAGGCAGCGACACATCGAGCCGCGACCAAGCCCGCAAGCCCAGCACCCACGATCACGACGTCCGAGTCGACGACGTCACTCATGGGCCAACTGCGCTTGGCGTCTCGATCTCGCTGGGCTTGATCTCTTTTGCTTGGCCATTGAGAAGTCCTCGTTCACCCCAGCCTAGATCCAAGGCCTGAGCGCCGCCCTCCCTTCCAACCCTGCGCTCCAGCCACCAGCCCGCAAAAAGCGAACTGAGAATGGCAAGCATGACCAGCGACGCGTAGAAGCCATCATCAATGATGTTGGCATCGAGCGCGACGGTCGCCAAGACTATCCCTGGACCCCCCCGCGCGTTCATGGCGATCGCAAAATCCTTAGCCCGATGCGGACTCACGCTCGCAATACGACCGCCTAGGTAGACAGCACCACCCTTTACTAGGCATGCGAAGAGAAAGAAGACGAGGAAGAACCCCGGATCCAGCACGTTGAGGTCCAGGCGGAAGCCAACGAGAGCGAAGTAGAGCGGCACAAAGAAGGCCAGTCCAAAAGCCTTAATGCGTTCCGTCGCCTCGGTCTCTCGTCCACTACCCACCACTAGCCCCGCGACTAGTCCGCCGAACAGCGGAGGGGCGCTGAGAAGCAAAACGCAGGAGACGACTATGAAAATAAACAAGAGCTGGAGCGTGAGGTCCCCGCAGACGCGGTTCAGGATGGAGTTGGGACGGGATCTCCAACGCGACAGCGCGATCGCACTTCCCAGAGCCACCGTCACCACCGCTCCGTAATAGATGGCGCCCGCTATTGACCCAGCCTCTATACCAAGTAGCGAAACGAGGCCTGAGCTCTCTGCCGAGGTCTGGGTAAGTCCAACAGCGATCCCCAGCACACCGAAGAGAACCACATCCTCGATGACAGCGGCCCCCAAAACTATGCGAGCAAAGGAAGTCGACAGCAGACCCAAATCCATCATGATTCGCGAGATAACCGGGATGCTTGTCACGGCTAGAGCGGCGGTAAAGATGAGCCCCAGCGCGGCTACGTCGTTCGCAGGGCCGGCAAGATCAGTTGGCTGCAGTGTCGTAAAGACCACTATCCCAAGAGCAAATGGCAGAGCCATTCCCAGGACAGCAACAGATACCGCCACACGTCTCTCGCGACCCGCTGGAAGCACACGAAGCTCCGTACCCGCAGCAAACATCAGCCAAATAAGGCCGAGCTGGTAAAGAGCCCCAAGAGCCGCGGCCGACGGGCCATCCGATGGAATTAGCTCGGCCTGCAATCCCGGGGCCAGTGCACCAAGGACAGTCGGGCCGAGGAGAAGTCCGCCCAGAATCTCACCGATCACGCGAGGCTGACGCCACTTCGCGAAGAGCCCCCCCGTCGCGTACGCCAAAGACAGCAGGACACTCGCAGCGAGCAGGAAGTGAAAGAGATCCGTTTCAGCCAGGGTCATCGTTCACCGCGTCGTTCAAGCGCCAGATTCACCCCGGTCATTGCTTGATGCACGCTAGACGGCTCGGGGCACTTCCTACAAAAGCAGGAAGGCAGCCCGCTATAGCGTTTTGACTTTCTCGCCCACACCAAGAAGCCTTGAAGCTTGCCGCAATGGGGTCGCGGCGATTCCTACCGGCACCTATCTCGTCAGCTTGACGATCTAAATGCTTCGCATAAGAAACGTGCACAAGAACTACGGCACCGTTCGGGCTCTCTCGGGCGTCGACCTCGAGGTTGACCGCGGGAGCATCGTCGCTCTGCTTGGACCAAATGGAGCAGGAAAGACCACGCTGGTGTCGATCGTTGCTGGCCTGCGCAGGCCCGATCAAGGCCAACTGTGGATCGACGGCACAGAGGTAACGGATCAGCCGCATATTGCTCAGCGCCAGATTGGCTTCGCCCCTCAGGAGGTGGGCATATATCCGACGATGTCGGTGCGAGACAACCTGCGATTCTTTGGCGAACTCAACGGCCTGCGCCGACAACGCCTTCGTACTCGCATAGAGGAGGTTGCCGAGGCGTTCTCACTGACGGGCCTCCTTGGCCGAAAGGGCAGGAGTCTCTCGGGCGGCGAGGCACGACGATTGCACACAGCGATGATCGTGCTGCACTCCCCACCTCTTCTATTGCTCGATGAGCCCACCGCCGGCGTCGACGTCCAGACCCGTAATCAACTCCTTGACCTCATACGATCCCTCGCAGAGGAGGGTTCAGCGGTCGTCTATTCAACCCACTATCTGCATGAGGTTGAAGAGCTCGAAGCATCCAGGGTGGCCATCCTTGTAAACGGAGGCATCGCCGCTTCTGGCTCCATACCCCACCTCATCGGTGCTTTGGGGGGATCCTCGGTCGAACTACGTTTCAGTGATGCGCCTCCCGAGCTCGATCTGCCCGAAGGGACCACTCCAGTTGGCGCCGACACGCTCCGAGTGCCGGCCGAAGACTCTCCCGCCATCACCGCGGCCAGCTTGCTGCGACGGCTAGATGGCGCCGGTAGCCAGTTGCGCGAGATCAAGCTACGCCAACCAAGCCTGGAGAGCGTCTTTCTCGCGGTCACCTCTGATCCCGCTCACGAGGGAGACACGCCGTGAGCTTTGCGCGCATAGCTGCGATCGCCAAGCGAGATCTCAAGGCCCTACGTACGGACTTCTTCCCAGTGATGCTGCTCATCGTCATGCCGTTCGTTCTGATGCCCTTCTTGCAACCAGCGTTCAAGCTGGCGCTGACCGTGGAAGGCCTCCATGAAGCGACAGGAGCTGAGCAGGTAATCCCGGGAATGGCCGTAACCTTTGGATTCTTCCTAGTTGGGAACGTCAGTCTCGGCTTCTACCGCGAACATGGCTGGAACACGTGGGAGCGCCTCCGAGCGAGCCGAGCGGAAACCAGCGAGATCATGATTGGCAAGATGGTCGCCCCTCTGCTGCAAGCGGTTGCGCAGTTCGTTCTTCTATTTGGGCTCGGCGGGCTTCTGATGGGCCTACATATCAACGGATCGCTGCTTGCACTATGTGCGGTTGCAGCCGCCTTTGCCCTCTTTCTAGTCACGACCGGCCTCGCGGTGACAGCGCTATGTAAGAGCTTCATTCAGGCGAACGCAGTGGTGAATATCGGCACCCTGCTTCTGGCTGGCTTTGCCGGTGCTTTGGTTCCTTATACCCTCCTGCCAACTTGGGCTCAGCATATTTCCCCAGCAGTGCCAAGCTACTGGGCAATGCAGGGGTACAAGAACGCGATCATTGGGGAGGGCGCAACCGTAGTTGAGCCGATTCTCTTTCTGCTTGGCTTTTCGCTGCTATCGGCCCTGGTGGCATCGTGGCGCTTCCGACTCGATGACACCAAGGTCGGCTTTCAGTAGCGGTAGGGCCAAGGCTTCAACCTAGGGTCGCCTTCGGGGGCTCAGAGCGAAGCAAGCAAGATCCCAATCAACACACCGGCCTCCACCCCTACAGCAAAGCTCACACCGCCCCACGAGCCCGTCACGCGATGGGGTTCTTGCGCTGGCAGCCGAGACCACCAACGCAGGATGATCACCGCAAAGACGATCGAGAGGCCAACGCCGTAGATCGAATAGGCCAGAGGCAGATCTGCGTAGTGCCCAACCAGAGCGCTGAAGACCGCTGCGAGAGCCAAGAAGAAAATCAAGGCGGCTCTCGTTTTGCCCATGCTCAGGAACCATGGCGGCCAACCCTCGACGCCTACCTTCCTCGTGAACATCCAGAACTCCCAAACCGTCCAGAAAAGCCCGACGGTTGCGACGACGGCCATAGTCGGAAGGCTCGCACCGGACACCTCGTGCCAAATCGCGTAGGGATACAGAAGACCAGCGACGGGGCAAGTCTCGTTGACTGCGTAGAACACCGCCTGCGATGCTTGCGCCGGAGGCGTGTGCTTCAACAAGGTTGCCACCGCAAACCAGACAGCAATCCCCACGCTGACGACAAGCAGTCCCAGGCTGCAGGTTGCGTTTAGGGCGCCGACCACTGCGGTGACCGTCACCGCACCCAAGATCAAGCCGCGCAAATGACGACGACCCCCATCGTCGGATTTGATCCGACCGATGCGTACGTCGTTGCGCAGGTCCTCGACATCATCAATAAGCCGACGAACCAAGGCCAGCAAGACGGCTGAAATCCCGCCGACCACCGTTGCCCAGCCAAACACCTGCTCGCCATGGGCTTGGCCGTAGAGGAGATAGCAGCACACAAACGCCGAAAAGACGGTGCCCCCCTGAGAGACGATCAAGAAGCGCGTCGACATGTAGGTCCGTACCGCGTTGAGCACCCCGCTGATCCCGACCGCGGTCGAGCCGTCACTTGGGTGTCCTTGCATCGTTCTCTCCATGGGTGCGTCCTTCGGTTTGGGGATCTGCGAGCTACGTCAGCGAAATCGATTGCGCCTTCGTTCGCGGCACGTTGCGCAAGACGGAACCAAAGAGAACTGCCACCTGTCAAACAGCGAGCGTTCTACTTGGAGTTTTTCCGATATCCGGGCAAAGGTGTTATCAAAGGGAACATGGGTTCAGGTACGAGCGAAAATGCATCAGCGACCGACGTCGCCGATCTGGTTCTAGAGGTAGTCAAGGAGATGTCGCCTGCGGCAGTGACCGAGCTGAAGCCGGACACTAAGCTGGTCGCAGAGCTTGGCTTCGACTCACTTGGCCTCGTCGAGCTGGTGGTTGCGCTTGAGGACTCGCTTGATCTACCTCCTCTCGACATCACAGTGGTCGAAGGAATCACTCAGGTCGCCGACCTTGAGCGCGTCGTGAGCGAAGCCCAAGCCCGAATGCCCCCCGACTAGGAGATCCGGTGAATCAACATAGCTATAGAAGCTTCGTGGAGCCCCTTGTGGTCACCGCCGATGCGGGGCCAGAGTTCCTCTCGTTCATCTATCTCGATGATGAAGAACTGGAGCACAAGATCACCTTCAGAGAACTGCACGAACGAGCGCTCGGAGTTGCCCACGATCTGCTCGAGGCTTCTCAACCGGGGGATCGGGCACTCCTTTTGTTGCCACCGGGACTCGATTACGTAGCCACGATCTTCGGCTGCTTCTACGCTGGAGTGATCGGGGTATCAGCACCGCCCCCTGATCCGCGGAGGCTGGAGCGGACTCTCGGCCGCCTGCTGAGAATCGCTGACAGCGCTGGCGTCTCGACCGTCATCACCACGACCCCGTTCGTCGATGCAGCTCGTGCCCTGATCCCTGAGGAGCATGCGCTAATGAAGGCCCGGTGGCTGACGGCCGATACGTGCTCCCCGAGCGCGGATACATCGGTGATCGCAAGTCCTGAGCCCAGTGATGTGGCTTTCTTGCAGTACACGTCTGGCTCTACTGCCGATCCACGAGGAGTCAAGCTCACCCATGCCAACCTGCTTGACAACTCTCGATTCATCGCGACTGAGTTCGATCACGATCCGGCGCTAAGTCTCGGCTTCAATTGGATCCCGCCTTTTCACGACATGGGCTTGATTGGGGCCATCCTCCAGCCTGTGTACTTCAGTGCGATTTACGCCAGCGAGGCAATACGGGTGCGTGATCCCCAGCGAGCCGCATCAGTCCTGGCATCCCCCCTCGCCGTGGTGAAGCGTCCCATTCGATGGCTGCAGGGCGTCAGCCGGTACGGCGCGACCGCGAGCGGTGGCCCAAACTTCTCGTACGACATGTGCACCCAGCGCATCTCCGACGAGGACTGTGAGAGCCTGGATCTCTCCCTCTGGGAGATCGCCTTCAATGGCGCCGAACCGATTCGCGCTGAGACGATGTCCCGCTTTGCTGAGAGGTTTGGCCCTTATGGCTTCCGATCCGAGGCGTTCTTTCCGGTCTATGGACTCGCCGAGGCGACGCTGATGGTCACGGCGCCGGCGAAGTCAACGGAGCCGGCAACGGTCCGCTTTGAAGGCGACCAGCTGCTCGAAAACCGAGCCATCCCCAGCGACGAGTCCACCGATCCGTTGCTAGTTGGCTGTGGCTCTTCAGACTCCCGCCACCGCGTTGAGATCGTCAACCCCAACACTGAAGTCCCGGTCCCACCCGGCGAGATCGGAGAGATTTGGGTTACCGGTCCCAGCGTCGCCAACGGCTACTGGGGCGGCGACAGCGAGGTCGGTCGCGTCTTCGAGGCACCTCTAGCCGGCGCAAGCAATGGGGACCGCTTTCTTCGTACGGGAGACCTAGGAACGTTCCATTCCGGCGAGCTTTTCGTCCTCGGGAGGCTGAGTGACCTGATCATTGTTCGGGGTCGCAACTATCACCCGCACGACATTGAGTCGCTAGCCGAGTCGGTCGGATCGCAGCTGCTTCCCCACTCCAGCGCGGCGTTCGAACTGCAGCTTGGCGAAGCCGAGTCCGCTGTGGCGCTTGTGATTGAGTCGACCAGCACCGACACCGATGCCCTGCAAGAGACGATCGCAGCGGTCAGAGACAAGGTTGCGGACGAGCTGGAGTTGCCGTTGGGACTTGTCGCAGCGTGCCAGAAGGGCTCGGTCCCCAGGACCACAAGCGGCAAGATCCAGCGCAGCCTGTGCCGCTCGCTTCTTCTCGCTGGTGAGCTCGAGGTCGTTGAGGAATGGCGATCTCCGTCACTCCCTCAAGCTCTTGAGGCGGTATGAGCGCGGACACCAAGGCGAATCAGCCTGCCGTTCTGGTCACAGGCGCAACCGGCCTGGTCGGGCATGAGCTGGTAGATCAGCTGAGATTACGCGGCACCGTCCAGGTGGTCGGGGTCAGTCGCCGCGGGGCGCCAGGCGAGCCGGGCATCGTGGCCTGGGACATGGGCGTCGAGCCACCGCCAGAGCGACTGTGCCGCCCCTGGGACGCAATCGTCCACGCGGCTGCGAACACTCGCTGGACTATGAGTCCGGAGGAGGCCGAGACCGCCAACGTCGCCAGCGTGCGAGCTCTTCGGCCACTGGTCTCAGACCAAACTCACATGATCCACGTATCAACCGCCTACGCGCTCGGATTACGGGACGACGTCGAATCGAGCAGCTTGGACGACTACCGCAACACCTACGAGTGGTCGAAGGCGCACGCGGAGCGCGTCGCGCGCGAGACCTTTTCCCGACTGACGGTAGTGCGACCCCCGCTCATAGTCGGTCGGCGAAGCGACGGCCGCGCATCGCGCTTCTCAGGCATGTACACGCTGATTCGTGGGATCACGGTTGGGACCGTGCCTGCCGTGATTGCCGATCCCGATGCTCGCTTTGACGCGATTCCGGTCGATGCGCTCTGCCGACTGCTCGCTGACCTGACTACCGGACAAGAGACGAGCGAGAGCTCTCCGTTGACGATCGCCGCTGGCTCCTCTGCGCCCAAGGTCGGAGAAGCGATCGACGCTGTCGTTAGCGCGCTCAATCAATGGCGACAAGAGCACGATCGGCGGCCGCTGGAGAAACTTCCCCTTATCCCTCTAGAGACCTGGGACCGATTCTTTCGACCGTTCGCACAGGCCAACCTAACCCCCCGGCAGCTGCTCATCTTGGACCTACTTGGGAGCTTCGAGCCCTACCTCGCTCTGACGAAACCACTTCAGCCTGACTACACGGTCACCGACATCTTGCCGTGCTTGGAGGTGTCGACTCGGTACTGGGCGAAGGTAAATCCTCGGATCGCCATGCGCACGCCGCGGCCTTGGAGCAACAACGCAGCGACGGCAATTGAGGCGACTGGAGGGCAGGCGGTCAATGCCTGAGGTAAGCATCGATCTGAAGATCCAGGCCCCCATAGAGCGGGTATGGGAGACGGTTCTCGACGTCGAGCGATATGAGGACTCAATGGAGACCGTTCGCTGGGTTCGAATCATTGAGCGCGACAATGAGCGACAACGCCGCGTCGCATGGTCTGTTCTGCTCAAGGGATCAATCCTCGAGTGGGAGGAGGAGGAGCAGCTGGACCCAGAGGCCTACACGGTGACCTTTAAGCAGCTTCGAGGGGACCTCGAGCACTTTGACGGTCATTGGACCTTGGAGGAAGTCGGACCGGATCACACCAAGGTGGTCTTCAAGGTCGTGTTCGAGATCGGCATTCCGATGCTGGCTGACATGCTCAACCCCGTGGCCCAGCGTTCCCTGCAGGAGAACTGCACTGAGATGCTTCGCGGCATCGAGCGCACCGCCGCCGTTGGCTGATCTGAAGACGAACCATCGACGCATCAGCGGATAGAGACGTCGCGAAGGCGGCCTTTGCGACGATCGAGCGGCATGTCTCTCCGGGGGCAGCTCTCAGCGCCAAGATCTTGGGGGGAGGTGCGACCGAGGCAGTGGGTAACGGTGCGACCGTCGTCCTTTCTGATGGTCGACGACTTCTCGACTTCGGCTCTTACGGGGTCACCCTGCTTGGCCATCGCCACCCCGCAGTTCTGGCCGCTGTGTCAGACGAGCTCGAGCTAATGCCTACCGCAACCCGAATCCTCGCAAATCCGACCAACACCGCGTTCGTAGCCGAGCTGGTCAATAGGTGCGGAGAGCCGCTGCAGCGCGTCTGGATGGGCAGTAACGGCAGTGATGCCGTCGAGGCGGCCCTCAAGCTGGCTCGTCGCACCACCAAGCGAATGCGAATACTGGTCGTGGAGGGAGCGTTTCATGGCAAGACGCTGGGAGCTCTAGCGCTGACTACGAACCCAACGTTTCGCGCAGGCCTAGAGCCCCTACTCGGGCCCGTCGCCGTGCTCCCGCGTGATGATCCAAAGGCCGTTCGCCGAGAGCTTGAGCGAGATGACGTTGCGGCACTCATCTTCGAGCCGATTCAAGGCGAGGCTGGCGTACGACCCCTTGACCTAGGAGTGCTCCGAAACTGGATAGACGACGCCCATGCCGGCGGCTGCTTTGTGATCAGCGACGAGATCCAGGTAGGGCTGGGCCGCTGTGGACCCTTCTCGCCGGCGATCGCAGCCGGACTCCAGCCCGACGCGGTTCTTCTGGGCAAGGGGCTTGGCGGCGGGCTGATGCCGCTATCGGCAATGGTCGCCACTGATGCCCTTGCTGCACCGCTTATCGCCGATCCCACGTGGCATACGGCCACCTTTGGCGGACATCCCCTCTCCTGCGCAGCGGGCCATGCCACACTGACCGCACTCGACGCAACCGCCGCAAACGGAGCGAGGGTCGGCGAGATGCTTGCAACAGGTCTGCGGAGACTGGCCCAAGAGCACGTCGGCCTGATTGAGGAGGTGCGTGGCGCCGGCCTGATCTGGGGGCTTGAGTTCGCTACTCCCGGCGCGGCGGGAGCGGCGCTCATCGAGCTCGCCCAAGGCGGTCTCCTGGTCTCGCCGTGCCTCAGCTCGAGCAACGTGATCAGACTGCTACCCCCAATGGTGACTTCGCCCGAGCAGATCGACGACGCGCTCGACATTCTTGCCGCGAAGCTGCCTTCGCTCCGCGCCTACGTCTAGGTCGGCAACGTCCAGTTGTAGGGCAGAGGAGCCTCCTCGCCAACCGCATCCAGCAGCTTGCTCCAGTCGCGCGCCATCGCAATAGCTGGGTAATGACCCTCCGGAGTCAGGATGTTGGGTATCTCGCCGACAATCGCGCATACGCGACGAATGAGGGTCTCGCAGCGCTCGACGATCTCCTCGTTGGAGGCGTCATCGATGCCCCGGATCAGTTCCCAGCAGGGTTGCCATAGTTCATGCCCCTGAAGCCGATCAAGGGCCCAAGAGCTGCGCATGGCATAGGTAGGTATCGGCCGCTCGTAGTTGACCGCGAGATTTAGCGAGACCGCGCAAGCATCCCCGATCCGCCGGGCGACAAAGCGCAAGAGGCCATCCTGTCCCGCCTCTAGAGCACCATGGGCATCCTCGAGGTGAATACGAGCTGGCATCCCGACGATCCAAAGGGCCCGACTACGGCACCAGGCGTAGCGGCGAGCATCGACTTCTATCGTCCTCATGACGCCCCCTGGGTCCGCGTGAAGTCGAGTCTCTCTATCGGCACCCCTTTGCCCCAATGCAGACCCAGCAGCCCGAGCTCGTGCAGTCGCAGACAAAGGGGCATCCCATCCTCACGGCACTCCTCGAGGCTCCACATCGCGTCCGGCGTGTCCGCTCCCCCTGCAGCAAATCGACCCCATGCCCCCGCCTCGGTCTCATCCAAGCTCCAGAGCGCGCCAAAGCGGGCGGAAAGCAGCAGGCGATCGGCACCGACCTCGCCGAGCTTCAGATCGGTGTTTCGCCAGTTCGCCGCCGGCACAAGCGCGTCGATCTCTAGGTCAACTCCCCAGGTCTCCACACAAGTGGCGAGGGCAGCCTCGACGAACCCTGGGGCATCTCGCACAGGATTCTCTGGAAGCTGTCGAAATGGCTCGTAAGCGCTGGCAAGATCGGTTGTCTGGTTGGTGAGGCGATCGCGCAACCACTTGTCTCCGCTGAACGGTAAGCCTCGATGAACTACCACGGCGTTGAGCGCGCCCTCGACGGCCAAGCGAGCGTTCGCGACCGCGGCTATCGGCCGGCCGCTCCGACAGGCCAATTGGGCCAGCAATGCGGAAGTCCTCATCCGCTCGGCGTACTCGCGGACGACCAAGCTCGACGCCACGGCGCGATAGTCGCGCCCCCGTGTGGGCTCAAGCCCGTCTCCGTCGACGACAACACCAAAGGCGATCCTGTGCAGCAGCTTCAACTCGTCCTCGTGGTCAATGTCGCCAAACGAGCCCTCCACTGCACCCTCCCCCCCAAGCGCGCGCTCTGCCCGCTCGAAGCACTCCTCGACAACCGTCTGGGAAAGCTTCCAGACATCGACCCGCAGCGAACCGATGAAGTGCTGCATCGGGATCCGCGAGGACTCAACTGTCGCCGATCCGGTTATGAGCAGATCAAGATCGCTGAGCCGATTGCCGAGCCCATAGGCGAGGGAACCGCCGGCGATGACCGAATCGCTGGCGTCTCGCAGGTATGCGATTTCCCCAAGGACCTGCTCAAGCGAGACACCATGGAACTGCTCGATCCGTCGCCCAAGATGCTCTAGAGGGTCCAATCTATTTTTCATTCGCTTGCTCGCCCTCAATGCCAGACAGCTCTATCGCGCCAGTTCCGCCGTCGACGATTACTTCCATTCCGCTGCGGACCTGTCGGGTGAGCCCGGGGATCTGAACGATCGTGGGGATTCCTAGCTCTCGCGCCACAATCGCTACGTGGGTCAACGGACTGCCGCGCTCGATCAGGAGCGCTGACGCTGAACGCAAGACGTTCACCCAGCCAGGATCGGTGCGATACGCAACCAGGACATCGCCGGCGACATCTTCCGGCCGCTCGAGGACCCGCGCCTTACCACGAACCATCCCCGGGCTACACGGCGTTCCACGCAACTTTCCGTCAACCGGATCTTCCTTCCTAAACGCCTCTGCCCAGGCACGGTCCAATGCATCCCAATAGATACCGCCCCTCGTGACGAACCGTTGGGGCAGCTCGCGCTGACGATTGGCGCGCTCTTGCTCCTTTCGCAGGGCCACAAGTGGCCCCAGTTCGCGGTGGGCGATTGTGCCCTCGGAGCAGCCACGAAGCTCTTCTAGGCGTAGATAGAAGATGTCACCCGGCTCCTCCAGCGCTCCAATACGCGCTAGGTCTTCCCCGGCGGCCCGAAACATCCGCCGTGAGAGACCAAAGATCCGCGTTCGGCAAAATCGAACCTGCTCCCGCTCAGTGAGACACCGCTGAACCCGACGCCGCAACAGCCCGTATACGCGCCGGCGCCATCCGCGGAGGTGTTCTGCGAGGTAGGCGTCAGCGGTGGGTCGATCCTCAGCCACCATGACCTCGCCCGCCTCGAGTCGACCGACAGCACTCTTCAAGAGCGTAAAGAACGAGGCGGGGTCCTCCCGTAGATCCGGCTCCTCAAGCTTCAGCTCGTTAGCGCTGCGATAACCGAACTCATCGAGATAGGAGTCAATTTTCTCCACCAAGGATCGGGTCGATGGCTCTTCCGCCGTCCGAAGAGCATCATCAAGGACCCCAGCCGGCAACGAGCGCACTTCCTCCCGCAAGGCGGGATTTGCGACGACCGCTTCAGCGATTTCGTCGAGGCGACGCAACGGCTGAATAGATTCGACATCCGACGCCGTTTTGACCGCCTCGTAGAGGAACCAATCAGGCGCCTCTGGAAGCCAGCGCTGGGTAAGCCCGTAGAACACTCCGAATGAGAGTCCGATCGATGTTTCGAGCATGTTGATACGTCCCCATCGCGCCAGCAGACGTTTCTCCATTTCAACGAAAAGCGCATAGAGCTCGTGCGCTTCACGTCCGCTGTACTCCATCGCATCGAACTCGCCATAGACGCGATAGAAGTGATTCACGAAGTCTTTGACCATGCGGTGGATCGTGGCGAAATACCAGAAGAATCGGAGATTGACCCGAGTCCTAACGATGGTCTTTTCCAACCGATTTCGGAAGACAAACGGTTGCTGCTGGGAGGCGATCTCCTTATCGAGCGGTTCTACTCCCATCGATATCTCAAGCACGCGCCGGTTAATCGAGGAGAACGGAGAAAGCCCGACTATCCGGTACCAGTTCAATAGGTTGTAGTACACCCGACCATCGAAGTATCCGAGCAGTTGTTGGAGCCACACATCCATCTCATCTAGCTGCCGGTCGGGCACTCCGAGAAGTTCGCAATGCCCCCGAAAGACGCCGTGATAGAGATGGCGAGCGAAAGAGAACGTCAACGGGGCAACGACCTCCCCATAGCTCTCAATGATGTTTGAGTTATCCCAGATTCGGACTTGACCACCCTGCCGAGGGGCCCCTGTAATCGGACGGCTCTGCAGTATCCAAAGCTTGCCCTCCGCGATCGCCCACTCGACATCCTGTGGACCCCCCATCAGCTGCTCCAGCGTCGCCCCCACTTGGTGCAGCGCGTCCACCTCCGACGCCGAAAGCACGGGCGTGGATTGGTCCCCCGAAGAGACCACGCGGATCTCGCAACCCCCCTCGGGCAGCGGGTCGATTCGCTGCTCCTTTGCGCCAAGGGTTTCTTGCAGCACTGCCCCACTAGTTCGTGCCAGCACGACGGTGTCTGGGTCGACGGCACCCGAAACTACTGCCTCACCGAGGCCGTAGGCCGCACTAACAACGAACTCGTCGTTGTTGTGGGTTGCTGGATTGAGCGTGAACAAGACGCCGCTCTTATCTGCAGAAACCATCCTTTGGATCACGACCGCCATTTCGATTCCTTGGACAGGCAGATCGTTCATCAGGCGGTAACGCAGTGCCTCCGCCGACCAAGCAGAGGCCCAGCACTTCCGCACACCATCGGCGATCGCGGCTATGCCGATCACGTTTAGCTCCGTCGCATGCTGGCCAGCAAACGAAAATTGGCCACTATCCTCGCCTACCGCTGACGAGCGAACAGCGACCGGTCCTTCGCCCACCAGGGCATAAGCAGCTACAAGAGCAGCCTCTACCTCCGGGGTGGACTTGGCTTCAAGAATCAAGCCGCTAATCGTCTCCGCGGCACCCTTCACCGCCTCGTCATCTGCCTCGCTCGTTAGGTCTTCCAACTCACTTCCGATAGCGATATCCAAGCCAGAGGCAGCAAGGAAGTCACGGAGTGCCTCGGTGGTGACAGCTGCCCAGGGAGGCACCGGTACGGCTTGGGCGGCGAGTCTGTAAAGGCCTTGTGCCTTGCCGCCAGCCAACTCCTGGACCGTCGAGTCCGAGCTTTCTGCGGTAAGCACGCCAACGGTGGCCTCGTGAGCGACGCCTGGCTCAGCCATTGGCGGACCCCCGGGACAACCCAGGAGCCTCGCAACTACAATTCTCCCGAATCGGTGGCGTACCCCAACTGAAGGGAGCGAGTGCAAGTGGACTGGAGGGAGAGGCAGTGAGCATGTTTGCGGATCGCATGGTGGCAGCGATCAAACGCAAGGGCAATCCGTGCGTTGTGGGACTCGACCCACGCATAGAATCGATGCCAGATTTCATCACCGGCAAACTTCAGGTAAGCAGTGATCAAAGTGAGATCGGTGATGCGATTAGGGCCTTCCACGAGCGCATTATTGGGCTGGTGGCCGACACGGTTCCTGCCGTCAAGCTCCAAGTGGCCTTCTACGAGCAATACGGCCTTTCGGGCATGCGTGCGTTCATGGACACGATCGAGATCGCTCGCTCCGCAGGCTTGCTTGTTCTAGTCGACGCAAAGAGGAACGACATCGACTCTACGGCCGAGGCTTATGCAAATGCCTTCCTCGCGGGCACGCCCATATTTGGCCGTCGCATTCCCGCCTTTGCCGTTGACTGCGTTACGGTCTCCCCCTTCCTTGGCCGCGACAGCCTTGAACCCTTCGTCGCTGCATGCGCTGAGCACGGCAAGGGCATATTCATCCTTGTTAAGACCTCAAATCCTGGCTCGAGCGATGTACAGGACCAGCCAATGCGGACCGGAGGGACTACCTCGACGCACCTCGCAGGGCTCGTTGACGATCTGGGCAAAACCCTCGTCGGACAAAGCGGCTACAGCTCCGTCGGCGCCGTGGTGGGCGCCACCTTCCCCTCCGAGGCAGAAACGCTCCGCAGCCTGATGCCGGCCGCGATCATTCTGGTGCCTGGCTACGGCGCCCAAGGCGGAACAGCGGAGGATGCAGCAGTGAACTTCAATGCGGATGGGCAAGGCGCCGTCGTCAACGCCTCGCGCAGCATTACGTACGCCTTCGGAGGACTTGACTTGAGTCAGACCGAGTTCGACGAGCGAGTACGCGGAAACGTTTCTCGGATGGTCACAAGCGTGACGGAGGCTGCATCCGCACGCCGTACACCGGTCTGACAGGCGCCTCTGACCCCGCTGACCCTCAGGGACCGTGCCAACTAGCTCACCCTCTGGACGTCGACCTCACGCCTGGAGCCTGGGCAAGACATATGACTCAATCTCCGACGCGATCTCCCTGACAGATTGGGCTCCATCCACGACGAGAAGTTCCTCTGGCCAGGTCCGCAACATCTCGTCCTGCACCCTCTTGAGATAGGCGGCACTCTTCTCCTCAAACTTCCTGGGCTCACCGCGCTCCATCACCCGTCTTACGGCAACTAAGGGATCCGTCTTCAGGAAGATGCCTAGAGTTGGTTTTGGCACCGCACTGTTGATGTCCGTGACAAACCCTCGATCAACGCCTCGTGCATGGAAGTATCCGTAGCTCGAGTACACGTACCGGTTGCAGATCACGTGCGTGCCGCTCACCAGCGCCGGCTCAACAACCGTCTCAATATGCATCATCCGATCAGCGGCGGCGAGTAGCGCAATAGTGCTTGGACTCAACGGACTCGCTCCAGAATCAAGATAGGCGCGCACCTCCGGCAGGTTGCGATACCAGTCCGAAGGTTGGCGCGTACACGTGACGTCCTGACCAGAAGCACGCATTGCTTCGGCAAGGATTTGCTCTTGCGTGCTCTTCCCCGACCCATCGATGCCGCATATAACGATGAGACGGCCCCGAGGCTTCATCGGACGCTTCTCAAGAGATCTCCCCTGCGTGGGGAGCCGCCGGGGTCACCGACTCAATCCAGTGGCCAAACGCGTGCCGCTTCCCCTCAAGGTAGGTGTGGTAGCGCTCATCACTGGTCACCAGCCCCTGGCGGTCGACGCCAATTCCAGCCTCTTCGATTTTCGCCACCTTCTCAGGATTGTTCGTTAGCAGGCGCACCCGGGTGAGCTGCAGATGCTTTAGAACAGCGATTGCACCATCGTATGAGCGTAGATCGCGAGCAAGCCCAATGTGATCAAACGCCTCGGCTGTCGAAACGGCATGATCGTCCTGGACCGCATACGACATCGTCTTAGCGTGCGGGCCCGCGCCTCGGCCGTCTTGATCCGCCAGATAGATGAGAACCCCGTTGCCGTCCTCGCCGATCAACCGAAGCGACTCCCATAGCTGCCAACTACAGTCACAGCGGTCGCAACCAAACACCTCTCCTGACAAGCAGGCTGAATTGAGTCGAACCAGGCAGCCATCATGGATGTCGGCGGTGCCACTCAGAGTCAGAACCGTATTCGCCGAGGCGCCGTGCCTGACGAGATAGCTGCGCATTTGGAATTCTCCGAGCACATTTCGGACGGCCACCGGTGGAGAGTGGTCTAGAACCTGGGAATAGCTGGTCATCGACGCACGAGCCCTCCGTCGATATCAATCGTTGCTCCGTTGAGAGCATCCGGAGCATCCAGCAGTACAAAGGCGGCAAGTTCTGCAACCTCTTTGGGCTGGGTAAACCTCCCTATTGGAATCACGCCCTCGTAGTATTCCCGGCGCCCACGCGGCATGACAGTCGCCATCGACGAATCAACCGGACCAGGACTCACCATGTTCACTCTGAGACCCGCGTGGCCATGCTCTCTTGCGAGCGACTTCCCCAAGGCGACGAGCGCTGCCTTCGACGATGCGTATACAGCGTCCGTTCCCCCTGTGGCACCTGCCTGACTTGCCATAAAGAGCAGCCGGCCCCTCCCCCGCTCTTCCATGGAGGGCACCACAAGACGAGAGAGATGCACTGCGCTGAGGAGGTTGACCGCCAGAACCTTTTCGGCCACCTCATTGTCCATGGCAGCAATTGCCTTTAGCGGATAGACGCCGGCGACGTGGGCCATCAGGTCGGGTGGACCTAGCGACTCCACGAGCTCTCCAACAATGCGCTCAACGCCGTCATAGTCGCTTATATCCACGGGTTCACGGACTAGATCTCCGATCACCCCGCTTCGCTGGAGATCTAGACCGGCGACGCGAACACTCCGGGCGCGAAGAGATTGGCATAGAGAGCCGCCGATCGAACCTGCCGCCCCAGTGACGATCCCCCAGCTACCGTCGTCAACCGCTGCGCTCATCGCGAGATGGATCGGCAGAAGGACATCTCACGCACGGGGTGCCTCGAACTTGTGAGCACACTCCGGACAGGTCACTATTTTCGTGGACTCCTTCGCCGATTCGGAATCCTTCCCCTGCCGCGAGCCCCGCAACTCCATACGCAGATCAGCCACAGACATTCGTTGAGCCTCCGCAACGTCAAGCCATCTGTCCTGCTCCTCCGTCTCTAGAGCGCAGACCTCCGCATGGTGACTCCAAGTCAGATTGTCCCGACGTCGGTATGGCTCGATCGCCCCGGCGACATAGGCGATATTGCGCAGACTCTGAATGTCGTAGCCGGTGATTCGCGCCGCCTCGCTGTACTTTTCGCCCCAGCGCGAGGTTCCATAACGTATCCAGTCCCCTAGGAGCCACTGACTGCATCGCGTCATGGCTCCCAAGCGAGCGCCAACTCGAACCCAGGCAACGACATCCATTTTGCTGCTGGGTGTCCAGGCGGTCACCGTGCCAGCCGCACCAGATTGCGCATTTCCAGAACGCGCAGGCGCCAGCGTCGCTGCCCCTCCCTCTGCCCCAACCATGTTGAGATTTTATGGCTACGCTAGCGATTTTTTGTGCGCCAATATGCCCCTATTAGTGGGGCACTTTGGGGCAATCTGCGACAGCGGACACAGCGAAGTTCCCCGGATCCGATTTGATCCGCCTCCATCGCTTTAGCTGGCGAAAGATTCCCTCCGATTAGGCCGCCGGCGTGACCACCGCTGCGCCAATGAACCCGTGGTTGCATAGCCACCTACCCTTGACGGCCGAGCCTCTAACGCCCCAGGCTTGGATGTCCGTGCTATTCAGCCGGAAGGAAAATCCTCGACATCTTGGATCGATCTCCACCGCACCGTCGTGGAAACTGAGCGTCTGCATCGCATCCGGCAGGAAGGCCTTGTAGACCGCCTCCTTGATGCTGAAGAGAAGACGGTCCCAGCAAATACCCGCCTCACGATCCAGTGACCGTCGCACCCACTCGCGCTCTTCGGGTGACGCAATAGCCTCGAGAACACCCGCTGGCAACGGCCCATTCTGCTCAACATCGACTCCAATTGACGCGAACGCTTGTGCGAAGCCCACCGCGGCTACTCGATAGCCGTCACAATGAGAGATGCTTCCGACGATCCCAGGTGGCCACCGAGGTTCACCGTTGTGTCTCACTGGCAGCGGCTGAGCTCGCTGACCGAGCCGGCTAAGCGCGCTCCGGGCACACGACCGACCCGTCATGAACTCTCGCCTTCGGCTCTCGAGGGCGCCTTCAATCGCGCGCTCCTCTTCCGGAAAGAGTCGCGTCACTAAATCACCTTCCGTGCCGACCACCGCGATGCCGGCTGGAAACAGCGGACTAAACACGGTCCGGCTGGGCTATCCAGGCTGGAGAAGCAGTCAATTCCTCTGCTTTAAGCGCAACCTGCAGCTGGGCGTTGCATGCACCCAGAGGCTGACCTAGCTTCTCTTCGACCCGCTGAAGATGGCGTTCAGCGGTCTTGCGAGAGATCCCAAGAGATAGCGCCGCACTCGCGACATTTTGATGAGCATTGAAATACGCTCGAAGGGTCCGACGAAGACTGAGGCCGGAGCCCCGCGCTCCATCCAAGGGGGCGAGGTAGGTCTCGATTAGGGACATCGCTAGTGACTGGTCACGTATGGCCGCAGAAACAAGGATGACGTCGCGACACTTGGTGATGCGTTGTTCGGGCTGATAGAGCCCTACCTGTAGTGCGATTTGAGCCTCTCGATGAGTGCGGCGCCACCCATCCAGTCCACTTCGATGCTCCCCAATCGCAACTGAAATACCTGGCGCCAAGTGATCGCATACCAACCGATCGATGTCAACGACCGCGGAAGGCCGAGGCACTCCCAACCAGACCCAAACGTTTTCGGCGTCTCGCACTGCAACCAATGATCGATGGTTGCCGTGCTTAGTGACCGAGCGGGCACCCTGCTCGGCATTGGGACCTCTGAGAATCAGACACACATGCCAAGCCTCGAAGTCGTAGTCGAATTCCTCCGGCCGCGCGGAGCTGCTGTTCTTCAGCAAACGCAGCACCTGCTCGGTTTGTCGTTGGACGGAGGATCGCGACGCTCGCTCGACCTCGTTCATATATTCAGCTGACACGGATTCCATGAATCGATCTACTTGGAGGCCTTGATCTTTGAGAATCTCGCAAAGTATCTGGCTTGGTATTCCCTCGGCCTCCGTGACAATGAACTCCTCTAGCGACTTATTACCCGCAGCGTAGCGGCGGAGAATGGCATCTAGGCCGATGTCATCACGCGCCGATCGTCTGGCTTGTTCGGCTATCTCAAGAGGGATCGGGGCCGACCATTCGCCGCCCTTCTCAATGGCCAAAAGACTGTAATTCACCGCAGCAGCGACAGCGTCTTTAACACCAACTAGATATGTGGGGTCAAAGTCATCAACCGGCTCAGCCAAGCCTCGGATACGAGCAAAGATTGCCTTCTCGATCTCCGGGCGTTTGGCACGCAGGCGGGAAACAAGCTCGGCTCGGATGACCTGCGGCGATCTTGATTTGTTGTGACTGGAGTTCGTCATGGCGCAA
>JBIOVV010000016.1:0-9483 GCA_044867925.1 Solirubrobacterales bacterium | reverse complement strand
GCGGACCGCCGCCCGACGCTCACCACCTACTAGTCAGAAGCCCCCGCCAACCGCTCGATTCCGGACTGCTCGATCGTCATCCGCAACCCGTCCCGCAGCTCGATGGTCGGCTCCCAGCCGAGCAGGTCGCGGGCGCGGGTGATGTCTGGACGGCGCTGCTGTGGGTCGTCAACCGGCAGCGGCTCGAAGATGATCTCCGAGCGCGACTCGGTCACCTCGATCACCGTTTTCGCCAGTTCCAGCAGCGTGAACTCGTTGGGGTTGCCGATGTTGACCGGCGAGTGCACGTCGGACTCGGCCAGCGCGACGATGCCGCGGATCAGGTCGTCGACGTAACAGAAGCTGCGCGTCTGCTGTCCTTCGCCGAAGACGGTCAAGGGCCGGTCCTCCAGCGCTTGGCGGAAGAAGGTCGGGATCGCGCGCCCGTCGTGGGCGCGCATGCGCGGGCCGTAGGTGTTGAAGATGCGCACGATCGAGGTGTCGACGCCCTGCTGGCGGTGGTAGGCCATCGTCATCGCCTCGGCGTAGCGCTTCGCCTCGTCGTAGACGCCACGCGGGCCGATCGGGTTGACGTGGCCCCAGTAGTCCTCGGTCTGCGGGTGAACCTGGGGATCGCCGTAGACCTCGCTGGTCGAGGCGATCAGGAAGCGGGCGCGCTTGAACTTGGCGACGCCGAGCATGTGATGGGTGCCGTGCGAGCCGACCTTGAGCGTGTGCAGCGGCAGCCGCAGATAGTCGATCGGGCTCGCCGGCGAAGCGAGGTGGTAGACGAAATCGACGTCCTCGGGGATGTCGACGTACTCGATGATGTCGATGTGGCGGAAGGCGAAGGCCGGGTCGCGGATGTGTTCGATGTTCTGCAGCGAGCCGGTCTCGAGGTTGTCGATGCAGATGACCCGATGCCCCTGGCCGAGCAGGTGCTCGCAGAGGTGGGAGCCGAGGAATCCGGCGCCGCCGGTGACCACACAAGTGCTCATCGCCGCTGATGCTATCGGCCGGCAGGCGCAGAGGCGGCAGCGACGAGTTTTCGTGCAATTTGCAGAGACTGGGACCGGTCACCCGTCCAAGTGGGGGGCGAATCCTGCTCAGCCCCGGAATTCGCTTGCCATGTTGGGACGGCCGACTTGACCGGTGCAGGGGACAGGGAAATGAGCGAGGCAGCGCAGGGGACAAAGACGAGCGAGGCCGCCCGCAAGCGCGCCGCGGTCGAACTGATCGCCAGGCACGAGGCGGCGCTGAGGCGCACCGCGCGGCGCTACTCCTTCGACGCCGAAGACGCGGAGGACGCCTACCAGCGGGCGCTGGAGATCGCCCTGACCAAAGCCCCGACTACCGACTTACGCGAACTGATCCGCTGGACCCAGACGGTCACCAAGCACGAGGCACTCGCCGTGCGCCAGAGCAGGGAGAAGCTGCTCGGCTACCAGCGACGCTTCGAGGACACCACTGAGGACCCCGTTGCGCAGATCCCCGCCGGCGGCGACGGGCCCGAGGCCCAAGTCGAGCGCCGCGAGGACGTCGCCCGCAGTCGCGAGGCGCTGCAGGCGCTGAAGCCGGCGGAGCTGCGAGCGCTGGGCCTGCTCGCCGAGGGCTACTCCTATGCGGAGATCGGCGAGAGGACGGGCTACAGCCGGACCAAAATCAATCGCTTGCTCGCCGAGGGACGGGACCGCTTGCGAAGCCTGATCGCGCGCAGCGCGGACGGCAGCCGCTGCCGCGACCTGCAACCGCTGCTCTCTTCATTCTGCGACGGCGAAGCCGGCCCGCCCGAGGCGGCGGCGGTTCGCGAGCACCTCCGCGCCTGCGCCGGCTGTCGCGCGACGATGCGGACGTACCGCGCGGCACCCAGGATCGCCGCGGCGCTGGTGCCGCTTCTGCCTCCCGGCCGCTCGCTGCTGACGCGAGCGCACGAGCTCGCCGTCCAGATCGGCTCCCGCCTGCCGGGGTTCGGCGGTGGCGACCCGGCGATGGCCCAGATCGCCGCCGCGGGCGGCTCGCGCGGGGCCGGCTTGGCCGCCGTCGCCAAGCTGCTCGCCCTCTGTGCGGGAGCGGCCGGCGGTGCGGCGGCCTGCGTGGCCACCGGGGTGCTGCCGGCGCCGGCGATCGAGGCCAGGCACGAGGTGCGACCGGCGATCGAGCGGCTCGCGGCACGCGTCCTAGAGGACGTTCGGAGCGAAGCGATCGAATACGAACCGGCGGTGCCAGAGCCCCCGGTCGCACCCGCCACGCCTCGGCATGAGGAGAAACCCGCCGGGGATGCGGTCGAGACCTCGGTTGAACCGAACGCCGCCACGGCCGGCGCGATCGAATACGAAGCGCCGCCATCGGAATCCGCTCCGGCTCCGGCCGAAAGTTTGGCGGCGCCAAGCTCCAGCGGGTCGGCGGCCGGGGAGTTCGGACCGTGAGTCACCGAAGAAAATCGGGTGCAACGTTCTTTGGTTCCCGTACGACTAAAAAACGTTGCACCTCGATGGGTGTGATCTCGGTGGCCATGACTCTTATGGCCGGGTTCGTCGGGGCTTCGGCTCATGCCGCCCTCCAGCCACTCGACTTGCGAGTCGACGGCGGCGAGGACAGCTGGCACCCGGGCCGGCTCTTCGCGCTGCGCTGGACCAATCCGCCGGGCTCGATCGCCGCCGCCCACTACCGCCTGCTCGACCCCCGGGGCCAGGTGCTGATCGGCGACACGACGCTGCCCTGGGCGGCCACCTCGGTGGAGCACCTGAGCGTGCCGCCGGCACCCGGCATCTACCGTGCCGAGGTCTGGCTCGAGGACGGCAATGGCGCCCAGGGCGCTCCGCTCAGTGCCCGCTTGCGCTTCGACGACGCGCGGCCGAGCCATGTGGAGCCTCAGCCGGCTCCCGGCTGGATCGGACGAGCGGCATTTCCCTACACCGTTCACCTCGGCCACCCGGCCGGGCCTCACCCGCTCTCGGGCATCCTTGGCTATGCCGTCTCGATCGACGACTCGCCGAGCGGGGAGCCCTGCCCCGGCGGGGGTGCCTGCGCGGAGTCCGCGCTCGCCTTGCGCGGCGGGATCGCGGGGGACTCGCTGGCCCTCGACGAGTTGCCGGAGGGCGTGAGCTACCTCCACGCCGTCGCCCTCTCCGGCTCGGGAATGCCGTCGGCGCTACCGGGCGACACCCCCTTGCGGGTCGACAAGACCGACCCGGTGACGCGGATCGCAGGCGTGCCCAGCGGCTGGTCCAGCCGGCCCCTGACCCTTACCGCCAGCGCCGTCGACGCCGCCTCGGGCATGGCCGCCGCCGGAGCGGGCGGCCCGTTCACCGCGATCCGCATCGACGGCGGCGCCCCGGTGCTCGCCGCGGGTGCCGGCGTCACCGCAACCGTGATCGCCTCCGGCGTGCACACGGTCGCCTACTACGCGCGGGATGCGGCGGGCAACGTCGACGACGGTGGCTTTTCCAACGGTCGGCCCAATCACCCGCCGGCGACGACCACGGTCAAGATCGACCGCGAGCCGCCGGCGCTCTCCTTCGCCGGCGCCCAGAACCCGCTCGACCCGGAGCGGATCGAGGTTAGAGCGGCGGACTCCCACTCCGGCCTCGACCTCAGCCGCGGCTCGATCGCGGTGCGGCGCCTGGGTTCGGGGGAACGCTTCGCGAGGCTGCCGACCGAGCTGTCGCCAGGCCGGCTGAGTGCCCGCTGGGACTCGGGCGCCCACCCGGGCGGCGAATACGAGTTCCAGGCGACCGCCTTCGACCGGGCCGGCAACGCAGCCACCACCTCCACCCGCGCCGACGGGACGCCGATGCGTCTGCAGGGCCCGCTCAAGTCGGCGCTCCGACTGCTCACTCCCACCCGCCGGCGAGCCGTCCGCTACGGCCGTGGAATCTGGTTCGGCGGCCGCTTGATCGGCGGCCGCCGCACGCCCTTGACCGGCATCGCCGTCCGGGTCGTCGAGCGCTTCTCCGGCGGCAGCGCGGCCGCCGAGCGGATCTCAACCGTGCGGACCGGCGCGGGCGGGAAGTTCGGCCTGCACCTCGCCGCCGGCCCGAGCAGACAGGTGGTTGCCGAAGTGGCCTCGACGGCGACGACGAGGGGCACAAGCAGCGATCCGCTGGCCGTGGTGGTGCACACCCGGCTTGTGTTACGAGCCTCCACGACCGCGGCGCGGGTCGGCGGAGCCCCCGTCATCTTCCACGGCAAGGTCGCCGCCGGCGGCGCGTCGGTGCCGTCCGACGGCAAGGCCGTGCAGCTTCAGTTTCGTCTGCCAGGGCTTCCCTGGAGCGAGTTCAGGACGGTGCGCACCGATCGCCGCGGGCGCTTCCGCTACGCCTACCGCTTCGCCGACGACGACAGCCGCGGCGTGCGGTTCCAGTTCAGGGCCTACGCACCGGCGCAAGCCGGCTGGCCGTTCGAGCCAGCCGGCTCACTACCGGTAACAGTGCTGGGCGTCTGAGGCCGCAGGTCAGACCTCAGACTGGGAGCAGATCTACGGCCTTTCGTACACGCTGCTCGAGCTCGTTGCGGTTGCGCTTCAGGCTCGTCTCGACCGTGCGCTGACGCTTGCGCGCCTCGCGCTCGACCTTGTTGCGGGTCTTGCGCGCCTCGGTGGTGGCACGCTTGCGCGCGGTGGTGCCGCGACGCTCGGTGCGCTTGAGGCGGCGGCGCAGCTCGGTCCGGTAGGACTTGAGCTGTTTTTCGGCGGCGCCGCGGCCGCTGAACGGCTCGAACAGATCGGTGACGCGATCGGTGACCGTCAGTACGGCGCCGACGGGGAGGTCGACGGCGGTCTCGGCGACGGTACGGGTCTGGCTCTTCTCAGCGGTCGTGCTTTTGGCTTTGGAGGCGGAGCTTTTGCTCCCATTCGTTGATGCCATTTAAAGATGAGTCCCTTCGGTCTGCGGGTTTCCTGCCTGGAAGATTCGCGAGTGTAGCGAACGTACGTTCTACGCGAACAGATGTTCCTAAACCCGACCCCGATAGGAGTTACTGGGCGGCGGCCCGGGCGATCGCCAGTCCGCGCTCTCCAGCGGCGGCGGCAAAGGTGTAGCGGACGTCCAGGCCGAGCGATGCCTCGGCGAGCGGAAGCTCGCCGAAGGCGACCTCGCCCCCCGCCTCGCGGACGATCAGCTGGGTCGCGGCCGCATCGACCGAGCGACAGGGCCGCAGACCGATCATCGCGTCGAAGCGAGCGGCGGCGACGTAGGCGGCCGTGATCGCGATCGAACCGACGACGCGAATCCGGTAGACCCGGTCGGCGAAGGACTCGAGCGCGGCGGCCGCCGGCCCCGGCTCGGCCGCCTCCAAGCCCAACAGCTCGAGCTTGTCGCCGTCGGCGCCCACCACGATCGGCTCGTCGGCGAGGGTCGCTCCCTTGCCTTTCTGGGCGGCGAACTCCTCGCCGGCACCGAAGTCATAGACGTAGCCGAACTCGACATCGGCCATCGAGTCCGCGCTTGCCACGGCGATGCTGAGGCTGTGCGCGGGCAGCGTCCGGCGCGCGTTGAGCGAGCCGTCGATCGGGTCGATGACGACGCGGGCGGAGCCGCCGCCGCCGAACTCGACCTCGCCGCGCTCCTCGGAGACGGCGACGAAGGAGGCGCCCTGCCCGGCCAGCTTCTCGAGCTCGGCGAAGACGATGTCCTCGCAGCGCCGATCGATGACGAGCGTGCGATCGCCTCCCTCGCCGACACCCTCGTAGTCCGTGCGCGCCTCGATCCCATGCACCTGATCGAAGATCTGCTGCTGCGCGGCGACTGCTCGACGGCAGATTCCCAGCCAGTCTGCGGAGAAAACGTCCACGCAGGGCATCCTATGGAGGCCACGCACTCGCTAGCGTTGGACCATGCTCGCCCTCGCCGAGACACAGCAGCGCGCCGTCGCCCACGACGACGGGCCGCTGCTGCTTGCCGGGCCGTCCGGGAGCGGCAAGACGGAGGCGCTGGCGCGGCGGCTGGCGCGCCTGGCGGAGGACGGCATCGCCCCCGACCGGGTCCTCGTTCTCTGCTCCACGCGGCCGACCGCCAAACGGCTGCAGCAAAGGGTCGAGACGCTGCTGGACGCGCCTTACGAGGAGCTCTGGATCGGCAGCTGGGAGACCCTCTGCGAGCGGCTTCTGCGCACCCACTCGACCGCCGCCGGCCTCGATCCCTTCTTCGACGTCCTCGGCCCGGCGGAGCGGCTGGCGATCTTGCTGGAGCGCCTCGACGAGCTGCCGCTGCGCAACCAGGAAATCCGCGGCAATCCCACCGGCCTGCTCGCCCGTCTGCTGGCGGAGATCGACGCGCTGAAGGCCGGGGTCGAGCCGCCCGAGCCGGAACTGGCCGAGTTCTGCGCCGCCCACGACCGCATCCTCGCCGAGTCGGGAAGCCTCGACCAAGCCGACGTCTTCCTGGCGCTGGGCAAGCTCCTTCAAGAGCGGTCGGACATCCGCGCCGAGATCGCCGCCCGCTTCGCCCACGTCATGGTCGACGAGTACGAGGACACGACCGCGGCACAACGGACGATCCTCTTGAAGCTCGCCGCAGAGAATTCGAATCATCTCTACGCACTTGAAATCGGAGCTAGGGCGGAGTTGGTCGCGGGCCCTGTCGCGGGGGCGAAGCGCGACTTCCACGACCTTGAGTTCGGCGGCGAGGTGCTGAAGCTAGAGCAGCGATTCCGGCAACCGGCGCTGCGACTCTGGCGGTGCAGCAATGAGCGGGCGCAGGCGCAGGCGGTGGCGCGCGAGGTCGAGCACCTGCTCACCAGCGGCGCCTCCGCCGAATCGATCTCCGTCCTGATCGACGACCCGGCGGCGCAGGCGGGCCCCGTCGCCGCCGCCATGGAGGAGCGCGGCATCCCCTTTCACCTGGCGGGCCCGGCGGCGCTCTTCCAGCGGCCCGAGGTGCGGGATGCGATTGCCTGGCTGCGGGTTCTCGCCGAGCCGGAAGACTCCCCCGCCGCGGCCCGAGCCCTGACCCGGCCGCCGATCGAGCTGCGCGCGGCTGACCTGGCGCGGCTGACCACGATCGCCAGGCGGCGCAAGGTCGACATGGTCTCGGCTTGCGAGGCGGCGCTGGAAAGCCCGCAGATCCCGCCCGAGGGGCGGGAGCGGATCCAGGCCTTCCTGAAGCTCTACGGGGAAGCCTCGGCAGCGATGGAGGAACGCCGCGCCGACGTCTTCGTACGGCGGTTGATCGAGCGGGTCGGCCTGCGGCGCCAGCGGCTGTTCGCCGCCGAGCCCGAGGTGGCGGAGCGGCTGCTCGGCCTCTCCCGGCTCGCCGAGCTGGCGGCGATCTGGGCGCGGCGGGAACCGCATGGTTCGACGCGCGATTTCGTCCGCTACCTGAGCGCCGTCGCCGAGGCCGGGGTCGAGCCGGCGGGTGGCGAGGAGCCGCCGTCTCCCGGCACCGTGGTCGGCCTCGAACGGCACGCCGCCAAGGGGGCCGAGTTCGACCATGTCTTCCTGCTCGGCCCCGAGCAGGGCGGCGCGGCGGCGCGCATCAGCCTGGTGCTTTCGCGAGTCGCGCGGAGGAGCGAGGAGGGCAGCGACGCGGAGGAGCTGCAGGAGGAGGAGCTGTTCGGGCCCGCCGAGGGCCTGCACGCCACCTACCGCAAGCTGCGTGAGGAGGTCCTCGAGGCATCCTGGCGGGCCGGCAGGGAGCTCTCGGAGCCGCGGCTCGACACCGTCGTCGACGTCAACCGCGCGATCGTCCGTCACCTCGAGCTGCTCAAGCTGGCGGCGCTGGCGCAGCGGCCCGGCGAGGAGGCGACGGCGGAGGCGGTCGAGGCGCTGAACGGACTGCTGCGGCAGGTGGCGACGCCCGAGCAGCAGGCCGAGCTCGACGCCTCTCCGCTCGACGCCTACCTGCTCGATTCCGAGCGCGAGCGCGACGGGCGCCGCAGCCTGATCGCGGCTCGCCACGAGCCCTCGCTGGAAGCCTTCCTGCCGCGTCGCGGCGACGGCGCCCTCAGCCTCTCGGCCTCCGATCTCGACCTCTATCTGACCTGCCCGCTCAAGTACAAGTTCCGGCGCGTCTTCGGCATCCCCGAGGAGCCGACGATCAACCAGCGCTTCGGCATCCTCGTCCACAACGTGCTCGAGCGCTTCCACAAGGAATCCTCGGAGGGCGACGAGGACGACAGCGGCCGGCTGATGGAGCTCTTCGAGACGGGCTGGCGGCGCTCGGGCTTCGGCACGAGCGACGACGAGCTGCAGTTCCGCGATCGCGCCCGCGCTGCGATGCGCCTCTACTGGCAGCGCGAGAGCGAGTCCGAGGGCGAGCCGGTCTGGCTCGAGCGCAAGTTCGACATCCGCATCGGCGAGCACCAGGTGCGCGGCCGCATCGACCGCGTCGACCGCCTGCCCGACGGCACCCACGAGCTGATCGACTACAAGACCGGCGAACGCAAGAGCGAGGCCTCGCTCGAGAACGATCTGCAGCTCGCTCTCTACCGCCTCGCCGCCCGCGAGGCATGGGGGCTGGAAGCAGGAAGCGGCAGCTACTACTACGTGCTCGACGCCGAGAAGGTCGCCGCGCCGATCAGGCCCGACGATGCCGAGCGGGTCGAGCGAACCGTGCTCGCCGTCGGCGAGGGGGTGCTGGGCCAGGACTTCGAGCCGCGGCCCTCGCCAACCACCTGCGGGTGGTGCGACTACCGGCTGATCTGCCCCGCTGCCGAGAGTTGAAAGGCCTATCCCGGTAGGGGTTCCACTTAACTTTTTCGAGCTGCGTCTCGGCTACCGACGATGGTTGGACGCGAAAAAGTACAAGACGTTTCACCCCTATCGGGATAGGCCTTTAATCGTCGTTTTGCTGACGCAAAAACTGCTGGAAATCGCGGGCTATGGAGTCCGCAGATGGCAGATCTTCGGGACCGTTCAGCTGCTCTGACTGTTCGGCCTCTATGCGGTCGACCAGTTCCTCGATCTCGGGGTTGGCGGCGATCGCGCGATCGATCTGCTCTTCGTAGCTGCTGGTCTCCTCCTCCAGCTCGGTCGCGTCGACGGCGATCCCGGTGAGGCCCTCGAGGCGGCGCAGCAGGGCGAGGGCCGCCTTTGGGTTGGGGACGGCAGCCACGTAGTGGGGAACGGCCGCCCAGAGCGAGGCCGAGGTCATTCCCACCTGCCGGCAGCAGTCGTGCACGATGCCGACGATCCCCGTCGGGCCCTCGTAGTTGGAGCGCATCAGGTCGAGCTCCTCGACCAGTTTCTCGTCGGAGGCGAGCCCGGTGATCGGCACCGGCAGCGTGTGGGAGACCTCGGCGACGAGGGCGCCCATCGTGATCACCATCTCTGCCCCGAGCTGGTCGGCGGCGGTCGCGATCCCTTCCGAGAAGGTGCGCCAGCGCAGGTTGGGCTCGGTGCCGTCAAGCAGCACGAGGTCCCGGTCGGCGGCCGGAACGCGAGCCGCAAAGAGATTGTTCTGGGGCCAGTCGATGCGACGCGCCTGGCCCTCGCTGAGGGTAATCGTCGGACGGGTGGCCTGAAAGTCGAAGTAGTCCTCGGGGTCGATCTCAGCGATCGGCTCGGCG
>JBIOVV010000015.1:0-5389 GCA_044867925.1 Solirubrobacterales bacterium | reverse complement strand
AGGAACGCTGGTCGAAGGGCAGCAGGTAGCCGGTGAAGGCCATCGTCATCGTCAGGATCAGCAGCACCACGCCGATCACCCAGTTGAGCTCGCGCGGGTACTTGTAGGCGCCGAAGAAGAAGGTGCGGCCCATGTGGAGGAAGACCAGGATCACCATGATGCTGGAGCCCCACTTGTGCATGCCGTGGACGAGCTGGCCGAGGAAGACGTCGTTGTTGATGTGAGCGATCGAGGCGTAGGCCTGGGTGGTCGACGGCGTGTAGAACATCGCCAGGAAGACCCCGGTGATCGCCTGGGAGACGAAGGCGATCAGCGTCGCCGAGCCGAGCGTGTAGAACCAGTTGGTCCCCTTCGGCACCTTGCGGTAGAGCATCCCGGTGAGGAAGCCGGTGGCGGCGGTGCGCTGGTCGACCCAGGCCAGCACGTCGGCGGGCGCTTCCTTGGCGCGATCGCCGAGGCGCTGCGCGTCGGAGGGCCGCTCCGGGGGGGCCGACTTGAGGTCGGCAGGAGCGGCGCCCCTGGCGCCATTGCTCGTGCCGGGCTTGGCCGGTTTGCGGAGCGGGGCGGGGATCAGGGAGTCGAGCTTCATCTGCGCCTAGCCGATCAAGGGGGCGGGAAGGTGGACGGACGCGGTGGGTACAGATATTCCCAGACTCCGCCGGTGAACTCGCCGGGGTCGCGAGCGCGAACCGGGTCGAGCTGAGAGGTGACGCTGTAGCGCGGGCCGACCTCGACCTGGCCGGCGCGGACGCGGGTCTGGAACTGGTCGAGCGGCCGCACCGGCGGACCGCCGATGCGCTTGCCCTGGAAGTCGTAGACGCCGCCATGGCAGGGGCAGATGAAGTTGCCCGCGGCCTCGACGAAGCGGACCGGGCAGCCGAGGTGGACGCAGCGGTTGGAGACGGCGACGAACTTGCCCGCCTCCTCGCCGAGCTGCTCTGAGCTCTTGCGGACGTAGGCAGTGGTCTTGCCGGCGTCGCCGATCCCCTCGGTCTCGGTGAAGACGACCTGGCGGTAGGTGTCCTCGACGAAGTCGTTGATCGGGCCGATGGCCTCCCAGCGCTCCTTGCCGCGATGGAAGATCGGCGCCACGGCAAAGCCGACGGCGGGGAGGACGATCGCCGCGCCGGCGACACCGCCGAGGCCCTGCACCGCGACCGTGAAGGCCTTGCGGCGAGTCATCGACTCGCCCTCGAAATAGCCGGGTGGCTCGGGCTGCACGCGCTCCGGCCGCCCGGCCGTCTCGGCCCCGTTCTGCTTGTCCGCGTCGTCGCTCAACAGCTCAACCTCAGAGTTACGGAGTCTATTGACTCACGCCTCCTCGCGGTCGCCATGGTCCCTGCCCCCGACCGCGAAGGCGGACGCGCGCCAGAGCGCCGGCACCTCGTCCTCGCGCCCCTCGCCGTGCAGCTGGGCACAGCGGGCGATCAGATCGGCCAGCACGGCGACCGCCTCGGCGTCGCCGAGGGCGGCGAGGCGCTCGATGCCGAGGGCGTAGAGGTAGTCGCCCGCGAGCAGGGCGAGATCGTCGTCGTGATCGCGCAGCAGGCGCGGCTCGCCGTAGTGGAGGAGATAGCCCTCGCGCACCGCCTCGACCACCAGCGCGTACTCGCCGGGGGCCGCGGCCGAGCGCGGCCCGAGCGCGGCGAGCAGGCCGAAGACCGGCTGCTGGTCGGAGTCGCGCACGTGAGTCGCGATCGGCGCCTCGGCTTGACGCAGGCGCGTGGCGAGAAGGCTCAGGGCTTCCTGGGGATTCGTATCCATCGCTTTCAAAGGTGCAACGTTTTGTGGCTCTGTGGGCGCCGAGAAACGTTGCACCTCTTCATCGGTGAGCCTCGCTCAGAGAAGCCTCGGCGGCTTCGAGCGTACGGTCGATCGTCGCCTCGTCGTGGGCGAGGGAGACGAACCAAGCCTCGAACTGGGATGGGGGCGGGTAGACGCCGCGATCGAGCATCCCCCGGCAGAAGCGCGCGTGAGCGGCGAGGTCGCAGGCGGTCGCGGCGGCGAAGTCCGCCACCGGCTCGGAGCTGAAGAAGAAGGTGAGCAGGCCCGGCGCGGAGGCGATCTGCAGCGGTCTGTTCGCGGCGAGGTCGGAGAGGCCGGTGTGGAGGCGCTCGGTCAGCTGCCCCAGGCGCTCGTAGGCGGCGGCGTCGAGCTGGTGCAGCGTCGCCAGCCCGGCGGCGCTCGCCAGCGGGTTGCCCGAGAGCGTGCCGGCTTGGTAGACGTCGCCGGCGGGAGCGACCCGCTCCATCAACTGGCGCGGGCCGGCGAAGGCAGCGGCCGGCAGGCCGCCGCCGAGAACCTTGCCGAGCACGGTCAGGTCGGGCTCGACGCCGTAGAGCTGCTGGGCGCCGCCGCGGGCGACGCGGAAGCCGGTGATCACCTCGTCGAAGATCAGCAGAGCGCCGGCCTCTCGGGTGGCCGCGGCGACGTGCTCGAGGAAGCCGTCGGCGGGAGGGACCACCCCCATGTTGGCGGCGATCGGCTCGAGAATCACGGCGGCGGCGGCGTGGTCGGCGAGCGCCTTGGTCAGCGCCGCTCGATCGTTCCAGGGCACGACGACCGTGGCGGCGGTTTGTGCCGGGGTGACGCCGGGGCCGGCCGGCAGCGCCAGCGTGGCGATGCCGGAGCCCGCCTCGGCGAGCAGGCCGTCGGAGTGGCCGTGGTAGGCGCCGGCGAACTTGACCACGACCTCGCGCCCGGTGGCGGCGCGGGCGAGCCGGATCGCGCTCATCGCCGCCTCGGTGCCGGAGCTGGTCATGCGGATCATCTCCACCGAGGGCACGCGGGCGGCGACCTCCTCCGCCAGCTCGACCTCGGCCGCGGTGGCGGCGCCGAAGCTGGTGCCGCGCACGGCGGCCGACTCGACCGCGGCCAGCACCGCCGGGTCGGCGTGCCCGAGGATCAGCGGCCCCCAGGAGCCGACCCAGTCGAGATAGCGATTGCCGTCGACGTCGACCAGCTCGCACCCCTCCCCCCGCTCGACGAAGATCGGCTCCCGCCCGATCTGCCGCATAGCCCGAACAGGAGAATTAACCCCCCCCGGAAGCACCTTCACCGCCCGTCGGTACAGCTCCTGGGAACGCACAGGTCGGCTAGATGTCAAGGCCGGCAGGGGTGAAGCGTCTTGTACTTTTTCGGCGCGCGCTAGGGGCGCCAGCAGACGCGGACCCACCGAAAAAGTTAAGCGGAACCCCTGCCGGCCTTGACATCTACGCGTGCTCCGCTTCCCACTTGGCGTAGTCGTCGGTGAAGTAATGGAGGCGAATCTTCTTGTACTCGGTCGACGAGTAGAGGGTGGCGCGGTCGTCCGGTCCCATGCCGCAGTCCTCGGCGATCGAGTCGAGCACGGCGTCGCACTCCTCCTTGGAGCGACCGTGCGCCATCGTGAAGACGCTGTAGGGCCAGTCCTCATATGTGGGGCGCTGGTAGCAGTGGGAGATGCCGCGGAAGGAGGCCATGCGGGCGCCGGTCGCCATGATCTCCGCCTCGGGCACCCTCCAGACGCCCATGCCGTTGGCGGAGAAGCCGGCGCGGCGGTGGAAGAGGATCGCGGCGACGCGGCGAAGCAGCTTGCGGTCGACCATGCCGCCGAGGTGGGCGAGCAGCTCCTCGGTCGTCATTCCCACCGCTGCCGCGGCGGCGTCGTAGGGGCGCTCGATCGCCTCCATCGGCCCCTGCAGAGCGCGGATCACGGCGATGTCGCGATCGTCGTAGGGCTGCGCCTCGAGCTCGCGCGGCGGTGATGCATCGACCGCGGCGGCGAGCGCGTCAGTGCCCTTCTCCATCTCCAGGTTCATGTTGATCTTGAACAGGGTCAGGGTGGGCAGCTCGCGCATCGACTCGGCGCCGGTCTCGCGCATCAGCGCCTCCAGCGTGCCCGCCAGGCCGAGCTCGGAGTCGGGCGGCGTCGCGATCGTGAACCAGAGGTTGAAGTCGTGGGTGCGCAGGTAGTTGTGCGAGACGCCGGGGTGGGAGTTGACGATCTGGGCGGCGCGGTGCGGGTGCTCGCCGTCGACCTTGGCCGCGACCAGCATCGAGTCGTAGCCGAGCGCGCGGGTGTCGAAGATCGGCGTGATCTCGCGGATGATCCGCTCGTCGAGGAGGCGCTTGGTGCGGGCGAGGACGTCGTCGAGGTCCAGCTCGGCCTCGGAGGCGACGAGGGCGAAGGGCTCGGGGTCGAGCGGGAAGCTCGACTGCAGCAGGTTCATCAGCCGCTTGTCGGTCTCGTCGAGCGGGATCGCGGCGCCGTCCTTGCGCGAACGCGCCTTCGACTGGGGGACCTTCACTGAATCCATGGCGCCGCCTCCTTGGCGTAATAGGTGACGATCGCGTCGGCGCCGGCACGGCGGATCGAGGTCAGCGTCTCCAGCACGGCGGCGCGCTCGTCGATCCAGCCCTGCTCGGCGGCGGCCTTCAGCATCGAGTACTCGCCGGAGACGTGGTAGGCGGCCAGTGGGGCGCCGGTCGCGTCCTTGATTCGGCGGACCACGTCGAGATAGGGAGTGGCGGGCTTGACCATCAGCATGTCGGCGCCCTCCTCGAGATCCAACTCGGCCTCTCGCACCGCTTCGGCGGCGTTGGCCGGATCCATCTGGTAGCCGCGACGGTCGCCGAACTCGGGCGTGGACTCGGCGGCGTCGCGGAAGGGGCCGTAGAAGGCGGAGGCGTACTTGGCGCTGTAGGCGACGATCGGCACCGCGGCGTGGCCCTCCTCGTCGAGCTGGTGGCGGATCGTGCCGACCCGGCCGTCCATCATGTCGCTGGGAGCGACCACGTCGGCGCCGGCCTCGGCGTGCGAGATCGCGATCTTGGCCAGCAACTCGACGGTGATGTCGTTGTCGACCTCGCCGTCGCGGACGAAGCCGCAGTGGCCGTGCGAGGTGTACTCGCAGAGGCAGACGTCGGTGATCACGGTGAGGTCGGGGTGGGCCTCCTTCAGCGCCCGCACCGCCATCTGCACGACGCCCTCGTCGTCGTAGGCGCCGGAGCCCGACTCGTCCTTGGCGGCGGGGACGCCGAAAAGCAATATCGCTCCGACGCCTGCCGAAGCAATCTCGGTGCACTCCGCGACCAGCTCCGAGATCGAGAAGCGCTCGATTCCGGGCATCGACTCGACTCCTTCACGGACGTTCTCGCCCGCCACGACGAATGCTGGCTGAATCAGATGCCGAGGCGACAAGTCGGTCTCGCGGACCAGGCCACGCAAAGCCTCGGTGCGGCGCAGACGTCGCATTCGTGTTGCTGGGAACGGCACTGGGAGCGAGTTTAAGGGAGGGGATTGGGCGGAGGGCCGGGAGACCCCTGCCCGGACGCACGGCTTCGCCGCGCTTGAGCAGCCCGAGTATCTGAAGCTTGTGCGAGGGCCGGGAGACCCCTGCCCGGACAC
>JBIOVV010000014.1:0-61320 GCA_044867925.1 Solirubrobacterales bacterium | reverse complement strand
GCCGCGGCGCCGCAAGACGAACGGCTACTCGATCCGCAGCTGCCGCCTGCAGGGCGTCCAGCTCAGCGCGACGGTCGATTAGGCGCGCGGGCGAAACTGGTCCTTGGTAGTTGAACGGATTCACCGTTCAACAGTGTACGGGAATTCCGTACAGTTCAGGCCGAGGCGGTGAGTTTGCGCGGGCCGCGGCTGAAGCCGGCCCCGACCAGCGCCTCCTCGTGGCCGGAGCCGATCACCGCCTCGCCGTCGACTTTCTCGATCGCCAGTTTCGGCAGCTGGCCGGCGGCGACGGCGTCGGCGAGAGCACGCATCGCAGCTTCGAGCTCGGCCCCCTCGAGCCGGCGCAGGCGGAGGACGCCGCGGCCGCCGCGCTCGAGGAAGACCTGCGGCTCGCCGTCGCGCAGCAACAGGTGGGCGCCGGGGGTGCGGCCGGGGCGGCGCCCGCTCTCCAGCTTCGGCCAGGGCAGTGAGGCGCCGTAGGGGTTGGCGGGGTCGGTGGCGGCGAGGACGAGGTAGGAGCCGTCGGCTTCGGGCAGCGAGCGCAGCCGCTCGACCGCGCCGGGGAGCGCGAACTGGGCGCCGCCGAGGCCCTCGACGAAGTAGCCGCGGCGGGCGGTGCCGAGCAGCTCGAGGTTGCCGAGCTCCCCGTAGAGGGTCGAGAAGCCGCCGGGGATCCCCTCGGCGAGGACGGTCTCGCGGGTGACGATCCCGTAGCGCTCCAGCATCAGCTCGGCCGTCGCGCGGAGCTTGGCGCCCGGGCCCGGGGCGTTGGCGAAGAGCGGCGCGGTCAGCGACCAGCGCCCCTGGACGGCGGCGCCGGTGGTCGAGCGGCGGCGGGCGAAGCGGCGGCCGGGGCGTTCGCTCGGCGGCACCGCCCGCAGGCGCGGCGCCCGCAGCGGCGCGAAGGCGTCGTTCGTCACCTCGCCGGTCCAGGCCAGGTCCCAGAGGGCGTTGTGGATGTCCTCGGCCGGGTGTTCGAGGTCGAAGGCGAGGTCGAGCCAGAAGGAGGGGCCGGCGGCGAGACGCTCGCGGATCGCCTCGTGGACCTCGCCCGCGGGCGACTCCAGCTTCGCGTTGGCCGGCGGCGGGCCGGCGAGGCGGACGTCTTCGCGGAAGTAGAGGGCGACGCGACCGTCGTTGCGGCCGAGGGCGCCGGAACCGATCCAGACCAGCTCGCCGCTGGTGCAGAGCTCGTCCAGCCAGCTCTGCGAGTAAGCGCCGAGGCGGCGCGGCAGCACGTCCCCCTCCCAGACCTTCGGGGTCAGCGCCACCCCCTGCAGCGGCACCAGCGCCTCGCGCAGGCGGTCGATCCCGGCGCCGGTGCGGCGGAACGCGTCGACGTTCTGCCAGCTCGGCAGGAAGCGGGCCAGCTCGCGGGTGTCGGCCGCCTCGACCTCCTTGCGCAGGCGGGCGAGGCTGGCGCGGCGGACCCGGCGCAGGACTTCGGAGTCGCACCACTCGCGCTCGGTCCCGCCGGGCAGAAGCTCGCCGCGGACCATCGCCCCTTCGCTCTCCAACTCGCGCAGGCCCGGCAGCGGATCGACCCCGTAGCGGTCGGCCAGCTGCTGGGTCGGGAAGGGGCCGTGGGTGCGGGCGTAGCGGCGGACCAGGGCGCGCATCGCGTCGGGGTGCTCCTCGAGGAAGGTCTCCGGCAGGCCGGGCGGCTCGGGGACGCCGAGCGCGTCGCGGTAGAGGCCCGCGTCCTCGGCGGCGATGTAGCGCTCCTCGCCGGCGACGCGGACCCTGGCGACGCGGCGCTCGGCGACCAGTTTGTCCAGCATCGAGGCGGCCGAGTAGCCCTCTGCGACCCGCTCCTCGCACTCCTCGGCGGTGAGGTCGCCGAGGTTGCGCAGCAACTGTTGCAGGGCGTCGCGGTCGCCGGCGCGGCCGGCCTCGGTGCGGTGCTGGAGCTGCGCCTCGACTTCTTCCAGCGCCTCGGGGTCGATCAGCTCGCGCAGCTCCTCCTGGCCGAGCAGCTCGCGCAGCAGGTCGCGGTCGAGGGCCAGCGCCGCCGCCCGCCGCTCGGCGTTCGGCGTGTCCCCCTCGTACATGTAGGTGGCGACGTAGTCGAACAGCAGCGAGGAGGCGAACGGCGAGGCGGTAGGCGTCTCCACCTCGACCAGGGAGAGCGCCCGCGAGTGCAGCTTTTCCAGCAGCTCGGCGAGGGCGGGCAGGTCGAGGACGTCGCGCAGGCACTCGCGGTAGGTCTCGAGGATGACCGGGAAGCGGGGGAAGTCCCGCGCCACCTCCAGCAGGCTCTGGCTCTTCAGCCGCTGCTGCCAGAGGGGGGTGCGTTTGCCCGGGTAGGCGCGCGGGATCAGCAGCGAGCGGGAGGCGTTCTCGCGGAAGCGGGCGCCGAACAGGGCGCTGCCGGAGAGCTCGCCGACGACCAGGTCTTCGATCTGGTCGGGGTCGATCAGGACCAGGTCGGCGGGCGGCGGCTCGTCGGCGTCGGGGAGGTGGATGACGATCCCGTCGTCGGACCAGATCGCGTCGGCCTCGAGGTCGCGTTCGTCGCGGATCTTGGCGGCGAGGGCGAGGCCCCAGGCGGCGTGGACGCGGCCGCCGTAGGGGGAGAGGATGCAGAGCCGCCAGTCGCCGATCTCGTCGCGGAAACGCTCGACCACGATCGTCTCGTCGGAGGGGACGACGCGGGTCGCCTGCTGCTGCTCGCGCAGGTAGCTGACCAGGTTGTTGGCGGCGCGCTCGTCGAGGTCGTACTCCTTGGCCAGCTCGGCCGGCTCGCGGTTGACCGCCTCGCGGGCGAAGGCGCCGATCGCGCGGCCCAGCTCGGCCGGGCGGCCGATCCCGTCGCCCTTCCAGAAGGGGACGGCGCCGGGGGCGCCGGGGGCAGGGGTGACGATGACGCGGTCGCGGGTGATTTCCTCGATCCGCCAGGTGCTGGAGCCGAGGAGAAACGTTTGGCCAGCGCGGGCCTCGTAGACCATCTCCTCGTCGAGCTCGCCGACCCGGCGGCCGTCGGGCAGGTGGACGCCGTAGAGGCCGCGGTCGGGGATCGTGCCGGCGTTGGTGACGACCAGCTGGCGGGCGCCTTTGCGGCCGTGGATCGTGCCTTCGGTGCGGTCCCAGACGATCCGCGGTCGCAGCTCGGCGAAGCGGTCGGAGGGGTAGCGGCCGTCGAGCATGTCGAGCACGTTCTCCAGCTGTTCGCGCGAGAGGTCGTGGAAGGACTGGGTCGCGGTGACGACGCGCTCGACCTCGTCGACCTCCCACTCGTCCAGCGCCGCCATCGAGACCAGGTGCTGGGCGAGGACGTCGAGGGGATTCTGCGGGATCGTCGTCTCCTCGATCTCGGCCTCGCGCATGCGGCGGGCGACGACCGCGCACTCGAGCAGGTCGCCGCGGTATTTGGGGAAGATCCGGCCTTTGGAGACTTCGCCCATGCGGTGGCCGGCGCGGCCAATCCGCTGCAGGCCGCGGGTCACCGACTTCGGCGACTCGACCTGGATGACGAGGTCGACGGCGCCCATGTCGATGCCCAGCTCCAGCGAGGAGGTGGCGACCAGGCAGGGCAGCTCGCCGGACTTGAGCATCTCCTCGACCACAGCGCGCTCCTCGTGGGAGAGGGAGCCGTGGTGGGCGCGGGCTATCTCGACGTAGGGCTGCTTGCCCGCGGGTCCTGTCTCCGATTCCGGGCTCTCCCTACCGGGAGAGTCCTCGGAATCGTCGCCACCCGCGGGAGGAGCGTTTCCGTTGTGACCCGCATGCTCGGTGGCGGGAAGCTCATGTTCGCCTTCGCCGTTGGCTAGCTCGTTAAGTCTCTTCGCCAGGCGCTCGGCGGCGCGGCGGTTGTTGACGAAGATCATCGTCGAGGTGTGTTCCTGGACCAGCTCCAAGAGCTTGGGGTAGATCGCTGGCCAGATCGAGCGGACGTGGGCCGAGGGCTCGACTTCGGTCGGCGGCGGCCCGTCCTCGCTCGGGTAGGCGGGCGCCCCCGGATCGGCCATGTCCTCAACCGGAACCACGATCTCCAGATCCAGCGCCTTCTTCTGCCCCGCATCCACGATCCGGCAGCTCCTCTTGGAACCCACAAGGAACTGCCCGATCCGCTCCAGCGGCCTCTGGGTCGCGGACAACCCGATCCGCTGGATCCTGGAATCAGACGCATCTGCGGTGGGTGGCGACGATGCGGGACCCGCGCCGGTAGGCGCGGGGGACGTATCGGAGACAGGACCCGCCGCCCCACCCGCATGGTCCTGCACCCATCGATCCAACCGCTCCAGCGTCAAAGCCAGGTGGCTCCCACGCTTGGTCTGGGCGACGGCGTGGATCTCATCGACGATCACCGCCTCGACCCCGGTGAGGATGTCCCTGACGGAGGAACTCAGCATCAGGTAGAGCGACTCCGGCGTGGTGATGAGGATGTCGGGCGGGGTTTTCGCCATCGCCCGCCGTTCTTTCTGCGAGGTGTCGCCGGTCCGCAAGCCGACGGCGATCTCGGCGCCGATCCCCCGCAGCGGCGCCCGCAGGTTGCGCTCGATGTCGTAGGAGAGCGCTTTCAGTGGCGAGACGTAGACCAGCTTGACGCCGGTCCCCAGCGAGTCGGAGCGGGCCAGCTTGTCGATCCCCCAGAGGAAGCTGGCGAGCGTCTTCCCTGAGCCGGTCGGGGCGCAGATCAGCGCGTGCTCACCGCTGGAGATCGCCTCCCAGCCGCCGGTCTGAGCGGGCGTCGGCCCCTCGAAGGAAGCCTCGAACCAGCGCCGCGTCGCGGCGCTGAAAGGCGCCAGTGGATCGGTTTTCTTACTCGCTTTCGCCTTGGAAGCCAACCCACCGATCTTACGCAGATCGATGGGTCGGCTCTAGCACACTAAGGCGTGCCGCCGGTGAGCTTCACGAATTCGAACCAGGACTTCCTGGGCGTGAAGCCGGGGGCGAAGAGGCCGGAGTGGCTGCAGAAGTTGCAGGCGCCGGGAGCGTCGTCGACCGAGAACCAGAAGGCGCTCTTCAGCTTCCACTTCACCTGCTTGTTGCGCAACAGGGTGAGGGAGGTCTTCAGTTCGCGCGCCTGGCCGGCTTCGCCCTTGGCGAAGAGGTTGCTGCCGCTCTTCGGACCGGCGCTCCAGCCGAGCTCGGTGATCCAGAGGCTCTTGCCGGCGTCTTTGTTGGCGGCGAGGACTTTGCGGAATTCTTCGGTGACTCCGGGCAGTTCGCTGGCGTTGATCGTGTAGGGGTGCAGAGCGGCGCCGTTGAAGTTGGCCTTCAGGCTGGGCGTCGTCTTGTACATCTGGTCGAGGAAGTCGCTCGCGTACCAGTTGAGGCTTTTGTGTTTGCCGGCAGCGTTGCGGGCGCCTTTCGGCCGGGCGAAGAGACCGGCGAGGACGACCTGCGCCCCCGGGTCGGCCGCCTTCAGCGCCGTGTAGGAGATCTTCACCAGCTTCCCGTACTCGGTCGGGTTGGGCTTGGCGATGAAGTACTTGAAGTTCGGCTCGTTCCAGATCTGCCAGATCCGGATCGGCCGTTTCGGCACGCCGGGATGCTCGGACCAGAAGCTGCCGGTCGGCCCGTAACGGGCGACCGCGGCGGTCAGGAAGGCGGCCCAGCCGCTGCGAGCGGCGCCGCTGACCGGCAGGTGGGCCGGGGCTTTGAGCCCGCCCGCGCCCGGGACGGTCTTCGCCGGCACCGCCCATTCCGGCGCGCCGGAGAGGAACGGCAGCACTTTGATGCCGGCTTTCGCCGCCTCTTCGACCTGGCTGTCGAAGCTGCGCCAGTCGAAGGCGCCACCCTTCACCGTCTGGACCGATCCCCAGCCGACCGGGATGCGGATGCTTTCGGCGCCGCCCGCGCCGAGCCGCTGGTACTGGTCGGCGCTGAGGTTGCTCTGCGGCACGACGCCCCAGAAGCCGGCCGGCAGCGCCTGCGCGGCCGAGGCGAAGATCGCCAGGCTCGCCGTGGCGGCTACGACGGCAGTCCAGACGCGCACCAATCTCCCCCTGTTCCCGCTCGATTTCGGCATCGGTCAGCCCGCCTTCGGCGAGGAGACGGGGGAACTGGAGCCGGAGCGGCGCTGGCGGTAGAGGAAGTAGCCGATCGAGATCGCCGCGAGCACGGCCACCGCGATCAGAATCGGCACCAGCGGCGAGGAGCCGCCATCGGAGTCGGTTTCCGCGGCCGGCGTGACCTTGAGCGGCTTCGCGGAGTTGACGTTGCCGGCTGAATCCTGGGAGCCATTCTTGGCCTTTTGGCCGTCGCCGCCCCCAGCTTGGTTACTCTGGCCGCTCGGGGTGCCGCCGCCCTGGCCGGAATCTCCGCCCCCACCGGTAGTCCCACCGGCCGGGGTATCTGACTTCGAAGCTTCGGATTCGGATTCCGACGGGGCGTTGGTACCGCCGGATTTGTTCTTAGGCGGAATATTGGAACTTTCGTGACTGGGCACGGTTGGTACGTCAGTTTCGTACTGGATTCCGCTGTTGTCTTCAGCTTGAGCCAGACCCGGAAAGCAAGCAATTGCCAGCACAGCAAGCACTGACAGAAGCGCGAAGGCAGGTCGGGCCGAGCTACGGGCGCGGGGGCGACGGGTCCGAGGCATGGCGCGCAAGACTAGAGGAATCAGCGGCGCTGATAAGTCCGCTCGCCCTGATCCTGGGTCTGAGCCTGGCCGGCGGTGGCTTCGTGCTGAGCCAGCGTCACATCGCTGGGCTCGCGGTTTGGGGAGTCGTGGTGCTGCTGCTGGTGCTGGGTGCCGCTGGGCGAGCGACACTCGGCCGCCCTTTCTACTGGGCCACGGGATTGATCGCTGGACTGGCAGTTTTCTCAGCATTCTCTTCTCTCTGGTCCGGGTCGATTGAGTTGAGCGTCACCGAAGCAGACCGTGTTCTGGTCTATCTCGGCTTTTTCCTTGCCGCATTCCTCATCGCCCAAACCGAGCAAAGGCGCCAACGTTTCGCTGAAGGGATCGGAATTTCGCTGATCCTGATCGCGGTGATCGCGCTCTCTACGCGACTTTTGCCCGATCTGACTTGGTTTGGGCCCGATCCAGGCGGCAACGCCCGCCTCGGATATCCGCTTGGTTATTGGAACGCAAACGGCCTTGCGTTCGGGATCGGGGCGGCGATGGCGCTGTGGATGAGCCGCCGCTCGCTGAACGCGACCCTGCGCTGGCTGGCGGTGGCGGCGCTGCCGGTGGTGATGCTGGCGCTCTACTTCACCTACTCGCGCGGCGGCCTGCTGGCCCTGGCGGTCGCCTGCGGCTGCCTGATCGCCCTCTCCCACGACCGGCTCTGGCTGCTGGCGACGCTGGCAATCGGCGCCCTCGGCGCCCTGCCGGCGATCCTGGTGACCCAGGACCGGCGGGCGCTGGCCGACAACATCGCCGGCCAGGCGGCGATCGACGACGGGCTGACCGTGCTGCTGATCCTCGCCGCCGGCTGCCTGCTGGCGGTCGGGCTGTTCTGGCTCCTGCGCCGGCTGGAGCGCGGCGAGCACGAGGCGACGGGGCGGGCGGTGGCGATGTCGCGCAATCCGCGAGTGCTGAAAACAGTGGCGGCGGTGCTCGCGGTGCTGGCGATCGGCGCCGCGGTCGCGGTCGGTGGCCAAGCCTGGGACCAGTTCTCCACCCGCGAAGTGCAGTTCACCGGCTACCCCGAGAGCCACTTCAACGACGTCTCCGGCTCCGGCCGCAGCGAAATGTGGCGGGTGGCGCTGGATGCCTTCGGCGAAGACCCGGTGGCCGGGCACGGGGCGGGGACCTATCGCTTCTCCTGGACCGAGCTGCGCGAGATCGATCTGAAACTGCTCGACGCCCACTCGCTCTACCTCGAGGCCTTCGCCGAGCTCGGGCTGATCGGCGGCCTGCTCGTGATCGGGCTGGTCGGGACCCTGCTGTGGACCGGGTTCGCGGCCTGGCGCGCCGCCAGCGGCCCGCGCCGGGAGCTGCACGCGGTGCTGCTGGCGGCCTGCGTCGCCTTCGCCGTCGGCGCCGGGATCGACTGGTTCTGGGAGATCGCCGCCGTCGGGGCGATCTTCTTCCTCGCCGCGGGGGCGCTGGTGGCGGCCCGCTGCGGCCAGCTCGCCCAGGCCCGGGTCGAGGCGAACGGGCAGGGTGAGCGGCGGCGCTTCGGGCTCGCGGTCGGTGGCCTGGCGGTGGCCTGGATCACCGCCCTGGCCCTGATCGGCCCGCTGCTGGTCGAACGCGAGATCGACGCCAGCAACGCGGCCGCCGCCGACGGCCAGATCGAATCGGCGCTCGACCACGCCGACACCGCCCGCTCGATCGAGCCCTGGGCGGCCAGCCCCTACGTCCAGCTCGGCCTGCTGGCGGAGTCCCAGGGCGACTACGCGACCGCCGCCGAGCGCCTCACCCAGGCGATCGACCGCGAAGAAGACAACTGGCAGCTGTACTACCTGCGGGCGGGGATTCAGCACGAGGGCGGCGACGAGGCGGCGGCCAGCGCCGACCTGGCCGAGGCGCGGCGCCTGAACCCCGAAGAAGCCTGCCTGGGCGAAGGGTTCGAGGGATGCGGATGAGCCACGTGCCGGACACCGAGCGCAAGGCACCGGGGTCGAGCAAACCGGCCCCGCGGCGCCCCTCCGGGCAGCCGGAGGGACCAGGCGCGATCGAGTCGCGGCGGCGCGGAGCGCTGCTGCGGCGGCTGCTCGCGCTCGGCGACTGGGCGGCGCTGCTGGCCTCGCTGGCCGTCGTCACCGCCGCCACCTCCAGCACCGACACCGCCACCTTCTTCTGGGCGGTCCTCTTCAGCCCCTCCTTCGTGCTGGTGGTCAAGCTCCACGGCCTCTACGACAACGACCACCGCCGGATCCGCCACAGCACCCTCGACGAGCTGCCCTCGCTGGTCTCGGCCAGCGTCCTCGGCACGCTCGTGCTCGACGGAGTGCTGGCGATCAGCCCCGCCGGGCCGCTTTCTCCCGCCAGCGCGATCGGCGTCGGCGTCGGCGTCCTGCTCGCCAGCTTCGTCGCCCGCGGCGCGATCCGTTTCCTCTTCCACCGTCTCACCCCGCAGGCCCTCGGCCTGGCGATCGGCGCGCCGAAGGCGGTCGACATGGTCGCCCGCCGCGTCTCGACCCACCCGGAGACCCGCCTCGCCCTGGTCGGCTACCTCTCCAGCGAGAGCGAGGAGACCGCCAGCGAGCTGCCCCGGCTCGGCTCCCCCGCCGAGATCTCGCGGGTGGCGCGCGAGCTGATGATCGAGCGCGTCGTCGTCACCGAACTGGAGATGGGCGAGGTCGACGCCGAGCACCTGATCGGAGAGTGCAAGGCCGAGGGGCTGGCGCTGACCTTCCTGCCCCAGCACTACGGCCTGCTCGGACCGGGGATCGAGCTCAACCGCCTCGCCGAGCTGCCGGTCCTCGACTTCCGCTTCAGCGACCCGCCGCGCTCGACGATCGCGATGAAGCGGGCGATGGACGTCCTCGTCTCCGCCCTGATGCTGGTCCTGCTCTCGCCGCTGCTGATCGGGGTGGCGATCTGGATCCTGCTCGACGACGGGGCACCGGTCCTCTTCCGCCAGCGCCGCGCCGGCAAGGACGGGGTGCCGTTCACGATGGTCAAGTTCCGGACCATGGTCAACGACGCCGAGCAGCGGCTGCCGGAGCTGGTCGACATCGAGAACCTCGACCAGCCGGCATTCAAGATCCCCGACGACCCCCGCGTCACCCGCAGCGGCCGCTGGCTGCGGCGGACCAGCATCGACGAGCTGCCGCAGCTGCTGAACGTGCTGCGCGGGCAGATGTCGCTGGTCGGCCCGCGGCCCGAGGAGGAGGGCGTCGTCGCCCTCTACGACGAGCGCCAGCGCGCCCGCCTGGCGATCAAGCCGGGGATGACCGGGCCGATGCAGGTCTACGGCCGCAGCGACCTGACCTTCGAGGAGCGGCTGGCGATGGAGCGCGACTACCTCGACAACCTCTCGCTGCTGACCGACCTGGAGATTTTGATGCGTACGCCGCGGGCGATGGTCCGCGGCGAGGGCGCCTACTAGCTTCCCGGCGATGCCCGATCTGGAGGTCGTGATCGTCAGCCACGGCGCCGAAGCGCTGCTGCGGCGCTGCCTGCGCTCGCTGGAGGAGCACCCGATCTCCGGCGGCGAGATGCGGGTCACCGTCGTCGACAGCGGCAGCCCCGACGCGACGCCGGAGATGGTCGCCCGCGAGTTCCCCTCGGTGCGGCTGCGGCGCGAGGCGAACATCGGCTTCTCGGCCGCCAACAACCTCGTCCTGCGCGAGGACGAGGCGGAGGCGGTGCTGCTGCTGAACCCCGACACCGAGGTCTACGCGGGGACGCTCGACGCGGCGCTGGCGCGGCTGCGCTCCGACCCGGAGATCGGGATGGTCGGGGTGAAGCTGGTGACCGAGAGCGGCGAGCTCGACCACGCCTGCAAGCGCTCCTTCCCCACCCCGCTCTCGGCCCTCGCGCACTTCACCGGGATCGGTCGCGACGAGGGCGCCGGCGAGTCGCTGAGCCAGTACCGCGCCACCCACCTCGGCGACGACGAGCCGGGCGAGGTCGACGCGGTCAACGGCGCCTTCATGCTCTGCCGGGCCGCGGCGGTCCAGGACGTCGGCCTGCTCGACGAGGGCTACTGGCTCTACATGGAGGACCTGGATTGGTGCCGGCGCTTCTGGCAGCGGGGCTGGAAGGTCTTCTACGAGCCCGCCGGAGTGGCCCTTCACGTCAAGGGGGGGTCCAGCGGCAAGCGGCGGGCGCCCAAACAGGAGATCGCCTTCCACCGCGGCATGGGCCGCTTCTACCGCCGCTTCGACGCGGCCGAGCACAACCCGCTGGTCAACGCGGCGGTGTACACGGGCATCGGCGCCAAGCTCGCGGTCAGCCTCAGCATCACCGCGGCGCGCGGTCGCTAACCCGCGGTCCGCACGGCCACTCGGGTGGCATCGCCGACAGCCCTGGCCAGGCGGCGGTCGAGCGTCACCAGGGGCACGTCCAAGCCCTCGGCGAGAGCGACGTAGAGACCGTCGTAGAAGCTGAAGTTGTGACGCAGCTCCCAGGTCCGGTGGATCAGACCGGTGTGGTCGATGCGGCGAAGCGGCATTTGCGTCAGATCCAGCAGTGCCGATTTTGCCCTGCCCTCGCCCAACCGACCAGCCGCAACTTCGCGGCGCAACGCCTGGCCGACCTCCGCATCGATGAGATGGGGTACCCAGAGGGATCGGTCTGCGCCGCTGATCGAGAGCTGGGCCTCGGCCCAGGAAGCGTGCTCGGCGTCGGCCAGGACGGTGACGAGGACCGATGCGTCGATGACGGGCACGGTCCGTTACTCGCCGCGGGATGCTCGAATGCCCTCGACGATCTCCTCGGTGGTGATCCCGGAGGGGCCGCGCGCCCGAGCGCCGGCGAGGACGTCCTCGAGCGTCGTCTGCTTGGCGAGCGCTTCGAGGTCGCGCTTGATGTAGTCGGAGAGGGAGATCCCCTCCGCGGCCGCGCGCACCTTGAGCGTCTTGTGGACGGCGTCGGGCACGTTGCGGATCTGGATCATCTTGGACATGTGAATGACATTAGGCCATGTGGCGGACATGTCTATGGCAGTTGCGTGGTTCATGGCAAGAATCGTGCAGGGCGCCGGCGCAACCGTGGTGCGCTGATCGAGGCGGAGGGCGAGCGAAAGCGCGACGGAAGGCGCGCTACTAGAAGGGCAGCGTCTCGCCGACCTCGGCGAGGGTGGGCGCGACCTTGTCGCGCTCGGAGAGCAACGGACTCTCGACTGGCCACTCGACTCCGACGCCGGGGTCGTCCCAGGCGATGCCGGACTCGGTGGCGGGGTCATAGGTGCTGGAGCAGAGGTAGGTGACGTCGGCGGTCTCGCTGAGCACGGCGAAGCCGTGGCCGAAGCCGACCGGGACGAAGAGCTGGCGGTGGGCCTCGTCGTCGAGCTCGTAGCCCTCCCACTGGCCGTAGGTGGGCGAGCCCCGGCGCAGGTCGACGGCGACGTCGAAGATCCTGCCGCGCGGGCAGCGGACCAGCTTCGCCTGGCCCGGCTCGGTCTGGAAGTGCAGGCCGCGCAGGGTGCCTTTGGAGGAGCGCGAGTGGTTGTGCTGGACGAACTCGGCCTCGACGCCGTGCTCGGCCCAGAGGTCGCGGCGGTAGGTCTCGACCATGAAGCCGCGCGCGTCGCCATGGACGGCCGGCTCGAGCAGGACGACCCCGTCGAGCTTGGTGGGCAGGCGCTCCAGCATCAGCCGAGCGTCTTGCCGTACTGCTTCTCGTAGTACTCGCGGTACTCGCCGGAGCGGATCGGCTCCCACCAGTCCTCGTTCTCGCGGTACCAGGCGACGGTCTTCTCCAGCCCCTCGGCGAAGTGGACCTCGGCCTCCCAGCCGAGCTGCTCCTTCAGCTTGGCGGAGGAGAGCGAGTAGCGCCTGTCGTGGCCGGGACGATCGGCGACGTATTCGATCAGCGACTCGTCTTTTCCGGTCAGCTCGATGACCCGCTTGACCACCTCGATGTTCTCGCACTCGTCGGGGCCGCCGACGTTGTAGGCCTCGCCGGCCCGGCCCTTGCTCAGCACCGTGTGGATGCCCCGGCAGAAGTCCTCGACGTAGAGCCAGTTGCGGACCTGCTTGCCGTCGCCGTAGACGGGCAGCGAGTCGCCGTGCAGAGCGTTGAGCGTGATCAGCGGGATCAGCTTCTCGGGGTACTGACGGGGGCCGTAGTTGTTGGAGCCGCGCACGATCGAGGCATCGATGCCGTAGGTGTGGACGTGGGCGGTGACCAGCAGGTCGCCGGCCGCCTTGGTCGCCGAGTAGGGCGAGGAGGGGTCGAGCGGCGAGGCCTCGGTGAACGAGCCCGACACGATCGAGCCATAGACCTCGTCGGTGGAGACCTGCAGGTAGCGGCCGACGCCGAGCTCGCGGGCGGCGTCGAGCAGGGTGCCGGTGCCGATCACGTGCGTGCGGGCGAAGGCGTCCTGGTCGTCGATCGAGCGGTCGACGTGGGACTCGGCGGCGAAGTTGACGACGGCGTCGCAGCCCTCCATCGCCTCGCGCACGACCTCGGGGTCCTCGATCGCCCCCTCGATCAGCTCCGTTCCCTCGGGCAGGTTCTCGCGGCGGCCGGCGTAGGTGAGCTTGTCGAGCACGCGCACCTCGTGCTCCCCGCCGGCGAGGCGCACGTAGGTGGAGCCGATGAAGCCGGCGGCGCCGGTGACGAGCAGCTTCATGCCGCTGCCTCGCGCTCGGCGGCGCGCTGGGCGAGATAGGCGGCGAGGCCGTCGCGCCAGGGCGGCAGCGTGATCGCGTGCTCGCGCTGGCTGGCCAGCGCCGAGTAGGGAGGTCGGGGTGCGGGGCGTCCGAGCATGTCCGTGGTGGCGGAGAGGACCAGGCACTCGACTTTGGCCTGGTCGAAGATCTCGCGGGCGAAGTCGTACCAGGAACAGGCTTCGCCGGCGGCCATGTGGTGGATGCCGAACTCGATCCCCTCGATCAGGCGGACGATGCCGTAGGCGAGGTGCCAGGTGTAAGTCGGCGAGCCGACCTGGTCGCGCACGACCAGAACCTCGTTCTGGGTGGCGGCGAGCCGCAGCATCGTCTCGACGAAGTTGGAGCCGCCGATGCCGAAGAGCCAGGAGGAGCGGACGACGAAGTGGCGCTTGTTGGCGGCGGCGGTGGCCTCCTCGCCGGCAAGCTTGCTGCGGCCATAGGCCGAGAGCGGTGCGGTCTGGTCGGTCTCGACGTAGGGCGCGCCCTTGGCGCCGTCGAAGACGTAATCGCTGGAGACATAGACGACGCCGGCGCCGACGGACGCGGCGGCCGCGGCAACGTCTCCCGCGGCCTTGCCGTTGACGGCAGTCGCCTCCTCCTCGGCCGCCTCGGCGCCGTCGACGTCGGTCCAGGCGGCGCAGTTGATCACCACGTCCGGCCGCTCCAGCTCGAACTTGGCCGAGACTGCTGCGGCGTCGGAGACGTCGAGCTCGGTGCGGCCGAAGCCGACGACGTCGTGACCGGCGTTGCCGGCGGCCAAGACGACGTCGCGGCCGAGCATGCCGCCGGCGCCGGTGACGAGGACCTTCATCGCCGCGCGCCCATCAGATGATCTTGATCTCCGACTTGTCGCCGACCAGCATCCGCAGCGTCTTCGGCATGCCGTCGCTGCGGGTCAGCTTGACTTCGCGGCCGAGCAGGCTCGCCTCCATGCGGGTGCCGAGGTCCTCGACCACGGAGCCGGCGAGGATGATCGAGTGCTCGACTTCGGAACGGCGCACGCAGACGTCGTCGCCGATCGAGGTGTAGGGACCGACATAGGCGTCCTCGATGCGGGCGCCGGCGCCGATCACCGCGGGACCGCGCACGACCGAGCCCTTCAGCACCGCCCCGGGCTCGATGACGACGCGTCCCTCGACCCGCGAGGCCTCGTCGACCTCGCCCTCGATCTTGGTCTCGATCTCCTCGAGCACGAGCCGGTTGGCCTCGAGCATGTCGGCGAGCTGGCCGGTGTCCTTCCACCAGCCGCTGACCACCTCGGACCTGACGGCCCGGCCCTGCTCGATCAGGCCTTGGATCGCCTCGGTGATCTCGAGCTCTCCGCGCCAGGAGGGCTCGAGGGCGCGGGCGGCGTCGAAGATCGGCGGCGCGAAGAGATAGACGCCGACCAGGGCCAGGTTCGAGGGCGGATCTTTGGGCTTCTCGACCAGCCGCACGATCCGCTCCCCGTCAAGCTCGGCAACGCCGTAGGACTGCGGGTCGTCGACCGGGGTGAGCAGGATCAGCGCGTCCGGCTCCTCGGCGCGGAAGGTCGAGACCAGGCCGCGCAGGCCGTCGGCGAGCAGGTTGTCGCCGAGGTACATGACGAAGGGCGAGCCGCCGATGAACTCCTCCGCGGTGAGCACCGCGTGGGCGAGCCCGGCGGGCTCGTTCTGGACGATGTAGGTGATCTCGGCGCCGAAGGCGGAGCCGTCGCCGGCCGCCTCGCGGACCTCGTCGCCGGTCTCCGGCGCGATGATGATCCCGATCTCGGTCACCCCGGCATCGACCAGCGCCTCGATCCCGTAGAAGAGCACGGGCTTGTTGGCAACCGGAACCAGCTGCTTTGCCGAGGTGTGCGTGATCGGGCGCAGGCGCGTCCCGGCGCCGCCGGAGAGGATCAGGCCTTTGAGGTCTTGCACGTCGCCGGAAGGCTATCGTCGCGCCGACGATGAGCCCGGACGCCCCCCCGCCCGCAATAGACGTCGCGATCGTCAACTGGAACACCGCCGCGGCGGCGCTGGCCGCGGCGCGGGCCTACCTCGCCTCCGACCGGGTCGATGCAAGGGTGACGATCGTCGACAACGACTCGCGCCCCGAGCAGCGGGAACTGCTGCGCGAGGGCTGTCCGCCGGCGGTGCGACTCGAGCTCAGCGAGGAGAACCTCGGCTACGGGCGCGCCGCCAACCGGGCGCTGCGCGGCGGCGCCGCGGAGCTGGTCTGCGTCAGCAACGCCGACGTGGCGCCCGAGCGAGGCGCGCTGGCGGCGCTCGCGGCGGTGGCGACGGGCGAGGCGAGGGCGGGGATGGTGGGCCCGGTCTTCGGCGGCGACACCGATCGGTACCACGCGGCCCTACCGGGGACCGGAACGATGCTGGCGCGGATCTTCGCCGGATCCTTCGGCGAGCGGCCCCAGCCGAGCCCGGCGCCGGGAGCCGTGGCCGAGGTCGGGCAGCCGTCGGGCGCCTGCTTCGTCGTTCGCCGCGAGATCTGGGAGCGGATCGGCGGCTTCGATGAGGGCTTCTTCCTCTGGTACGAGGACGTCGACCTGGCCAGGCGGCTGCACGACGCCGGCTACCGCAACCTGATCGCCGGCTCGTCCCAGGTCGGGCATGCCGGCGCAGAGGCGTTCGTCCAGATCGACCGGCAAGAGCAGCAGGCGATCCGCCTGCGCTCGGTCGAGCGCTACATTCGCCTCCATCACCATCGGGTCCTATCAATAGCCGCTCCGCTACTTAGGCTCTCACGACGCCTCAGAGCGGGCGGCGCCAGATGAACTCCCTCTCCGTCGTCATACCAACCAAGGACCGCGCCGAGGCGTTGGCGCGGACGCTCGATGCGCTGGAAGCACAGCGGGCGGGCGGGGCCGAGCTGGAGGCGATCGTGATCGACAACGGCTCCAGAGACGGCACCGTCGAGCAGGTGCGCCAGCGGGTAGCCGAAGCGGCGATTCCAATCCGCCTGCTCGAGGAGCCGCGCAGTGGCCCCGCCGCGGCTCGCAATGCCGGGGTGGCGGCTGCCAGGGGCGAGATCGTCCTCTTCCTCGGCGACGACACCGAGCCGGACGGGCCCGAGCTGCTGCGCGCGCACCTCGACCTTCACCGGGCCCGCCCGGAGGACTCCTACGGCGTGCTCGGACGGATCACCTGGAGCCCGCGCAACGAGATCACGCCCTTCATGAGCTGGCTCGAGAACGGTGGTCCGCAGTTCCACTATTGCGACATCGATGCCGGCAGCGTCGATGCGGCGAGCTACTTCTACAGCTCCCATGTTTCGGTGAAGCGCACGCTCTTCAACAGCGTCGGCGGTTTCGACGCGCGTTTCCCCACCGCGGCGGTCGAGGACACCGAGCTTGGCGTCCGCCTCGCCGAAGCCGGGCTGCAGCTCGACTACCACCCCGAGCTGCTCGTCCTCCATGACCACCCGACCACGCCATCGCAGTCGCTCAACCGCTCGATGGCGGTCGGCCGCTCGGCCGCTCTATATAACCGCCTGCGGCCGGAGCGGCCTCATCCGGCGGTACAGCCACCGCGCGGCGCCGCCTGGACAGCGGTTCGGGTCGCCACCCCACTCTTCGGCAGCCTCGCGCGCCTGCCGCTGCCTCTTCGCATGCGCGAAGGCATCTGGCTGGCGATGACCCGTGCTGCCTATGCCCGTGGCTACCGGCAGGCGCCGATCGAGACGCAATGACCCTGCGCCGCCTCAACGCCTCGGTTCTCTCGCCCCTGCTGGTCTTCCCGCTGGTCTGGGCGCTGACGGCGCTCCTTTCCCAGTTCCACCTGCTCAGCATCCAAAGCTCCTGGTCGACGGTGATGGTGGCGGTGGTTTTCGCGGTGCCTCTTGCCTTCATCGCCGGCGGCCTGATCGGCGAGGGGATCGCGCAGATGGCGACCGCGCTCTCCTCGGCTCGCTCCGCCATGCTGATGCCAGAGCGCACCTTTCGGCGAGTGCTGGTCGCGATGGTCGCGGTCGGGCTGCTCGAGATCGCCCATCAGTTCGCCCTGGCCGGGACCATCCCGCTGCTCAGCGGCAGCATCGACACCGCTCGCTTCTCCGAGGGCGGGCCGACGATCCTGCTCACCGACCTGCTGACGGTGGCGGTGATCGTGGCGATGACGCGGGCCCGTAACCCCTTTGCCCCCGAGTCGCGCTTCGAGCTGGTCAGCTGCGCCATCGCCCTCGGCGCCTTCGGCCTGCAGGCCGGCCGCGGCAACGTCGTGCTTCCGATCGTGGTCGTGATCATCGCTCGCTGGCTCTACTGGGGCCGCCCCAGCCCCTACCTGCTCACCGCCGGGGCGCTGGTCGCCTTTCTCGCCGTCTGCTTCGGCTTCTACCTCCGCACCTTTCAGCATCCGACAACCCCGTTCGAGGCCGAGCTCTTCGGCGAAATCCTGCCGCCGCTTCCCTTCTTTCTCAAGCCGCTGATCCCGGTCTACCTCGCGCTGACCACCAACTTCGTCGCGCTGCAGGGCATCGTCGAACACTTCCCGACCGTTTCCCCCTTCGGCCACGGGGCATATGACGCCGTCGCGCTCGATCGCTTCATCTCGGTCTCGAAGAGCGTGAGCGGCCTCTCGGAAGCGCTGACGCCGCCGTGGGTGACAAGCACGGTGGCCGGTTCCTTCTGGGCCGACGGCGGCTTCGCCGTGCTCGTTCCGGGCGTCGCGCTCACCGGCGCGATCACCGCCGCCGCCTTCGCGGCCGCGATGCGAACCCGCTCCTTTCGCTGGTCGCTCGTCTCCGCCTACCTGCTCTTCATCGCGATCTTCGGCCTCTACACCAACTTCTGGACCCAGCACATCGACTGGCTCATCGTCGCCCCGCTGCTGCTCGTCTTCGGGGCGTTCGTAGAGAACGCGGAGACGCCGCCCGGCATCGTCGGCAAGGCATGGGCGAAGATCCGGCGAATGGCGAGGACAGGATCGGCAACGGCACCGCAGGCACCCGACCGCCCCGAGCCGGCGCAGCCCTCCCCACGACGCAGTCGGGCGCGGGGATCCATGGCGGCGATCCTGTCCGGCATCGCCGCGCTCGCTGTTCTGGTCGTCGCCGGCCTGATCATCCAGCGCACGCTTCCCGAACCGTTCCAGCTGGTCCGCACAATGCCGCTGCCCGCGTCGGTCTCCGGTGCCGACGCGGTCTTCACCGACAGCCAGCGCGTCTCCGACAACACCCCGGTCTACTGGGTGGATCGCGACGGCGACACGGCGGTGCTGCACGGCTTCGACATCGTCACCCGTGAGACGACGGCGACTCGCTTTCGCCCCTCTCCCGGGCGCGGAAAGACCTTTTACGACATCGGCTACTGGCTGCCCCTGCGCGTTCCCGCGCTGTTCGAAATCCAGCAGGGCGCCCATCGCCTCTACGTGACCGTGAGGAGGAGCGACAACGGCGCCGTGATCCGCCATTACCGGCGGGCAATCGAGGCACCCGCGGCCGGCGTCGAGCGCAGCTTCTCGATCGCCTCCTACGACGCGCCGCGCTCCGATCTCTTCATCATCGACCGGGGGCTGGCGACGACCCGCGTGCGGCTCAGCATCCTCTCGGGCGAGTCCGGGTTCCAGGAGCAGGCTTACGGGACGTACCTCCCGCTGCGCGGGCTGCGGCCGAACCGCTGGTCGCTCGAGATCGGCGAACTGGCAGGCAAGGCGGATGCCGCCGGCCGCGAGATCACCCCGCGGCCGGACATCATCCTCTTCGAGCGCGACCCCGGGCGCGAGCACACCAACCTGAAGGTCCTCGCCGGCGAGGACACCTACGAGGGCTTCGCCTATCAGCGTGACATCGACGAGCCCGGTGACCTGCCGCGAAGCCGCATCCTCCTGCAGGGATCGTGGCTGGGCGCCCCGTCGGTCTTCGAGATCCTCCCCGAAGCACCGGGCGGCCCACGCTTGAAGATCTTCAACATCCAGGCGCCGGCGGGCTACCTATAGAGCCACCCGGAGGAGACGCGGAGCAGTTCGAGGCGGCTCAGCCACCGCAGCCGGGACCGCTCGGGGTCACGGCCGCGCGAGGCGTCGGCGTGCTCGTCGGGCGAACGCTGGGGCTGCAGCTCCTCACGGCCGGCATCACGGTCGTCCTCGCCCGGATCCTCACCCCGGCCGACTACGGGCTCTTCGCGATCGCCCTCGCCGTCCAGCTCGTCGGGCAGCGGGCCGCCGAGCTGGGGCTGCCGGCGGCGCTGGTCCAGATGGAAGAGGAGCCTCCCCCTCGGCTGCAATCGGCGGTCGCGGGGGTCCTGCTCCTCACCTCGGCGTCGCTGGCGGGATTGCTGCTGCTCGCCGCCTTCGTGATCACCCCCGCCCTCGGGTCCGGGAGCCGCACCCTCGAGGTGATCGCGGTCTCCTGCGCCGCGATCCCCTTCTACGCGGCCCGGGCGATGCCGATGGTGGCGATGGAGCGGCAGCTGCGCTTCGGTCGCGTCGCCATAGTCGAGACCGCCGACACCCTCGCCTTCAACGGCTTCGCCTTGGTCGGCGCGATCACCGGGCTCGGCGCCTTCAGCCTCGCCGGCGCGGTGCCCGCCGGCGGGATCGCCGGCGTGATCACCGCATGGGCGATCCAGCCCTTTACCCGGCGCCCCAGTCTCGATCTCGGCTCGGTTCGCCCGCTTGCCGCCTTCGGGCTGCGGGTCAGCGTGCTGCAGGGGGTGAACCTGACGCGCGAACTCGGCTTCGTCGTCATCGTGGCCGCGGTCGGCGGCTCGGCCGTCGCCGGCTTCTACGGCATGGCGAAGCGCCTCTTCTCCTTTCCGATCGCGCTCACCTCGGCCGTCTTCCGCGTCTCCTTCCCCGCGCTCTCGCGCGACGCCGCCTCACGCCCGGCTCGCGCCGCCAAAGTGGCCGTCTACACGGCGATCGCCGCGGGGCTGCCGCTGGCGCTGGTGGCGGGGGCGATCCAGCCCCTGATCAGCGTCGTGCTCGGCGACGAGTGGATGCCGACCACAGACATCGTCCTGATCGGCTCGCTGGGCATGATGCTGACCGCGAGCGCCAACGCGACGCTGCTCAGCTTCTCGCTCGCCGAGGGAAAAGCCGACTACCCGATGATCGCCTCGATCGCCGAAGCCGGCGTCGCCCTGGCCTTGGCGGCGGTGCTGACCACGACGATGGGGGAGGCAGGCGTCGGCCTCGCGCTCACCGTCTCGACCTTGGTGGCGACGATCGTGCTGGCGATCGGAACCCACCCATTGATGCGGCGCGCTCTCGTCGCGGTCGCCAAGACGAGTCTGATCGCGGCAGCCGCCGCCGGCGCCGCTCAGCTTCTCGACGTCGCCAACGACCTCAGCGGGTTGATCGTCTCGCTGGCCGTCGTCTCGATCGTCTGGCTCGTCCTCGAGGTCATCTTCTCGCGGGCGGACCTGGCGAGAATCGTCAATCTGGCGCGGCCGCTTTTGCGGCGGCGGAGCACGTAGTCTGCCCCGAGTCGGGGCAGAAGCAAAATGAGAGTCTGCATATTCGATTGGAATGGGGGCGGCCACAACCCCGGCCTGATGCTCCGCTTCGCGGAGGCGCTCGCCCCCGACGCCGAGGTCGTGCTCGCCGCTCCTGACCGCGAGCTCGAGCAGGCGGGCGAGAGCGGCTTCCAGCACCACGCCCTCGGCGATGCCCGGCCGCGGCCGGCACGGCCAGGGCGCTACCTGCGCGACGGCGAGGAGCTGCACAAGCGCGAGATCGCCCGGGAGGAGCTGGAGATGGTCGAACGCGCCTGCCACGAGACCGCGGCCGACCGGCTCATCCTCACCTATGCCGACCCGGTCCTCCGCTGGCTGGCCGGCTGGCAATCGCTCCCCTGCCCGCACTCGATCCTGGTGATGAAGCCGCGAGCGCACTACCGCACGCTCTACGAGACGCAGCTCAGCCCGAGGGAGCGCCTCAGCGCCCTCTTCCAAGACCGCCTCGTCTCCCGCTGGCGCCGCCGCGACGACGCCTTTGCGGTGTTCACGATGGACCCCGGCGCCGCCGCGCGCTGGTCGCGGCGGCGCGGCTGCCAGGCGGTCTGGCTGCCCGACGCTCCGCCCTCGCTGCCGACACCCCCGCCCGGCCCTCGCGACGGTTGTCTCCTCTTCGGCTATCTGGAGCCGCGCAAGGGAGTCGGCCTGCTGGCGCGCGCGCTCGGCGACCACGCCGACGGCCTGAAAGTGGCGATCGCCGGCAGTCCCGCGCCGGAGTACCGCGAGCAGCTCGAGGGCGAGCTCGACCAGATGCGGGCCGGGGGGGTCGAGGTCGACGCCCAGCTGCGCCGCATCTCCGACGCCGAGGCGGCGAGGGGACTCGCATCGGCCCGTTGCGTCGTCCTTCCCTACCTCGACCACTACGGCTCCTCCGGAGTCCTCGCCGAGGCCGCCGCCCTGGGGACCCCCGTTGTGAGCACGAGCGAGGGCCTGCTCGGGCACATCGTGCGCGAGTACGGACTCGGGCTGACGGTCGATCCGACCGATGCCGCGGCGCTGCGGGCGGCGATCCTGGAGCTGAGCCAGGCGGGCAGCGATGAGCGCTTCGCGGCGGGAATGCGACGCTACATCGAGGCACACAGTCGAGAGGCCTTCGCCAAGGCGGCTCGAACCGGGGTCGGCCTCGCCTAGGAACTCCAGTGCAGCCGACGGTCTACATCCCGAACCTGAACGGCGCCGAGCGCCTAGCTCGCACGCTCGAGAGCCTCGCGAGCCAAACCGTGGTCCCTCGCGTCGTGGTCGTCGACAACGGCTCCAGCGACGACTCGGTGACGATGATGGAGCGGCGCTTCCCGGCCGTTACGACGATCGCGCTGGGAGAGAACATCGGCTTCGGCCGCGCCCTCAACCTGGCGATCGAGCGCCAGCCCGGCGACCCGATCGTGCTGCTCAACAACGACGTCGTCTGCGAGCCGACCTTCGTCGAGGCCCTGCTGGAGCCGGCGGCGGAGGGGGCGCAGATGGTCGCCGCCGTGCTGCTGCGACCAGACGGCTCGGGCCGGATCGACTCGGCCGGCGTAGTCGCCGACCGGGCCCTGATGGGCTTCGACTACCTCAACGGCGAGCCCGCGGAGCTTGCCCTTGAAGCACCCGACCCGCTCGGGCCGACCGGGGGCGCGGCGCTGATTCGCGCCGAGCCCTTCCAGCGGGTGGGCGGCTTCGACGAGCGGATCTTCCTCTACTACGAGGATCTCGACCTTGCCCTGCGATTGCGGGCTGCGGGAGCGGACTGCCGGCTCGCCCCCCGTGCTCGCGCGATCCACGACTACTCGCAGACCCTGGGTGCGCGCAGCAGTGCCAAGTACGCGCGAACCGGCTGGAGCCGCGGCTACATGCTGCGGCGCTACGGAGTCATGCAACGGCCGTCGCTGGCCGTCCGCACGCTGATTTGCGAGGGCGCCATCTGCGCCGGTCAGCTTGCCCGCGAGCGGACCCTGAGCGGCCTGCGCGGGCGCCTCGCGGGCTGGCGCGCCGGACGCGGGCTGGCGCGGCGGGAAGCGCCGGAGGGCGGCCTCAGCGAGCTATCGGTGCGCGATGCCCTGGCGCTTCGCCGTCGCCGCTACAGCTCCTGATATCAACCCCCGGGCAATGATCCGCAAAGCAACAAAGCGCGCCCTGCGTCGGGCCGGCTTCGAGCTGCGTCGCTACCAACCCGGCGCCACCTACCTGGCGCGGCGCATGGAACGCATCGCGGCCGAGTCGATCGACCTCGTCGTCGACGTCGGCGCCCACGCCGGCGAGTACGCCGGATCGCTGCGGCACGAGGGCTACAAGGGTGCGATTCTCTCCTTCGAGCCGCAGGCGCAGATGTTCGAGCGGCTGTCGCATGCCGCCGCGGGCGACCCCGGCTGGGAGTGCCGCCGCATGGCGCTCGGGGCCGGCCCCGGCACCACGACCCTTCACATCGCCGGCAACGACGGCTTCAGCAGCTCGCTGCTGCCGATGACCGAGGCCCATCACCGAGGCGAGCCGAGCTCGGCCTACGTCGCCGCCGAAGAGGTCGAGGTCACCACACTCGACGCTGCCGTCGCTTCCAGCTCGGCCGCCCAGCGCCTCTGTCTCAAGATCGACGTCCAGGGCCATGAGGCCGCCGCCCTCGCCGGCGCGACCGCGACCCTGGCGCGCTGCCGCATCGTCGAGCTCGAGCTCGGCCTGGTCGAGCTCTACGAGGGTCAGGCGCTCTTTGCCGACCTGGTCCGCCGGCTCGAACAGCACGGCCTCGTGATGGCGGACGTCGAGCCCGCCTTCAACGACGGCACGACCGGCCAGCTGCTGCAGGTCGACGCGCTTTTCATCAGGCCGGAAAAGTAAGGGGCGGCCATCTCCATAAGATGCCGCGCATGAACTACCAGCGCCTCTACGAATACCGCTTCCGCGACATCGACCAGGCCGCCCGTCTGCGGGTCTGGGAGGAGATCGCCCCCCACGTGCACGGCCTGATGGGCTCGCCCGGAACGGTGCTGGATGCGGCCGCCGGGCGCGGCGAGTTCATCTGCTCGATCCCGGCGGCGGAGCGCTGGGCCGTCGACGAGGTCGCCTACTCGGAGGCGGAGCGCACGAGTGGGGTCAAATTCGTCACCGCGAAGATCATGGACGCCGAGCTGCCCGAGGCGCACTTCGACGGGGTCTTCGCCTCCAATTTCCTCGAGCACCTCTACGACCAGGAGGCCATCTCCCAGTTCCTGGAACGGATGCGCGGCGCGATGAAGCCGGGGGGGCGCATCGCGATCATGGGACCGAACTACCGCTACTGCTCGGCGGAGTACTGGGACTGCGCGGATCACTACGTCGCGCTCACCCACGTCGCAATCGCCGAGCATCTCTACGCGGCGGGCTTCGAGCCGGAACGAGTGATACCCCGTTACCTGCCCTACTCGTTCCGCGGGATCCTTCCCCCCTCCCCGCGCCTGACCTCGCTCTACCTGCGCACGCCGCTCGCCTGGAAGCTGCTCGGCAAGCAGTTCCTGGTGATCGGCCGCCGCTAGGCCGTGCGAGTCCTGGTCACAGGGGGCGCCGGCTTCGTCGGCGGCAACCTCGTCGTCGCCCTCGCCGAGCGCCATCCGGACTGGGAGATCGTCGCCCTCGACAACCTGATGCGCCGCGGCTCGGAGCTGAACCTGGCCCGGCTGCGCGAGGCCGGGGTCGAGTTCGTCCACGGCGACGTGCGCGAGCCGGCCGACCTGGCCGCCGCGGGGCCCTTCGACGCGATGGTCGAGTGCTCGGCCGAGCCCTCCGTGCTGGCCGGCTTCGCCGACACCTCCTACTCGGTCCAGACCAACCTGCTCGGCGCCTTCAACTGCCTCGAGCGGGCCCGGGCCGAGGCGGCCTTCGTCGTCTTCCTCTCGACCAGCCGCGTCTACCCGGTGGCGCCGCAGCTGGAGCTGAAACTGGCGGAGGAGGCAACGCGCTTCGAGCTGGCCGATTCCCAGCCGTTCGCGGGCGCCGGCCCGGCGGGGATCTCGGAGGACTTCCCGATGGCGGGAGCGCGCACCCTCTACGGCGCGACCAAGCTCTCGGCCGAGCACCTGATCGAGGAGTACGCCGACGCCTTCGGCCTGCGCGCGGTGACCAACCGCTGCGGCGTCATCGCCGGCCCCTGGCAGATGGGCAAGGTCGACCAGGGCGTCTTCTCCTGGTGGCTGCTCAGCCACCTCTTCGGCCGGCCGCTGACCTACATCGGCTACGGCGGTTCGGGCAAGCAGGTGCGTGATCTCCTCCACGTCGACGACCTGATCGACCTCGTCGACGAGCAGCTCGCCGGCCCCGAGCGCTGGAGCGGCGTCGTCGCCAACGTCGGCGGCGGCCGTGAGTGCAGCCTCTCGCTGCTGGAGACGACGGCGATCTGCCGCGAGCTGACCGGCAACGAGGTCCCGATCGGGACCGAGGCGGAGACCCGTCCCGGCGACGTCCCGGTCTACCTGAGCGACTGCGGTCGTCTGCATTCTCTAACCTCGTGGCGCCCGCGCCGCGGGGCGCGCGACGTCCTCGCCGACCTGCTCGCCTGGTCTACTGAGCACGAGGATGAGTTGCGCGCGGCACTTGGTTTCGAGCGATAGCCAAAAGGGGGCATCAGAGAGCAATGCCAAAGGCGATAGTCACGGGTTCCGGGGGCCTGATCGGCTCCGAGTCGGCGGCCAGGCTGGTCGAGGCCGGCCATGACGTAATCGGGATCGAGAACGACACCAGGGCGGTCCTCTTCGGCCCCGAGGCATCGACCGCGTCGGTGACCGAGCGACTGAGCCGCGAGCTGGAGACCTTCCGCACGATCGACCTCGACATCCGCGACGCCGAGGGCATCGACCGCGTCTTCGCCGAGCACGGCAAGCAGATCGAGCTGGTCGTGCACACGGCGGCGCAGCCCTCGCACGACTGGGCCGCCGGCGACCCGCAGGCCGACTTCGGCATCAACGCCAACGGCACCCTCAACCTGCTCGAGGCGGCCCGCCGGCACTGCCCGGAGGCGACCTTCATCTTCACCTCGACCAACAAGGTCTATGGCGACACGCCCAACCACCTGCCCCTGGAAGAGCTGGAGACGCGGCTGGAGCTGCCCACCGACCATCAGTGGTTCGGCGGCATCGACACGACGATGTCGATCGACTCCACCCTGCACTCGCTCTTCGGCGCCTCCAAGGCGGCGGCCGACCTGCTCGTCCAGGAGTACGGCCGCTACTTCGACATGCCCACCGTCTGCTTCCGCGGCGGCTGCCTCACCGGCCCCAACCATGCCGGGGCGCAGCTGCACGGCTTCCTCGCCTACCTGATGAAGTGCACCGTGACGGGCGATCCCTACACCGTCTTCGGCTACGAGGGCAAGCAGGTGCGCGACAACGTGCACAGCGCCGATCTGGTCGACGCATTCCTGCTCTTCCACGAGAAGCCCCGCGCCGCCGCGGTCTACAACATCGGCGGCGGCCGCGAGAACGCCTGCTCGATGCTGGAGGCGATCGCGATCTGCGAGCGGATCGCCGAGCGCGAGCTCAACTGGACGATGAGCGACGAGGCCCGGATCGGCGACCACCGCTGGTGGATCAGCGACCTCGACGAGTTCGGCTCGGAGTACGGGGGCTGGCGGCCCCGGCGCGACCTGGAGACGATCCTGCGAGAAATCTACGAGGCGAACGCCGAGCGATGGGCGTCGGCGCCGGCATGAAGCTCTCCGTCGTCATCCCCGCCCACAACGAGGAGGAGACGGTCGCCGAGACCGTCGAAGGCCTGGTCCAGACCCTGGCGCGCGAGGAAATCGACCACGAGGTGATCGTCGTCGACGACTCGAGCACGGATGGGACCGCCGCGGTCGTCGAGCGGATCGGCGTCGAGCACCCGCAGGTGCGCTGCCTCCCCTCCCCCTACCGCAACGGGTTCGGCTTCGCCGTGCGGGCGGGGCTGGAGGCATTTGAGGGCGACGCCGTCGCGATCGTGATGGCCGACGGCTCGGACAGCCCGGGGGACCTCGTCTCCTACCAGCGCCTGCTCGAAGAGGGTTACGAGTGCGCCTTCGGCTCGCGTTTCGTCCACGGCGCGACGGTGCTCGACTACCCGCGCTCGAAGCTGATCATGAACCGGATCGTCAACTTCTGCATCCGCCTGCTCTTCCGCCACGGCTACAACGACACCACGAACGCCTTCAAGGCCTACCGCCGCGAGGTGATCGAGAACGTCCAGCCCTTCCTCTCGCACCACTTCAACCTGACCGTCGAGCTGCCGCTCAAGGCGGTGGTCCGCGGCTACAGCTACGGCATCGTGCCGATCTCCTGGACCAACCGCAAGGCGGGGGTCTCCAAGCTCTCGCTCAACGAGATGGGCAGCCGCTACCTCTTCATCGTCCTCTACGTCTTCCTCGAGCACCACCTCAGCCGCGGCGACTACCGGCGCGACGGCTTGCCGGCGGCGCGCCCGCGCGGCACCTGGCGGGCAGGACGCCGATGAGCCAGGAGGCCCCCAAGCGCGCTCTGCTCACCGGCCTGACCGGACAGGACGGCTCCTACCTGGCCGAGCTGCTGCTCGACAAGGGCTATGAGGTGCACGGCATCATCCGCCGCTCCTCGAGCTTCAACACCGGCCGCATCGAGCACCTCTACCGTGACCCTCACGAAGAGGGCACCCGTCTCTTCTCGCACTACGGCGACCTCTCCGATCCGGTTGCCCTGACCCGGCTGATCTACGAGCTGCAGCCCCACGAGATCTACAACCTCGGGGCGCAGAGCCACGTCCGCGTCTCCTTCGATATCCCCGAGTACACCTTCGACGTCACCGGCGGGGGCACGCTGCGGCTGCTCGAGGCGATCCGCGAGTCGGAGGTGAAGACGCGCTTCTACCAAGCCTCCTCGTCGGAGATCTTCGGCTCCTCGCCGCCACCGCAGAACGAGGAAACGCCGTTCCACCCACGCAGCCCCTACGCCGTGGCGAAGGTCGCGGCCTACTGGTCGACGGTCAACTACCGCGAGTCCTACGACATGTTCGCCGTCAACGGCATCCTCTTCAACCACGAGTCCCCCCGGCGTGGCGAGACCTTCGTCACCCGCAAGATCACGCGGGCGGCGGCGCGGATCAAGGCCGGACTTCAGGACAAGCTCTACATGGGCAACCTCGACGCCGAACGCGACTGGGGCTACGCGCCGGACTTCGTCGAGGCGATGTGGCTGATGCTGCAGGCCGAGGAGCCAGACGACTATGTGGTGGCGACAGAGGAGAAGCACTCGGTGCGGGAGGCGCTGGAGATCGCCTTCGCCCACGTCGGCCTCGATCCCGACAAGCACGTCGAGATCGACCCCCGCTACTTCCGGCCCGCCGAGGTCGACTCGCTGCTCGGCGACGCCGGCAAGGCGCGTGAGAAGCTCGGCTGGGAGCCGAAGGTGCGATTCCGCGAGCTGATCGAGCTGATGGTCGACGCCGACGTTGCGACGCTCGACGCGCAGCTCTCGGGCGAGGCCGCGCGGTGAGCGCGAGACGCTCCCCCGACCCCGACTTCTGGCAGGGCAAGGACGTCGTCGTCACCGGCGGCGGCGGCTTCCTCGGCAAGCCGACCGTCCGGATGCTCACCGAGCTCGGCGCCGGCGTCCGCGTGCCGCGATCGGCCGAGCACGACCTGACCGATTCGATCGCCTGCAGGCAGGCCCTTCAGGGGGCCGACGTCGTCATCCACCTGGCGGCCAACGTCGGCGGCATCGGCTTCAACCGGCGCAATCCCGGGCCGCTGGCACGCGACAACACGGCGATGGGCCTCAACGTCTTCGAGGCCTGCCGCGAGCTCGGCGTCGGCAAGCTGGTTGCCGCCTGCTCGGTCTGCGCCTACCCCAAGTTCACACCGGTGCCGTTCAAGGAGAGCGACCTCTGGGGCGGCTATCCCGAGGAGTCGAACGCCCCCTATGGCCTCGCCAAGAAGATGCTGATCGTCTTCTCGGACGCCTATCGCAGGCAGTACGGGCTGGATTCCTGCGTGCCCGTGATCGCCAACCTCTACGGGCCCGACGACAACTTCGACCTCGAGGACTCCCACGTGATCGCGGCGATGGTCAACAAGTACGTCAGCGCAGCGAAGAGCGGCGATTCCGAGGTCGTGCTCTGGGGCACCGGCGAGCCCTCGCGCGAGTTCCTCTACGTCGACGACGCCGCCCGGGCGATGATCCTCGCCGCCGAGCACGGCGATTCCTCGGAGCCGTTCAACGTCGGCACCGGCGTCGAGACCAAGATCCGCGATCTGGCCGAGCTAGTCGCCGCGGCGGCCGGATACGAAGGCGAGACCGTCTGGGACACCTCACGTCCCGACGGCCAGCCGGTTCGCTACCTGGACGTCTCCCGGGCGGCGGAGACGATCGGCTTCCGGGCTGAGGTGCCGCTCGACGAGGGCCTGCGGCGAACCGTCGAGTCCTTCGAGGGCTGAGCCGCTTTCTAGGGCCGCGCTCGCCCGCCGGTCAGGGCGACGAAGGAGCGCCAGGCGGGCTTCGGCCTGAAGCCCTTGCCCGCGTGGAAAAGGCCTACCGAGTCGCAGAAGCTGCAGGCGGTGTATTCGGGATTGTCCTTCCACGAGTACCAGTAGGTGCCCTTGAGGTTGAGGCGACGCCGGTTGGCGAGCAGGTAGGCGTATGACTTGCGCAGTTCGCGGGCCTGGCCCCGGATGCCCTGCTCGAAGGCAACCACATGGGGGTCATTCTGCGAGCCCCAGCCCATCTCCGTGATGTAGAGGGCGGCGCTTCGGTCGCGGTTGTCGAGAACGACTTCGCGCAGTTCCTCGGTCAGCTCTTCGAGGTCGTCGACGTGGAAGGCGTACGGATGCAGGGCGACGGCGTCGAAGTAGCGCTTGATCCCGGGCACGCGGTAGAGGGCGTCGAGGAACTTGGTCGCGTCCATGCCGCGCCTGCCACCCTCGTCGGGGGCGCCGAAGAGGCCCGAGACGATGACCTTGGCGATCGGGTCATCGGCCTTGATCTGCTTGTAGGTCAGCTTCAGCAGGCGGGCGTAGGCGCTGGGCGAGACCGGATACGCGAAGTAGAAGAAGTTCGCCTCGTTCCAGACTTGCCAGGTGCGGATCGGCGTCGGTCGCGAGATCGCCGGCACGTAGTTGACCGGTGCCTGGCTGGGCGCGTGCTCGTTCCAGAATTCGCCGCCCGGTCCGTAGCGCTTGACCGCCGCGTCGACGAAGGCCAGCCACGCCCTGCGGGCGCGGCCGCTGTTGACCGGCAGGGTGGTCGGCTTGTTGGCGAGCCAGCGGGGCGTTCCATAGAGGAAGGGCAGGAACTTGAGGCCGCGCCTGGCGGCCACCTCGAGGGCCGGGTCGACGCTGCTCCAGTCATAGCCGCCCTTTGCCGTCGGCTGCACGAACGCCCAGTTGACCGGCCAGCGCACGCTGCCGATCCCGCCCGCTTTCATGTAGGAGGCGTCGGTGTTGGTCAGCACCGTCTGCGGTGCGATGCCGAAGAAGCTGGATGGCAGCGCCTGAGCCGCGGCAGGGACGAGCAGGGCGGCGGCGAGCGCCAGGATGAGGGCGGTGGTCTTGAGGGGTCTCAACTTGGTGCGATTGGCGGCGGTGCGCGTGCAGGTCACTTCCTAACACGCCAAGCCGGCGTCGGTAGCGCCACGACGTTAACTGGTCAGTAGGTCCCACCCAGCTTGCGGTGATCCCAGGTGGCGGTTCGCACCGCCTTGAACCGGATCGCGACCCGCTTCGGGGCCTGGGCCTCGAGCGCGGCCTTCGCATCTCCCTCCACCGCCGAGATTCCCTCCGCGTAGCGCAGGGTCAGCTCTTCGGCGAAGCCGAGCACGGTCTCGCCGTCGCGATGCAGCTCCGCCTCGGCCTCGATCATCGCCCCGCGCAGCTCGCCGTACTCGTGCCCGGCCTCGACCAGCACCGTCGCACGCGGATCGCGCTCCAGGTTGCGCACCTTCTGCGACTTGGCATAGGTCCAGACCCAGATCTCCCCCTCGCGGGGAACGAACCACATCGGCATCGAGTGCGGCCAGCCGCGTGGGCCGAGGCTGGAGACGACTGCGATCCGCTCGGCCGCGAGCAGCTCGAGCCGCTCGGCGCCGGTCAGCTCGATCTGTGCACGTCGGCTCACATCCGAGACCCTACGGCTCCCAGCCACTACGATGCCACGCTCCCGTTCGGTGGCGCTGGGGCCACGAGCGGCAAGAGCGATGGGGACGAACCGATGAAGGCAAGGGGAAGTTTCGGTTGGGCTGCCGGCAGAGGCACGCTGCTGCTCACCACCGTTGCCCTGCTTTGCTCGGCGGCGCCGCTCGCGATGGCGCTCGCCGGCTCGACCGCGCGGCAGAGCGCCCGGTCGTGCTTCGGACGGCCGGTAACTCTCAGCTCCACGCCGGGCAAGGAGTTGGTCGGCGGGCCCCGGCGAGATGTGATCCTCGGCTCCGGCGGCGCCGACCGCATAGATGGCGGCGGCGGCGCCGACTTGATCTGTGCCACGGGCGGCGCCGACGTCGTCGCAGGCGGCCCCGGGGACGACAGGGTCTCCGGCGGCGGCGGCGGCGACCTCTTACGAGGTGGGGCGGGCGACGACCGCATCGAGGGCGACAAGGGGCGCGATCGCTGCCTTGGCGGTGCCGGCGTCGACAAGCTGGCCGGCTGCGAGAAGAGGAGGGGCCCGCGGACGAGGAGGGTCAATCGCGCGCCGCTCAGCGAGGACGTGCCCGCCACCACGACCGAGGACAGCCCGGCGACGATCGATGCAACCGCGGTCGCCCGTGACGCTGACGGCGATTCGCTCTCCTTCGTCTCGCTGGACGCCGGTGGTTCGGCCGCCAGGGTCGGCGCTGTCGATGGTGGCGCCGCGCTGCGATTCGATCCGAGCGGTCGGTTCGACTCGCTGGCGGCGGGCCATAACGTCAACCAGGATGTCCAATACGTGATCGCCGACGGCCACGGCGGCTTCGCCGCCGGCAAAGTGAGGGTTACGGTCAGCGGCGTCGACGATGCGCCGCAAGCAACCGATGACGAGGGGGCCGTCGAGGAGGGCGCCGCGGCCGCCGTCTTGCCGGTCCGCGCCAACGACGCCGACCCCGACGGAGGCCCGAAGCTGGTCGCGTCGGTCACTCAGCCCGCCAACGGCACGGCGGCGGCGGCGGATGGAGGCATCGACCTCACCTACCAGCCCGATCCCGGCTACTGCAACGACGGAGAGGCGCCCGACAGCTTCACCTACTCGCTGAACGGCGGCTCCACGGCGACCGTCGCGGTCGTGGTCGCCTGCGTGAGCAACGTGTTCCTCGACCAGGGCGGCCTCTTCCCGGCGTTTGACCCGAGCGTGCCGGACTACACCGTCCGCTGCGACGGCTCACCACTCGCGGTCAGCGGCAGACTCGCGCAGGGCGCCTCGATCGCGGTCGACGGCGGCGCCGCGGAAACCGGGGCCTTCGAAGCCACGGTGCCGCTGCAAGAAAATCAGGAGTTCAGCTTCACGTTCGACGACGGCGCGGTTGCCGGCACCTACCACGTGCGCTGCCTGCCGAGCGATTTCCCGGCCTGGGAATACACGAGGCTGCTGCAACCGGGCCGCCAGTTCTACGTCGTCGACCCCGCGATCGGCGCCGGTGGCAGCGGCTACGCGATCGCCTTCGATGACCACGGCGTACCGGTCTGGTGGCAGGGATCGAACCCAGGCCCGATCGACGCCAAGTTCATCGCCGAGAGCGGGCAACCGACGCGGATCACCTGGTGGGGCCAGTTCAGCGGCGCCGACGGGTACCAGATCCGCGAACTCGACGGAACGGTTGTCCACACGGTGAGCGCGGTGGGAGGCAGCACCGACATCCACGAGCTGCAGCGCCAGCCGAACGGCAACTACCTGGTCACCTCCTACCAACCGCGCGAACACGTCGACCTGACCGCTTTCGGCGGCGGCGCCGACGACACGGTGATCGACGCCGAAGTTCAGGAAATCAACCAGACAGGCGAAGCGGTCTGGACTTGGAATAGCGCAACTCACATCGGCCTCGGAGAGACCGGGCGCTGGTGGCCCACCGTGCTCAACGGGCCTCAGCGCGACATCGTCCACATGAACGCGGTCGAGCCCGTCGACGACGGCATCCTGATCTCCCTCCGCCACACCGACGCCGTCTACAAGATCGACCGGGCGAGCGGCGAGGTGGTCTGGAAACTGGGCGGGACCTGGACGCCGCAGAGCCTGGCGGTGGCCGGCGATCCCGAGGGCGCCTATCCGCTCGGTGGCCAGCACGACATCCGCCTTCAGGCCGACGGCACGATCACTATCCACGACAACAACACCAACCAGCCCAGTCCCCCCCGCGCGGTGCGGTACGAAATCAACGAAGCGACCAAGACGGCAACGCTGGTCGAACAGGTGACCGATCCCGAGGCGCCTGGCAGCTTCTGCTGCGGCTCCTCGCGGCGCTACGCCGACGGCTCCTGGCTGATCAGCTGGGGCGGCCGCTCGCTGGTGACCGAGTTCAACTCCGCCGGCGAACGGACCTTCCGGCTCGGCTTCGGCGGCGTCGCTTTTTCCTACCGGGCCGTGGCCGCTCCGGACGGCTCCCTCAGCGCCGCGGCTCTGCGCGCCGGCATGGACGCGATGCACCCGCGCATACCCTGATCGAGTTGAGCCCGCAATCGAGATGACGCGGCGCGGCCCCGAGTTCGCCCTCGTGCTCTGCGCGGCCATTTTCTGGCTGGTCGCCGCCGGGACCATCGCCGGCGACGGGGCAGCCGCCCTGACCGCGATGACCGGTCTGATCGCGGTCACGGTCGCGATCGCCGCCCTGGCCGCCTGGGGGCGCCTCTCCGGCTGGCGCTGGCTGCTGGCCTCCCCCCTGGCGATCGCCGCGGCCACCTGGCTGCCGCTCTTCGTCCTGCGCCCGATCGAGCTCTACTTCTATCCGGGCGAAGCGATCACGCCGATGATCCAGCTCGGTTACGACGTCGGCGACCTCAGCCGCACGGTCGCGATCGCGGGAGTCGGCTGCGCCACCTGGTCCCTCGGCTTTCTCTACGGCCTTCGCCGGGTACGGGCGGTCAGCGAGAGCCCGCCGCCACTCGATCCATTGCCGCTTCGGCGCTGGGCGCCGTGGGCGATGATCGGGCTCGGGGCGATCCTGGCCGGCGCCCTCTTCATGCGCCAGGGAGGACCGGCGGCGCTGATCCACTCGGCCGGGTCGCTGCACACCAACCAGGGTTCCGGCTTCTACGGGCAGCTTGGAATCTGGATGCTGGAGGGCGTCGCGCTCTACGCCTTGGCCTCGATCCTGCGCGACGAGGATCACAGCCGACACGCGCGCCGCGTGCTGCTGGTCAGCGCCGCCCTTGCCGTCCTCTGCACGCTTGCCCTGGGGTCGCGTGGATTCATCGCCTTCGGCCTCCTCGCCGCCGCCGTGATCTACCTGCGACTGCGGGCGCCGCGCGCTCGCGCCGTGGCGATCACGGTCGCCGCCGCGTTGCTCGTCGCCGGGGCTCTCGAGTTCGCCGCGATCGTGCGCACCAACGCCGCCTCCACCGATCTCGGCACCGCGGTCGGCCGCAGCTTCGATACGCCGGTGCCCGCTTTTCAGACCGCCGATCTCAGCGTCTTCGATGATTTCGTCGCGATGCAGGGGATCGTCCCCTCCTCGATCTCACGCCTCGGCGGCGAGAGCCTGCTCCAGATCCCAGCGGCGCTCGCACCCCGGGCACTCTGGCCGGGCAAGCCCCAGCCGATCGACAACCTGGTCACCGAATACCTCTATCCGGGCGCCACCGCCGGCACGCCGATCACGATGCAGGGCGAGCTCTACTGGAACTTCGGCCTGCCCGGCGTCGCCCTCGGCTCGCTGCTGATGGGCCTGCTGATGGGCTGGTCGACGCTGCTGCTGTTCAGGCGCGAGCCGCTCAGCCTGATCCTCTACGCCGTCCTCTACGCCGGCGCCTTCGCGCTCCTCACGCGGGCGATCGGCACGATGACCGCCAATACCTTCATCGCCCTTCTCGGCGCCGGGATCGCCGCGGCGGCGATCGGCTCGGCTCAGCTGCCCGCCCTGCGCGGGCCGCTGCGGCGCCTGCGCTCTCGAATAGCATGACGCCGGTGCTGAGACGACTTTTCGCAGTCGCCGCGGCGGTGACCTTGATCTCGGTCGCCGGCTGCGGCGGCGGAGACCCGCCGCCACCCGGCACACCGAGTGCCGCGGAGAACCTGCTCAGCCTCGCCGCCGTCCACGAGCAGCCGGCCGGATCGCCCGAAGAGGCGCTGCTGCAGTGGTGGATGCACATCCAGTACAACGACCTGAACGGCTACCTGCGCAATCTGGTTGCGCCGATCCGGCGACAGCGGGAAGCCGACGAACGGACGCGGCGCGATCTGCTTCTCGTCTCCGGCGACTCGCTGCGCTCCCGGCCCAGGTTCGCAGAGTCCCAGCGCGTGGACGGCGCCGTCACCCTCTACACCCGGATCGAGACCCGCCAGCCGGTCGGCGCCTCGCGCTTCACCACCAGCAGCACTCCTCAGGCCTTCACCCTGGTCCGCGAAGGCGGCGAATGGAAGATCGCCGACGACTCCTACGTCCTCGATCGTGCCGCGGTGGTCAGAGAAGCGGTCGAGGCGGCGAAGAAGAAGCCCTAGCGCGGTCGGCGGGCGACCAGCCTGAGATGGTCGAAGCCGCTCTCGTGAGTGACCCGGAGGGTGCGCAGGGTCGCGGCGCGGTAGGCGTACCCAAGCAGGGCCCGGTGGCGCCAGCGGTCGGCTGGCGGGATGTAGGGCCAGGGCGAGATCGTGTCGACTCGGGCGACCTCGAAGCCCGCCCGTGCGACGACCCTGCGCAGGCTCTCGGGCGTGAACTGCGTGACATGCAGGTTGTCCGGTTGAACGGCGCCCCATCCCTCCGCCCGGCGGCGCGCCATCGCGCTGGCGATGTTCGGAACCTCGAGGATCAGGAGACCGCGCCGAAGCAGGCGGTCGGCGAGCTGACGCAAGAGCTCGACGGGCTCCTCGACGTGCTCGAGGACGTGGAACATGCAAGCGCTGTCGAAGCGGCGGTCGGCAAGGTCGACTTCGTCGAGGAATCCCTGTTTCACCTCGACGTCGAAGTCGCACCTTGCGCGCTCGGCGAGGGCCGGCGAGGGCTCGACGCCGATCGGCTCGAATCCGCGACGGCCGGCGGCATCGAGGAAGAATCCACGACCCGACCCCAACTCGAGCAGCGTGCCAGGCGGCGAGAAGCGCAGTAGCCAGTCGGCGCGCTGCTCGGCGATGTGCCTAGCGGCGCGTTCCTCTTCGACGTAGTCGACGTGCCTGGCGACATAGTCGCCGTTCACGTACGCGTCACGGGCATCAGCCGGTGTGCGGCTGTTGAAGACGAGGGCGCAATTCTCACACCGAGCGAGGCCGACCTTGCGGTAGCGCGCCATATCGATGCCCGGGCTCCCGCAGACCGGGCAGGGCCGCGAGCCGGGGATGCTGCTTGCCGGCTCCGACGCGGCTAAATGATCCGAAACAAGGCCACTGGCTACCTTCATCGGCAGCAGTGTACGGACGCCTGCTGCGTCAAATTCGGCAGCTAGCCGGTTATTCGGGGCGGAGAAGATCCTCGATCAGGCCGCGAGCGGGGTGAAGGAGCGGCGGTAGGCGCTCGGAGTCGTCGACGTAACCCGCCGGAAGTGGTCGCGCAGCGAGGCGGCGGTGCCAAAGCCCGCCCGCCAGGCGACGGCGTCGATCGGCAGGTCGGTCTCCTCGAGCAGGCGGCGCGCCTCCTGCACGCGCTTGGCGAGCAGCCACTGCAGCGGGGTCGTGCCGGTTTCCTCGCGGAAGCGGCGGGCAAAGGTGCGGGGGCTGACGCTGGCGTGTCGGGCCATCGCCGTGACATCCAGCGGCTCGTCCAGCCGTTCCGCCACCCAGCGCCTGGTCTCCTCCAGCGAACCGGTCACGCCCGACGCCGCGACCTTGGGACGCTCGATGAACTGGGCCTGGCCGCCCTCGCGATGCGGCGCCGCAACCATGTGGCGGGCGACACGCTCGCCCACGCCGGCGCCGCAGTCCTTGCGGATCACGTGCAGGCAGAGGTCGATGCCGGCGCTGAGGCCGGCCGAGGTCATCACCTCGCCTTCGTCGATGTAGAGGGCGTCCGCGTCGACCTCGACCGCGGGGAAGCGCTTCGCCAGCTCCTCGGCAAAGGCCCAGTGGGTGGTCGCACGGCGATCCTCAAGGAGGCCGGCATGAGCCAGGGCGAAAGCGCCAGTGCATACCGAGAGCACTCGGGCGCCGCGATTCGCCGCGGCCCGCAACGCGTCGATCACCTCGATCGGCGGCGGTGAGAAGACGTCGAAATACGCGGGGACGACCACGGTGTCGGCGCTCTCCACTGCGTCGAGGCCGGCATGGGGGCGCAAGGAGAACCCTGTCGTCGTCCTCACCTCCGCTCCCCCGATCGAGCAACTCACAAACTCGTAGGGGGCCGTGGGACGCCTCCGGCTTCCGCCCCCCTCTGGCGGGGCCGATGTCGGATGCGCGGCGACCGAGAACGCCTGCGCCGGAATCGCGAGGTCGAAGGCGACCACGCCTTCCAGGCAGAGGGCAACCACGCGGTGCATGGCAGGAATCTATCGGATATTGGCGTTCCTGCCACTCGACGGCGGCTTTTCTCCGCGCGAACCTGCAGCCATGCAAATCGCCATCCTCATCTTCGAGCAACTGACCGCCCTCGACGCGATCGGCCCCTACGAGGTGCTGCGCTCTGTACCCGGCTGGGAGGTCAAGTTCGTCGGGCCCGAGAAGGGGACGGTCCGCACCGACTGCGGCGCGCTCGGGCTCAGCGCCGACTACTCGCTCGAGGAAGTGAGCGAGGCGGACATCGTCCTCGTGCCCGGCGGCAAGGGCAACCGGCCGCTGCTCGAGGACGAGCGGCTGCTCGCCTGGCTGCGACAGATCGACACCACGACCAAACGGACGACCTCGGTCTGCACCGGAGCGCTCGTGCTGGGTGCCGCCGGCCTGCTCGAAGGAAAGAGGGCGACCACCTACTGGCCCTTCCTCGAGCGGCTGCGCGAGTACGGCGCCGACCCGGTCGGCGGCCGCTTCGTCGAGGACGGCAAGACGATCACCGCCGCCGGCGTCTCGGCCGGTATCGACATGGCCTTTCACCTGGTCGGTCAGGAGGCCGGCCCGGAGGTTGCCCAAGCCGTGCAGCTGGGCATCGAGTACGACCCCCAGCCCCCCTTTGACTCCGGCGCGCCGGAGAAGGCCCCCGACGCCGTCGTCGAGCTGATCGAATCCGTCGCCGGTGCCTCCAGCGATGAGTGGCTGGGCGCTAGCGAGCCCGCTTGAGCCGAACCGCGCGGATGCTGCGGGCGTCGGGGATCGCGACGAGCAGCTGCGTCTTGAGCGAGCCGCGCGCCCGCAGCAGCGGCGCTCCGCGCTCGTTGAGGGCAATGCGGAAGGTGTGTGACCTGCCGCCGGCGAGGCGGAAGGTGCGGTGACTGACGTTGAGGCGGACGACTCGTGTCGGCACGCCGCGCCGGGCCCGCGCCGGCAGTCTCGCGTGGGTGCGCAGGATGATCTGGCCCGGGCAGCTTTCGCCTTCGGGCCAGCCGCAGCGGACCCAGACGCGCACGGCGCCGCCTTCAGGCCGCACGTGCTTGACCGTCAGCGGTGGCAGCTCGGGAGCAGCCACCGAGGCGCCCACGGTCGCTCCGTCGATGAAGTTGTTGTCGATGTTGATCGTGGTCAGGCCGTAGGTCTCGTTGTGGCCGCCGCGGTACTGGTGGATGCGCTGGTGCGAGGCCCAGGCGGTGGCAGGTAGGTAGGGGTCGAGCGTGTTCTGCTGGCCATTCCAGTTGGCGGTCCAGACGTGGTCGGGCAGCGTGTAGGTGGTGCCGCCGGCCGCGCGGCCGAGGTCGGCGATCCCGGAGGCGCTGGAGCTGTAGACGCCGGAGACGTAGCCGAGCGCGTGCAGCTGTTCGGTCCAGGAGGAGAGGAAGGTGAGCGTCGAGGAGGTTGCGCTGGACGTGCGCGTGTAGGCCTCCATGTCGAAGTAGATCGGGCTGCCGGGGCCCATGCCGATATCGGCGGCGTCTTCGACCGCGTCGCGGGCCTCTTCGGCGCCCTGGATCGAGGCCCTGGAAAGGCTGGGGCTGAGCTTGGCGCAGCTGCTGCAGGCGCTGGTCGTCGCTTGCAGGCCGACGTAGGTCGGGATCAGGTGCCAGCCCGCGGCGACCTGTTCGCTGACCCAGGAGGAGGTCAGATTCGGCTGCGAGCAGGCGCGGTTGCCACCACCGATGTAAACGCCGATGCCGCGATAGGGCGAGGCCGCCCAGGCGGTCATCATCCGCGACGACGGCGCCGCGCAGGCGTCGAAGCCGAGACCGGTGAAGGCTTCGGGTGCCGACACCGGCGCCGGAGGAGCTACGGCGCTGGCTCCTGCCCGCGCGCTTGCCCGGGCGCGAGGTTCGACCAGGATCGCTCGCTTGCGCCCGATCGCATCGACGGGGCAGCTCTGGTTGGCCCCCGGCGTGCCGAGATAGACCGCCTCGCGGTCGAGCCGCACGCACATGCGCGGGTGCTCGGCCAGCTCGTAGACCGGCCAGTGCGCGGGCACGCTGACGGAACGCCCATCGAAGTGGACGGTTCGGGCTGCCGCCGGCGCGGCGAGGAGACCGAGCAGCACCAGAGCCGCGACGGCTGGGCGAAGCAGACGCATACCGTCCCAAACCATTGCAGCCGTCAATCGATTCGGCGCTGGATCAGGCCGGGATGAGATCCAGCTTGCGCCAGGGACCCTCGCCGGCCATCGGCTGGGTGCGGCCGTGCAGCCAGTCGACCTGCAGGTCGTCGTAGTGGCGGCTGGCCGGATGACCGGACTGGCCGGTGAACATCTGCCAGCGCGAGCGCTCGGGTGCGGTCGGTTCGGCGACCATGCGCCAGCTCGGCGCCCAGACGGCTTTGTAGGGGTCGTTGGGGTCGTAGGCGATCTGGCTCACGGTCTCCTGGGCGCCGCCCGCCTTGAGGCGGCGGTTGAGCAGCTTGCGCAGCAGCGGGTTGGCCTCGCCGAGCGGATGCGGGAACTCCATCTCGTGCACGTGTCCCCAGCGCCAGGCCTCGGCGTCGGGGCCGAAACGGCCGCTGAGATCGTCGAGCGCGCCGCTCAGCGCCTCCAGCACCAGCTCGTCCCAGGGCCTGCCGATCAGCTCCTCGTCGCCTTCCTCCCAGAGCTTCATCAGGTGCGAGTGCCAGCGCCAGGGCGAGGTGACGTGGGGCGTGAAGCCATTGTCGGCGCGGTCGAGCCAGCGCTCGGCGAGGTCGCGGTCGCCGATGACGGCGCGGGCGACCTCGCGCGCCAGACGCAGCAGGAAGGCCTGGTAGATCGTGCCGGCGATCGAGTCCGGGTCGAGCCTGCCGTCCCAGCTGCGCAGCCGCTCGAGCGCGCTGCGCTCGCGCTGCCCCTGCGGCTTCAGCCGGCTCAGCCGGCGCGCCGCCTCGAGGCCGGGCAGCGAGAGGTTGTCGGACTGCATCGCCTCGAAGCCGTCGAGGTCGTGTTCGTCGCTTGCCCGCAGCAGCTGCTCGATCCGCTCGGCGCGAAAGCCGTCGAGCCACTCGCTGGTGATGTGGTGCGGGTAGGAGTCGCCGACGATGCGGTTGTTGGCGGTGACGAGGAAGCCGCTCTCCGGATCGGTCGTCTCCGGCAAGTCCACGTAGGGGATCGTCCCCTGCCACTCGAACTCTCCGCTCCAGCCCGGCTTCGGCAGGTCGGGGCAACCGCCCTTGCGCAGCGGCAGGCGGCCGATCAGCTTGTAGCCGATCGAGCCGTGGCGGTCGGCCCAGATCAGGTTGGAGGCGGGCGCGGTATGCCCGGCGAGGCTGGCGACGAGGTCGGGGCCGGAGCGGATGCCGTGCAGGTCGAACATGCCGAGGAAGGCGGTCGGCTGGTCGAGCGCCTGCCAGCGCAGCGCCAGCGGCTCCGCCTCGTCGGCGCCGAGCGCCTCGTTGACGATCGGCCCGTGGTGGGTGACGCGGACATCGAGCACCTCGGGCGCGTCGCGGCCCTTGACCGGGATCTCCTCGCGGACGATTTCCAGCGGCCGCCACTCGTCTTCGAAGCGGTAGCGGTTGCCGTCGAGGCGCTCGACGAAGAGGTCCTCGACGTCGGCCATCACGTTGGTGAAGGTCCAGCAGACGTCGTTGTTCTGGCCCATGTAGACACCGGGCATGCCCGGCAGCGAGGCGCCGCGGACGAAGCGATCGCCGAGCGTGAGACCGACCTGGTACCAGATGCCAGGCATGCTCGGCGGCAGGTGGGGGTCGCCGGCGATCAACGGCTTGCCGCCGGCCGTGAGCCTGCCGGAGACCGCCCAGTTGTTGGAGCCGCTGGCCTCGGCGGCGAGACCGATCGAGCGGCGCACCGCGTCGATCTGTTCGACCATCGGCAGGCCCTCCCCCGCCCAGGCTTCTTGGGTGACGATCGGGTTGCCGGCCGGGTAGCCGGGATCGAGGCGCGCCGCCAGCTCCGGCCCGAGCGCCCGCGTCATGTCGGCTCGCAGCAGCTCCCGCTCCCAGTTGGTCGAGAGGCCGAAGGCGAGCAGCTTGCCGAGGCTGAGGATGTCGACCGGCCGCCACGGCTTCCACTCGAGCCGCAGCAGCTGCATCTCGAAAGGCATCGCCTTGGCCTCCGCCGCGGCCGCGTTGACGCCCTCGCAGAAGCGCTCGAGCAGGGCGAGCAGCTGCGGATCGAGGGTTGCCGCCTCGCGCTCGGCGGTGCGGCGGATCCCCAGCGTGCGCATCAGGCGGTCGATCGGCAGCGCCTCAGGGCCGGCCATCTCAGCAACGAGGCCGCAGACGACGCGACGGTAGAAGTCGAGCTGCCAGAGACGGTCCTGGCCATGGCAGAACCCCTCGGCGAACCAGAGGTCGCGCGAATTGCCGGCCTCTACATGTGGTACTCCCCAGCGATCGCGACGGATGCTCACCGGCCCGTCGAGCCCTTCGAGCTCGATCGTGCCCTTCTGCTTTGGCAACGGGCGACGAGCCAGCCAGTGCCAGGCGGCGGCGGTCGCGACCGCGGCGAGGCCGGTCCCGGCGAGGCCGATCACCAACCCCGTTCGCGCTGCGCCCCCGCGTGCCATCGGACTAGCCTACTGGCCGCCCAGCCAGGATGAATCTGTTCGGGTGTGCCTTTTCCTCTCCAGAGCTGGATAAGGCGCACCGGAAGCTCAGGGCGTGAGGCCTGGGACGAGGCGGCCTTCGGCCTCGAGCTTGTCGAGGTGGGCCTCCATCACCATCGCCGCTGCCTGGCGCAGCTCGGCCGGGACGTCGCTCCAGGCCTCGGCGAGCAATGCCTCGCGCGAGCGCTCGCCACGCTCGAGGGCGGCGAGCAGGCGACGCTCGCGCATCTCCCGGTGCTCGACGTACTCGGCCAGCTTCGCCGCCGGGTCTGTGACCCAGGGGCCGTGCCCCGGGCAGATCAACTCGATCGGCTCGGCCTGCATGCGGCGCAGCGAGCCCATGTAGGCGCCCAGCGAGCCGCCGTCGGGCGGCACGAAGGTGGAGCCGGCGCCGAGCACGAGATCACCGCTGAAGCAGACCCCGTCGGCGGTCATCAGGCAGACGTGGTCGGGCGCGTGCCCGGGAGTCGCGACCGCCCGCAGCCCCCCGTGCTCCTCGCCGTCGACCGGCAGGACGATCGGCGGTACCCGGTCCTCCTCTCCCACTGCGGCAACGAGCCGCTCCGCCCCATCGGCGTGGTCGCCGTGACCATGGGTAAGCAAGACGACGCCGATCCCGCCACGCTCGTCGGCGGCCACCCGCACGGCGTCGAGGTGGCTTTCGTCGTCGGGCCCTGGGTCGATCACCACGCAGGGGCCGGTGCCATAGAGATACGTATTCGTGCCGTCTAGGGTCATCGGGCCAGGGTTGGGCGCAACGACCCTGAGAATCTCCGCGTGCCCCGGAGCGATCTCCCCATCCGCTGGCACGTGAGTCACGTCAGAGCCCATTCCGGCAGGGCTGGAACGTCTTGTACTTTTTCGTCGAGGGCATTGGGCGCCAGCTCAGCCACGAATCACCGAAAAAGTTAAGTGGAAGCCCTGCCGGAATGGGCTCCGCCGCTACGCAGCGCTCGCTGCGAGCTCCTTGGCGATCGCCTCTCGTGCCTCCCGCGGCTCGAGCACGACGAGGTCGCCGGCGCCGCGGAGGATCTCGCGCACGAGCCAGGACGTCCCGGCATAGGGCAGCTCGACGACGACGGCGCCGTCGGCGAGCTCCTCGACCACGGTGCGCTCCTCGCGCAGCCAGCGAGCCCGCTCGGGTGAGACCCAGACCCGGGCGACGTGGGCGGTCGGCACCTCGCCGTGGGTCATCCAGCCCTCGACCCCGGCCAGCTCCTCGACCTCGGGCCTTGGCACGAAGGTCTCCTTGGAGAGAACCGCCTCCTTGATCCGGTCGAGCTTGAAGTGGCGGATGCCGTCTTTGGTCAGGTCGTAGCACTCGACGTACCAGCCCTCTTTGCCGTTCTCCAGCCGGTAGGGCTCGACCGAGCGTTTGGTGAACGTGTCCTCGTTCTCCTTGTAGTAATCGAGGTCGAGCACGCGGCTGGCGCCGATCGCCTCGTTGACGGTGCGCGCCACCTCGGCGTCGCCGCCGCTGCCGGAGGCGATCTCGAGACCCTCCTCGGAGGGATCGTGGCCGAGCGCGGCGACGATCTTGGTGCGGGCGCTCTGCAGCCCGCCCTGGGGCAGGTGATCGCCGAAGAGGTCGATCGCGGCGACCAAGGCCTTGGCCTCGAGCGGCAGCAGGCGCGCCGGGCGGGCGAAGTTGTCGCCGTAGGGCTGCGAGTCGACCTCGATCTCGTCGCCCTGGATTTCCGCATAGAGGACGTAGGTGCCGCCGCCGAAGTTGACGACGTTGAGCAGGTCGATGTCCTCGCGCAGCTCCTCGTCGGTCAGTTCGAGCCGCCGGCGAAGCTCGCTGACCCGCAGCCGCTCCTCGCCCTTGGCCGATTCGATCAGCAGGCCGGCGAGGGTGACCAGGCGGGCGAAGCGCTCGGGCCGGATCGCTGCCTCGCCGCGGCCGTTGGCCCGGGCGCGGCGGGGCGCCTCGCGCAGCGGGCGGTCGACGATCTCAGCCGGCTGGAAGCCGTTGTGGTGGCGCTCATGGAGCAGGCCGAGACGGCTCTCGGCCTCCTCTCGCAGCTCGTCGGGGCCGAGCACCTGGGCGTTCTGGCGCCAGCGCAGCACCCAGGCGATCAGCTCACGGGGAGAGGCGTAGTCGGTCTCGAAAACGGAGCCCTTGCCGGGCGCGCCGTCGGACTTCTTCGCCGCCCGCAGCTCGCCGTAGGCGCCGAAGTCGCGCTCGATCAGCCAGGCGATGCGGTCGCGGACGAAGATCTGGGCGCGGCCGCTGGTCTCGCCCAGCTGCCAGTCGGCGCGCTGGCCGTAGTCGCGGCGGTCGAAGTCCTCGGGCGGCGAGAAGTCGTGCTCGGCCTTGGAGGCGTAGCCGACCTTGCCCTGGATCCGCGAGAGGCGGAAGACCCGCACCGCCTCGCGCTCGTGGGCGTAGCCGATCAAGTAGAACTGGCCGCCGCGGAAGACCAGGTGGAAGGGGTCGACTTTGCGCTTCGTCGTGTCGTCGCGCTCCATCGTGTAATAGGTGAACTCGACCGTCTTGCGTCGTGAGATCGCGGTCTCGATCTTGGAGAGGCGCTGGGAGAGCTCGCGGCCGCCGGCCGAGGCGGTCATCGCCATCTCGACCGGGGCGCGCTCCCCCTCCTTGAGGGGGTTGGGATGGCCCCAGGCGACCTGTTGCAGGGCCAGGCGCAGCGGCTCGGCATAGGCGAATTCCCCTTCGGAGAGCAGCATCAGCGCCGTGCTCATCGCCGCCAGCTCGTCGTCGGAGAACTCGATCGCGTCGAGGTAGAAGTTCTCCGGCGGCAGCGAGTAGAGCTCCGCCTCGAAGAAGCCCTCGCCGGGCTTCTCGACCCCGAGCTCGATGCCGAGGCTCTCCAGCTCGGCCCGGTCCGCGTAGAAGCGCCGCGCGAAGGCGTCGTCGTTCATGTCGCTGTAGCCCTCAACCTCGCGCTTGATCTCGAGCGCCGAAACCGGCCTCCCCTGAGCCATCAGGAACGAGATCAGCGAGAGCTGACGGATCAGCTTCTCGGTGTCCTTTGCCACGGCTCGCAGGATAGTGTGCGGCCCGCCCCATGGACCTTCTGCGCAACCTCTTCGGCAACGTAACTTCGGGCATTATCCGGCTTGCGGTCACCGCCGGGGTCCTCTTTCTGGTCTACCTCTTCATCCTCAAGCCCGTGCTCGACACGACCACGGAGGTGGTCCACTCGACCGGCCTCGACCAGATCGGCAAGTCGCTGAAAGGGATGAGCACCGAGATCAAACGCGAGGTCCACCGCTCGTTCGAGGTGACCGGCTCGGCTGCCCGCAAGCAGAAGCTGGTCCGCTGCGTCAAGGCCGCCAGCGGCAACGTTCAGCGCATCGAACGCTGCACGCGGCGCTTCTGAGCCTCGGCGGCGTGCGGCGAGATCGCCGGCGCGTCCAGGGGCAGGGCGTAGAAGTGAAGGGTCAGCTTGGTCGAGGCATCGACGCCGGTGAGGAACCCCGGCGCGCGACTGAAAGCGATTTCGTCGATATCGCGCCCCAGCCGGTAGAGGCTGGGGAAATCGGCCCAGCGTGGCACCCGCACCAGTAGACCGTCCTCCGCCGTCTCCCCGACCATGTTCCAGGGATTCCCTTCGATCACCGCGATGCGCCCGGAAGCTCGGAAGAGGAAGGTCCGAAGCCGCTCGGCTCCCGACACCGCGAGCCCGTCGACGCGAACCAGCAGCGCCTCGTCGGGCCGGGTCGGAGGAAAGCGGACGCCCTCTGTGTTCGCCACCGTCACCGAGCCCAGCGAGCGCTCACGGCCGCAGCGGCTCCGTTCGTGGCGCAGGATCGCCCACTCTTCATCCCAGCGAAGAACCCGATAGCGGCAGAACATCTGAACCATTTGGGCGGGTGACTCGAAGGCCGGCCAGCGGGCGTCGATCGCACCGGGGTAGTTGACCGCGTTGGGATCGAACGTCGTCGTGTTCTGCCAGAGGATCAGCTCCGGGGCGCTCGTCGATTCGAGCTTCGCCGCATTCAACTCGTCCAGGCGCGGGGTAAACGCCGAGTACTGCTGAAAGACGGGCAGCGGATCCCAATCGAGGCCGTAGGCCCAGACCGCGCCGGCCTCCCAGGGAGCGACGTGGACCGTGCCCGAGCGCAGCAGCCTCAGCTCGGCCGGGCTGAGCCCGTAGATCGCTTCCATTTCTTCCCGGCCCTGCTGCTGGGCCTTCTCGGCACGACCGGGAAGCGCGACCGTCTCCAGCTGTAAGCGGAAGGTCTCGGCTCGCTGTCCGAAGTGGAGCCTCGTCTCGATCGCTTCCTCGTTGCCGATGTAGGTGATGGCGAAGAGCACGACGACGGCGCCGACGGCAAGCGAGCGGCGGACGTAGGGCACCAGCGTGAGACCGATCGCCAGCAGGGCAGCCAGGAAGAGCCCGGTGTTGCCGGGCGAGTAGCGGACGATCTCGTGCTTGAACATGAGGAAGGTAACCGCCGCGACCATCAGCACGAGACCGATCCTGCGCATGTTGTCGCGACGCCAGACCGCGGCGACGCAGAGGGTGGCGATGGTGGCGAGGCCGACCAGGGTCGCCGGTGTCTGCCAGGAGCGGCTGGGGTAGACGGCCACCATCGCCGCCGAGTAGTCGCCGACCACCTCGGCGGTGTTGACGGCGTAGTCGTCGATGTTGCCCAGGCCCTGCCCGGTGATGAGCCAGAGCACCATGAAGGCGGCGATCAGGGTGGCGAAGAAAGCGGGAAAGGTTCGGCGTCGATCGGGCAGGCCGAGCAGCACGGCGACCCCCATCGCGACCAGCGTGGGCCCCACCCGCAAGGAGCCGAGCAGTTGCATCCCGGCCAGCGCGCCCGCGCCTACGGCGAGCCAGAGCCGCGCACGGGCGCTCCATTCGTCGAGCAGCGCGGCGGCGCCGACCACCGCGGCGGCGATCAGGACCTGATCGCCGAACGGGTTCGCCGCGACGAGGGCGGTGACCACGAGTCCCAGCACGAGCCCGAAGGCGCGGCGCGTGCTCCAAAGCAAGGCGGCGCAGAAGGCGACCTGGACCAGCGCCGACCAGGCGAAGGCCAGCCTGCCGGGCCAGATCTCGAAGAAGTTGGGCAGGCCGAGGAAGCCCAGCGGCCCGTAGCTGAAGACGATCTGGGTGCCGGCGTCGAGGCCCCGCTCGCCGGCCATGTAGAGGCCGGCGACCCAGGAGGGATCGAGGCCGTAGGTCGGCGTGAGGTTGGGGAACGGCCAGGTCAGGACCGCCAGCACGGCGCCCAGGACCGGCGAGGAGAGCAGGACCTGCTTGATCGCGGCGAGGTCGGGCTTGCGCCGTCGAGGCTCGCGGGGGGGGCCGGCCTCCACCGGTCGCGTTTCCTGCTCAGCGTGGGCAGACAAGGGTGGGTGCGCTGGTTCGTAGCTCCGCGTGCCAGAGAGCGGAGCTTGGGTCACTCGGGATCACGACTTCGCCTGCCCCGCTCAGCGCCGGCAAGGCGGTGGAGAAGGCCGTGCCGAACCGTCTCAGCATGAGCTCGGGCTCGAGGCCGGCCCCGCTGCGATAGGCAAAGCCACCGGCAGGCAGCTCGATGCGGAAGGAGGCGGTCCGGCCCGGGTCCGGGATCAAGGCGAGGCAGCCGCGGCGCGGTGTGGCGCGGCCGTTGCTGGCGCTCGACAGGCTGAGCGGCTCAACGGCTCGAGGCAGAAGCAGCTGCCCCTCGACCGGGGCGGTGGCGAGCTCGAGCGCTCGCGTCAGCTCCTGATCTGCCGCTTCGCGCGCCTGCTCGGCGCTGCCGAGCAGCTGCTCGAGGCTGTAGGCGGGTGAGCCGAAGTCTTCGGCCGCCTCGAAATACGCCGCCGCCGGAAAGAACATGTCGGGGTGTGAGTGCGCGGCGCTCTCGTCCTCTACGAAGAAGTCCGGCGCCACGTGGTCGCGGCTCAGCTCCAGCGCCGCAAGCGTCGCCCGGTTCGTCGCACCCTCGGCTTCGAAGAGACGGCCTCCGGCTCGCAGCTCGGAGACGTTTGCCAGCAGGGCAAGGCCGAGGACGGCGGCGGCGAGCAAGCCCGTGACGGTCGACCAGCGAACATCGCGGCTCAGCTCCGCGACCAGCAGCAGGGCAAGGATGCCGCCCATGTAGACGTAGCGACTGGCATTGGGGGCCCGGGCGGGGTCGAGCCCGGCCGCGACCAGGACCAGGTAGGCCAGCAGCGTGCCGAGGATCATCCAGAAGCGGATCGACCGCGGCGGCGCGCGCCAGACGTGAAGGGCGGTGACGGCGACCAGGACCAAGGCCAGCGGGTATCCCCATTCAGCGCGCAGCGCCACGAGCGTGGACAGGTCGGCGCTCCCCGGAGCGCGAAAGAGACCGGTGATGCCGGCGCAGATCGCCGCCACCTGGTCGGCGATGCCGCTGAAGAGGCCGCCGACCGCTTCCGCCGTCACCCCGGACTGACCGAACTTCCGCGCCCAGAGGAACCAGATGCCGTAGAGCATGAACGGAAGCAGGACGATCCAGGCTCGTCGCCAATCGGCGCGCCCGCCCAGCCAGATGGACAGCAGCGCTCCCAATCCAAACGCGATCCCGATGCTGAATGAGGCGAGCGCCAAGGCAAGCAGCAGGCAGGCGAGCGCGTCAGCGAACCGGCTGCGGCGGTCGAGCGCAAGCAGGCAGCCGAGGCCCGCCGCCATGCCGGTCAGGTTGGGAAGCTCGTACGCCCCCATCACGGTGTCCCAGCCGGCGCCGAAGAGAGCGACGAGAGCAGTGAGCCCGAGCGCGACCGCGAGTGTCGCCCGCCCCCGGACGAGCAGGAAGAAGAGGAGCGCGATCGTCAGGTGCAAGATCACGGTGACAATCTGGAAGGGGAGGTGAGACTCGGCGCCAACCGTCGCGAAGAGGCCCTTGTAGAGCAGGAGCGGAACGACGATGAGGTGGCCGTTTTGGGGTTTCAGCAGGGTTTCGAGCGACCACCCCTGGTCGACCACCAGGTAGGTCCACTCGTCGTTGATGAACGTCTGTCCCTTGCCCCAGCCGAGGATCAGCACCGCAGCCACGGCAAAGGTGAGCGCCAAGAACAGGTAGGCAAGCCTGTTCTCGCCCACGCGTCGCGACCAGGCGGCGAAGCGGGCTATGTGCCTGTCGAGAAACCCGATCGGGTCGACGGCGGGCATCGCCTCGCGCCTCTGCTCTGACCTCTCAGAAGCCATCGAGCGCAGCAGTCTATGTTTGCCACAGGCGGGTCGCGCCGCCGCCTGACGTCATCAGGCAAGGACGCAGGGAGCGTGGCGTGCTCTGCACGCGAGCGACTGAGGACGCCGTCTGGTGACGTCAGGCGGCGGCGCGCTGGCCGAAGTAGGCGGAGCCGGAGAGCGCTCGATCGAAGCCCGACCAGGACTCGCCGGCGGGGAGCTGGCGCTCGAGGCGGTCGAAGCTGCCGAGGCGGCCGCCGAGGTTGTCGATCATGTGGACGAGGACGGCCTCGCGGGTGGCGGGCGTCACCGGGGAGCCGTGCTCGAGCGAGCCGTGGTGGGCGAGGATGATGTGCAGGACGGCCTGGGCGAGAGCGGGGTCGAAGCCGGGGATGTCCTCGATCTGGCGACGCACCTTGTAGTAGCCGAGGGGGATCTCGCCCTGCAGGCGGCCGGCGTCGGTGAGGTCGATCGCCAGCGGGTCCTCGTTGTAGGCCTCGGTCTTGCCGATGTCGTGCAGGAGGGCGCCGGTGACGGCGACGTCGCGGTCGATCCCCGGGAAGTAGGCGGCCGCGGCGCTGACCGCCTGCGCCACCGAGATCGTGTGCTCGAGCAGCCCGTGACGGTAGGCCTGGTGGTACACCTTCGCCGCCGGCGCGTCGCGGAAGCGGGCCCAGATCTCAGACTCCTCGCCGAAGAAGCGATCGAGCAGGTAGCGGAGCTGACGATCCTGCACCGTCCCCAGCAACTCGCGCAGCTCGTCCTCGAGCTTCTCGAAAGAAGCCTCGGAGGCGGGCGCCAGGTCCTCGGCGCGGTACTCGTCCTCAGCAGCGGCGCGCAATCCGGTCAGCTTGACCTTCGAGCCCCAGCGCTCGCTGGTCTCGAGGTGACCGCTGACGTAGACCGCGCTGCCCGGCGTCGCCTGTGCATAGAGCGCCTCGGCGTCCTCCCAGGCGACCGCCTCGCAATTGCCGCTGCCATCGCAGAGGACCATCCGCAGCCAGGCCTCGCCGTTGCGCTTGCGCCGCAGCTCGCGCTCGCGCACGGCGTAGACGCCGCCGATGCGCTGGCCGTCCTCGAGCTCGGCGAGCGGCACCCTCGCCGCGATCAGTGTGTCGGTGAGAGCCTGCTGTTCCATCGCAATCCAAAGTAGTGGCGGATGCGGACGGTTACAGAGTCGTCCCGATCCAGTGACCGGCGACGATCGCCGCGAAGCCGGCAAACAGTGAAAGGCCGAGGTTGAGCCAGACGAGGTGAGCGTGGCCGGCGTCGGCCAGGCGGTGGGAGTCCAGCATCCAGGTGGAGAAGGTGGTGAAGGAGCCGAGCACGCCGCCGGCGACGATGACCAGCGCCTCGCCGCTGAGGGCGGCGCCGGCGATCAGGCCGAGGACGAGCGTGCCGGCGAGGTTGATCGCCAGGACGCCGAGCGGGAAGGGGTGATCGGTGCGCGCGGCGAAAGCCGAGTCGATCAGGAAGCGGGCGGCCGCTGCCGCGCCGCCGAGCACGCCGACGGCGATCCAGCCGGCCGGGCTCAACCCGCGACCTCGGGGCGGCGCTCCAGGGCGATGCCGGCGCGAACGCAGAGGTAGCCAAGCGTCAGCGTCGCGCCGATGTAGGCCGCGGCCAGGCCGAGGTTGCCGTGATCGACCATTTCGAACAGCTCCAGCTGCAGGGTCGAGAACGTAGTCAGCGTGCCGCAGATCCCGGTGGTGAGGAAGGGGTGGGCGAGGCTGTCCTCGGGATGGTCGTGCAGGCGGGCGAAGAAGTAACCGAGCAGCAGAGCGCCGGCCATGTTGACCGCGAAGGTCCCCCAGGGCCAGTGGCCGGGGCCGTGCGGAGTAGCTTGGGCGAGCCCGACCCGGGCAAGCGCGCCCAGCACACCGCCGATATAGATCGCCGTCAGCCTGCGGAGCTTGAATCGCGGTGCCGTGGGCCCCATACGGGGCGAACCTACAGCTCGGCCGCGGCTAGCTGCTCTCCACTACTTCGACGGTGCCGTGCATGTCGGGGTGGATCGTGCAGAAGTAGGTGTAGGTGCCCGGCTGCTTGAAGCTTTCCGACTTGAGCTTGCCTTGCTCGATCGTGCCGGTGTCGAAGGAGCCGTCGTCGGCGGTCGCCGTGTGGGGCGCGGAGTCGCGGTTGGTCCAGATCACCTTGCCGCCGGCCTGGATCGTGGTCGGATCCGGGTCATAGGCGAAGTCGACGATCTCGACCTTTTCGGAGCGCACCGCCTCGCCGCTCGGGGCGGGCGCATTGCCGCCCGCGGCCGAGGACTCGGTGGTTTCGGTGACCCCACCGGTGGTGGCTTCGCCTGTGTCCGTGCTGTCGTCATCGCCGCAGGAGGCGAGGGCGAAAGCGAGCAGGACGAGTGGGAGCGAGAGGGAGATGCGCGTTGTAGGCATGGCCAGCCTCTACCCCTTGGCCCGACTTCGAACCTTCGGTGGGTCGCGATCTGGCAGAGTCGAGCGCGATGAGACTGTGCAGCTTCAGCGCAGGAGCCGCAGGGGCGGCACTCGGAATCGTCGACGGCGAGGAGATCCTCGACCTCTCCTCCAGCGTCGCCCCAGCCGAACCGGCGGCCGCGCTGGCCGAGCTCGGCCGCGGCGGCCTCGAAGAGCTCGCCGCCGACGCTCCCCGCATCCCCCTCGCCGCGGCCGAGCTGCTTGCCCCCGCCCGGCCCCGCAAGTACCTGGGGATCGCGCTCAACTACGCCGACCACATCGCCGAGATGGGGATGGAGGCGCCGGACGTCCCGGTCTTCTTCAACAAGCAGGTGACCTGCGTGACCGGGCCCGGTGCCGAGGTGCACATGCCCAAGGTCTCGACCCTGCTCGACTACGAGGCCGAGCTGGCGCTGGTCATCGGCAAGCGCTGCCGCCACGTACCGGTCGAGCGCGCCCACGAGGCGATCGCCGGCTACACCTGCGCCAACGACCTCAGCGTGCGCGACTGGCAGGGACGCGCGCAGACGATGACGATCGGCAAGTCCTTCGACACCCACGGCCCGCTCGGCCCCTGGCTGGTGACGGCGGAGGAGATCGGCGACCCCCAGGACCTGCGCGTGCGCTGCTACGTCAACGACGACCTGCGCCAGGACGCGAGCACGGCGGCGATGGTCTTCGACTGCTTCCAGCAGGTCTCCCACCTCTCCGAAGCGTTCACGCTCGAGCCGGGCGACGTGATCGCCACCGGCACGCCCTCCGGCGTTGGCATCGGCCGCAAGCCGATCCGCGAGAACGTGCTGCACGTCGGCGACACGGTGCGGGTCGAGATCGAGCGGATCGGCGAGCTGGTCAACACGGTGATCGAGGAGCCCGAGGGCTTCGTGGCGCCGAACGCCGCGGGCTGATCCTGGCGGAGGCTCGCTAGCGCCGGTGCACGCTGGTCGCCGTCGCCTGGTCCCGCGGCCGCACGACGATCTCGTCGACGTTGACGTGCGGCGGCTGGGCCAGGGCCCAGCGGATGCACTCGGCGACGTCCTCGGCGCACAGCGGCTGCATTCCCTCGTAGACGCGCGCCGCCGCGGCCTCGTCGCCGCCGAAGCGGACGAGCGAGAACTCGGTCTCGACCATGCCCGGAGCGACCTCGGTCACCCGCACCGGCCGGCCGAGCAGCTCCTGGCGCAGCACTCGCAGCGTCGCCCGCTGGGCGTGCTTGGCGGCGTTGTAGCCGGCACCGCCGACGTAGGGCTCGATCGCGGCGATGCTGGTGACGCCGATGACGTGGCCGTCGCCCGACTCGATCAGCTTGGGCAGCAGGGCGCGGGTCATCCGCATCGACCCCAGCACGTTCGACTCGTACATCTGCAGCCACTGCGCTTCGTCGGCCTCGGCGAGTGGACCGAGGCCGAGCGCGCCGCCGGCGTTGTTGACCAGGACGTCACAGGCGTCGAGGGCGGCGGCGAAGGACTCGACCGACGCCGGATCGGCGACGTCGAGCGCTACCGCCTCACCGCCGGTCTCTGCCGCCAGCTCTTCGAGCCGGTCGAGGCGGCGGGCGCCGAGAATCGTGCGGTACCCCGCGCCGGCGAGGACCCTCGCGGTCGCCGCGCCGATGCCGCTGGAAGCGCCCGTGATCACCGCCGTCCTCATCGCCGCCGACCCTAACGCCTCGGCCCTGCCCCCCTGCCCCGGCCCCGCGCTCGGCGGTGATCTTCGTCTCGTCCCGCCACCTCGGCGGTTATGGCCGTGCCACCAGGCCTTCGACTGCGGGGGCGATTTCCCGCCGCTCTCCATCGCTGACGGTGAAGAGCCGCCCCGGCCCGCTCAGCTCCTCCGATTCCTCGACCAGCTCGTCGCCGGCGACGGCCTGGACGTCGAAGCCCTCCACCCCGGTCGGATGCCACCGCCCGTCCTCGAGTAGATAGCGCTCGGCTGGCGGTACCCCGTCTTCCGGGTATCCCCTGTCGTCGCACCCGATCGGCGCGATGGCGGCACTGACCTGACCATCGACGGCAACCTGGAGAGAACGGACCCAAGTCGGCTCCTTGCCGAGGGGCGAGGGCGGGAAGCTGAGGCCGATCCTGCCGTTCCCCTCCGCGGTAACCACGCCGACGTTGGTGGTGGAGTAACACACACCCCCGGAGAGGCCGGCGAGAAAGGCGAGTGAGCGCGGGGAAGAGCTCGGCCACCGCAGGAAGATGCCACCGTGCGCATCGCCGATCAGCTTCACCGCGGTTCCGTCGGGCTCGATCTTGAAGAGGGCGCTCGGAGTGCCCCGATCGGGCTTCCGCTCGAAGGCAGTGACTATCGGGGTTTTGCCGACGAGGCCGAGCAAGCCGGGAAGGTTGGGGGGCAAGTTGCGCGTCGGCTTCGTCCACAGCCCCCTTCCGTCGGGATCTATCCGCACCAGCCGTCGCCCCTCCAGTTCGAGTGAGATGACCTGACTTCCGTCCCAGGCGACACCGCTGCACGCGCAAGGCCAGGAGCGTGGCTTCTGCTCCCCGGCGAGGAGGACGCCGACCTGCCCGGGCGCGGACCAGGCAAGACCGGTCTTCGACCACTCATAGGAGATCGGGGGAGCGGGGTATTCGCCCTCCACGTATCCGATCCGGACCTTCTCGCCCGCGCGGTCCGCGGCCAGGAGGTTCCCTTGTTCCCGGAAGACCATCTCGATCGAGGCCAGCTGCGAGGCGTCTCCGAGCCGGCTCCCTGGCGAGACCCCGGCGGGCGCCGGCCGGCAAGCTCCGAGCTCACACATCCGTCGTTTCAAGGAAGACGCGTCAAGCGTCCAAATCGAGGCCGGACCGAGGTCGCTGCTTTCGCCTTCTGCGTCGACCACCGCGTTCAGCGCGGCAAGCAGGCGGCCATCGGGACTCCAGGCGAGTTGCAGGGAGGGAGAGAAGGACTCGTAAGGCAGCGGCTCGGAGACCTTGCCGCTCTCGGGGTCGGCGAGCACCACCCCACCCCAGCTGCGTGCAACCGCGATCAGCTTGCCGTCTGGCCGCCAGGCCAGGGCTTCCGCGTTGCCACCCACGTCCACCAGCGGCCCGTTCGGCTTGCGACCGTCGGCGGAGCGAAGGCGGAGAAGGCCGTTCTGGTCGGTCATCGCGAGCGTCGACCCGTCGGGTGAGAGGGCAGCGTTGGTGACCCCCTTGGCATCGACTTCGCCATCCACCCTGCCCTCCTCGACGTCGACGAAGGTGAGGTTTGTGGCGTCGCTGGAGTCCACATAGCCTTCGCCTTCGGGGCCGGCCCCTACCGCGACGATCGTCGACTCGTCGGCGGAGATCGAGACGTCTCCCGCTGCGCCGATCGGTATCGACCGTTCGAGCTCCCACGTGTCGGTGGACCAGATCGCCACCAGGCCCTGAAGGGCGGAGTAAGCGGCGATCTCGTGCCGCCCCGGCAGCACCATCACCTTGGTGATGGTGCTCGACAGCTCTGCCGAGGGTTCGCCGACCTGCAAAGCCAAGTGACGGAGGGGCTCGCCGCTCTCGGCGTCCCAAACCATCACTGCCGCATTCCCGTTCGGGTCCTGGCCCCCGCCGGCGACGTAGGGCCCGGCGGCGGCGACGTCGTCCAGGTAGAGCGCTTCGGGGTCCTTGGCTTTGGGCCACCAGTCGGGATCCGGGCGGTAGGTCCGCACCACCTCGTCTTCCTGGAATTCGTCTCCCAAGGCGCGAGGCTGTGGCCTTATCGCGCGAATCTCTTCGATGTGTTTGGCGTCATACCCTTCGGCGGTCAGCAAGCGCCCCTCGGGGTCGAAAGTCGCAACCGGGGTCGTCGTGGTTTCGGCGAGTGAGATCCCGACGCCTGGAGGGCCGAGCACGCTCACCTTTCCCCCTGGATGGATCACGGCGGTTCCGTGCCGGCCGGGGTCGAAGCGGAGCACGGTCGGACCGGAGGGCGGTCGTTCGAAGAACTCACCGAACAACAAGCCTTCCGGCCCTCCCTGGCGCAGCCCTTCGTCTCCGATCGCGACCGCCGGCACCGGCGGCCCGAAGGTGATTTCAGGTTCGTCTCCAAATTCTTCTTCGCCGCGGAGAACCAGCCCTTCGCTGGTTCCTACCGCCAGCTCGGGTTGCCCGTAGGGAACGCGGTCGAGACTGAGAACCCGGCCTGGTGCAACCCCTGACCGCAGGAGGGTCTTGCCCTGCCTCTTGGCGAGATCGAGGTCGGCCACGGCCCCGTCGGCCGTCGCCACCAGGATCCCTTCGTCGTCTTCATAGATTTCGGGAGCGAACCTGGCGGCTGTCAAGCGCAACCCGTTTGCGCCCCTCCAGGGGAGCTCGCCGCGGAAACCCTGAAGCGAGAGGCGCGAAGCCACCTCGCCCGTCGTCACGTTGACCCGCAACACCTCGCCGCGGGCGCCGAGCGCGACGATTTCGCTTGGTTCCTTCGAAAAGGCGATTGTCAAGGGGCGTTCGCCGCTAGAGAGGCGCGCGTCAAGGGGTAGAACCCGCGGCCGCCCCGGATCGGTCACGTCGACCAGCTCGATGGCACCGCGGCGGTCGACCGCCGCCAGGAAGCGGGAGGAGGATTCCGTCTCGGCCAGGGCCGCGATCGGCACGGTTGTCCTGGCCTCACCGAGCAGCTCTCCGCCCGAGCGCCCCCACACTCGCACCACACCGTCATCGCCGGCGGTTACGAGTTCCCGCTTCAGCACCAAGGCAGCCGTCACCTCACCGCTGCCGGTGTCGATCACTCGCTCCAGGCCGCCGCCGTCGATCGCGGCGTCGAGGGTGTCCAGCTCAGCTTCCATGGAAGGCTCGGCGCCATCGCCGGGCCCGGCTCGGTGCAGGAGAGCCCCAAGCGCAAGGGCCGCGACCACCATCAGCCCGATAGACAGCCAGCGCCAGCGTGACGAACGTAGGGGGATGCGGCCCCTCTGCCGGCTGGTCCCCGCCTCCGTCACGGAGGCGAACCTATAGGAACTTTCCAGGTATCGGGGCGATACGCTCGCGCCTGTTGATGGCGGAGCCGGCCTCGAAGAAAAGGACAAGGAAGCGACGCGGCTGGATCCTGCCCGCAATCGGAGCGGTGCTGCTGGCCGCGATCACCGCCTTCGCCGGAGGGCTGGGGTCGAAGCTGGCGGACTCCGTCGGCTCCGACGACCCCCAGCTGGTCTCGTTCTCGGTCGAGCTCCTGCCTGGCAAGTGCCGCGGCGGCGAGTTCGTTCCCCGCTCATCTCTAGCGGAGATCTTGAATGCTTCCAACCAGTACCGATGGGAGATCCTCGAACAACAACCGGGCGCCTCCCAAGCGAACCTCAACCCCGTGCAGATCGCGATCCAGGGTGAGACCGGCCGGCCAGTCACCCTGACCCGGATCGACTTTCACGTCACGCGACACCGCCGCCCACCGGGGGGCACCTTCTCAGGTCAGTGCGGGGACGCGTACACCGGCCGAGCGCTGAAAGTCGACCTCGACGCGACCCCTCCTCGCATCGTCGACTCGAACTCCAGCGAGGAGGGGATGCTCGGCGCCAGAGCGACCAACGGTCAGCGTCCCTACCGCCCCATCCGCTTCCCCTGGACAGTGTCCGTGAACGATCCTCTCCTGCTCGAAATCCTCGCCACCACCGTCTCCTGCGACTGCACCTGGAGCGCCGAGATCCCTTGGGTCAGCGGCAGCTCCCAGGGGACCATCGTGATCGACAACGACGGCGACGGCTACCGGGTCGTAGGCACCGAGGGCCTCCCGTCCTACGTTCCAACCCCCCGAGGCTGGCGGCGCTGGCGAGGCTCGACCTAGATCCACGCCCATGACAGCCACAAACTAAGTCAGTCAATGGCGAGGGTGGGAATCGAACCCACGACACCACGATTTTCAGTCGTGTGCTCTACCAACTGAGCTACCTCGCCTGGGAGCGCAAAGCCGAGGCTCCGCAGGGCGAAGGCTAGCGACCGCGGGCGCGATGGGCTGATTGCATGGCGGCATGGTCGCGATGCGTGCAGCGGCGGGGCTGGCGGTGCTCGCCGCCATCGGCGCCGCCCTCGTTTCCGGAGGCTCGGCCGCCGATTCGGTGCGGTATCGCTACCTGCCCGTCGAGAACGAGCTGCGGGTGGTCAGTCTCGTGGGAAGCGAACGGATCGTCAGCGTGCGATCGCTCGGCGCTCCGGATCTGGTCCGCGCCGCGCCCCGCTGGCTTGCGCGGGCGCGACCGCTCGGGCAGGCGGCTCCGACCTGGGCGCGGCGCCTGTACGCGCGCTCTCTACTGGTGCTGCGGGCGCTCACCGACCGGCGCGGGGCGACGGTGGCAGGCGCGCGGGATGGCTGGGCCTACGTCTGGCCGCGCGACGCCGGCGCGGTGGCGATGGCGTTTGCGGCCGCCGGCTACCGGAGCGAGGCACGTCGTATCGCACGCTTCCTGCTCAGCCTCGACCTGACGGCGGCGGCGCGGTTCCATCGCGACGGGACGCCGGTCCCGGGCCGCGCTGCGCAGGGCGACGCGGCGGGATGGGTCGCGGCGGCGGCCCGGGCCGCCGACCTGCGGGCCCGCCCCGCTCCCCTTCCCTGGCGCGATCGTGCCGACTACCAAGAGGGTGACGCGGGCGAGTACCTGGGCAACGCGGTTGCCTCGACCGCCGCCGGGCCGGAAGGAAATCCGGCAGGTGACCTTCCGGCCCGGCGGCTGGCGGCGCGTGAGATCCGCGAGCTCTTCGGGGCCTCCGCGGGAACGCTTGCGAGGGCGGCCGGCGACGAAGGCTCCGGAATCGACTCGGCCGCCGCGTGGGCGGTGCGGCCATTCCCGCTGCCATCCCTCTTCCCGCTCGTGCGCCGGTCGCTGTTGCGGCTCGCCCCCCATAGCACCCGCTACGGCATCGTCCCCTCCGAAAGCTGGGGCGGTGGCGAGGACCCCTGGACAGCGCCAACGGCCTGGACCGCCTGGAGCCTCGCGGCGCTCGGCGAGCGCGGCGCCTCGCTGCGCCTGATGGCCGAGCTGCGCCGCGCCGCCACCCCCGCCGGACTGCTCCCCGAGCGGGTCGACGTACACACGGGCACCCCCACCTCGACCACGCCCCTGGCCTGGTCCCACGCCTTCGCGATCCTCGCCCTGCATGAGCTTTGGCCGGGGCCCGAGGTGCAACGTTTTACGGCTCTCGGAGGCCCGTAAAACGTTGCACCCGGAGGGGAGCGGGCTAGAGCGACTCGAGGGCGAGTTTGACCGCCTCGCGGGGCGACTGGGCATGGAGCACGCCGGGCGTCCCCTCCATGCGCTCGCGGCCGTCGAGGGTCCAGCTGCGCAGCGCGATCACGGTGCGGCCGATCGTCCGGGCGAAGCCGATCTCCGAGAGCGTCCCCCACTCACCGCCGATCGCGATCACGACGCTCCCCGAGGAGACCACCGCCAGGTTGCGGGCGTGACCGATGCCGGTGGCCACCACGTGCGTACAGAACTCATTCGCTTCCTCGATCTCGTGCCCGGGAACGATGCCGATCGCCTCGCCGCCCGCCTCGCGCGCACCGCGGCACGCGACTTCCATCACCCCGCCCAAACCGCCGCAGACCAGCGTCACCCCAGCCTCGGCAAGCAACCTCCCGACCTCCTCACCGAGCCGCGCCGCCTCGGATCCCAGCTCAGCGCCCGAAGGACCGATGACGGCCACCTGACGCCCGCGCTCGGAAGGGAGGGGGTGGGGTTCGACGGAACCTCCCCGCTGTTCGTGACGGCGAGCCCCACCCCCTCCCTTCACTGCGTCCCCCTCATCTGCCGCATCAGCTCCAAGGCGCCCTCCTTGTGAAGAGGTTCGTTGAGATTCCCGCACTTGGGGCTCTGCACGCAGGAGGGGCAGCCGGACTCGCAAGGGCACTCGGCGATCAGGCGCGCGGCGTCCCCGAGCAGGCGCTCGAACTGCTCGTAGCCGCGCAGGGTTATCCCCACCCCGCCAGGGTGGCCGTCGTAGATGAAGATCGTCGAGCGGCCGGTCTGGAAGTGGACGTTGGTGGAGAGGCCGCCGATGTCCCAGCGATCGCACATCGCGATCAGCGGCAGCACCGCGATCTGGCCGTGCTCGGTGGCGTGCAGGGAGCCGAGCAGGACGTCGGGCGGCAGCGCCCCGCTGAGCCGCTCGGGCAGGACGTACCAGAGCGCCTGGGTGACGAACTGCTGCTCGGGCAGCTCGAGAGCGACGATGTCGAAGGGCTCCTGGTCGGCGATCGAGACCCGCTGGTAGGCGATCACCTGCTCGGTCACGGAGACCTCGCCGAAGTGCAGCTCGACGCCTGCGGTCGAGCGCTGCTCCCGAACCCGCTCGATGTAGATCTCGGTCTCCTTCTTCGGCCGCGTGTACCAGTCGCCGTCGAAGCGGGAGACGATCGCCCGTCGCCCCTGCACGTCGAGCTGCTCGACCTCGTAGGAGCGGCCGAGATGGAGATAGATCGCGCCGGGGTGGATCGTGGTGAAGGCCCGCTCGCACTCGACCAGGCCGAGCATCTCGCCGGAGTCGCGCTCGATCACCGCGACCGAGTCTGCCGAGGCCGAGCGCAGCGGGATCTTCGCGGCGACGAACTCGCTGCCGCGCGGCATCACCCGGCCGCCCGCTTCGCGCAGCTGCCCGGCGGAGACGAGTCGCTCGGCCCGCCCGCGCCAGTCCGGGCCGAAGACCTCGGCGTCCTCCTCGCTCAGCGGCAGCTCATACGCCGCCGCAACCATGTGGCGCGAGGCGATCTGCTCGCTGGCGTGGTCGAGGATCGCCGCCTCGACCGGGCGCCCGATGAACTCCTCGGGGTGGCGGCAGAAGAACTGGTCGAGGGCGTCCTGGCCGGCGACGTAGACGGCCAGCCCGCGCCGGCGACGCCCCGCCCGCCCCCACATCTGGCGCAGGCTGGCGACCGTGCCGGGGAAGGTGACGCAGATCGCCGCGTCGAGCTCGCCGATGTCGATGCCCAGCTCCAGCGCATCGGTGGCGACCACGGCGAGCAGCTCGCCGTCTGAGAGTCGCGCCTCGATCTCGCGCCGCTGCTGCGCCGTGTAGCCGCCGCGGTAGGGCGCGATCCGCGCCGCCAGCTCCGGCTTGCCGCGCGCCTCCAGCGATTCGCGGGCGAAGCGCTGGATCAGCTCGATCCCGCGCCTGCTCTTGAGGAAGCAGATCGTGCGCACCCCGTGGGAAACCAGCTCGGCCAGCAGGTCGGCCGCCTCGCCGAGCGGCGAGCGACGCGTCCCGGTCGCCTTGTCGATCAGCGGCGGGTTCCACATCGCGATCTCGCGCCCGCTGCGCGGCGCGCCGTCGTCGTCGATCAGCTCGAAGCGAGTGCCGACCAGCTCCTCGGCCAGCTCGACCGGGTTGGCGATCGTCGCCGAGGCGAGCAGGAAGCGCGGCTCGCCGCCGTAGGCGCGGGCGACCCGGCGCAGCCGGCGCAGCACGTTGGCCACATGCGAGCCGAAGACGCCGCGATAGGTATGCGCCTCGTCGACCACGACCCAGTCGAGATTGACGAGGAAGTCGCCCCAGCTCTTGTGGTGGGGCAGGATGCCGACGTGCAGCATGTCCGGGTTGGTGAGGATCAGGTTGCTGCGGCGGCGGATCGCCGGACGCTCTTCCCGCGGGGTGTCGCCGTCGTAGATCGCCTCGCGCAGGTGGGGCGGGCGCAGCGCCGCCAGCGAGCGCGCCTGGTCCTGGGCCAGCGCCTTGGTCGGGTAGAGGTAGAGCGCCCGGCGCTTGGCGTCGCCGGCGATCCCGTCGAGCACCGGCAGGTTGAAGGCGAGGCTCTTGCCCGAGGCCGTGCCGGAGGTGACGATCAGGTTGGAGGAGGCGGCGGTCTCGAGCGCGACCTTCTGGTGGGAATAGAGGCGCTCGACGCCGGCTCGCCTCAACGCCTCGGCGAAGCCCGGATCGAGCGACTTGGGCAATGCCACCGTCTTTGCGCGGCGCTCCTCCTCACTGCTCTCGGCGACGATGCGGCCGTCTCGGTGGGCTGGGTCGAGCGCGCTCGCTGCTGGTGGCACCGTGGTCGATCGCGCTCGACCCAGCCCACCGAGACGGCCGCATCGTCGCCGAGAGCAGTGAGGAGGAGCGCCGCGCAAAGACGGTGGCATTGCCCAAGTCGCTCGAT
>JBIOVV010000013.1:0-15617 GCA_044867925.1 Solirubrobacterales bacterium | reverse complement strand
GCCGACGCGATCGAGAAAGTCGGCAAAGACGGCGTCGTCAACGTCGAGGAGGGCCAGACCTTCGGCATGGAGCTGGAGTTCACCGAGGGGATGCAGTTCGACAAGGGCTACATCTCCCCGTACATGGTCACCGACCAGGACCGCATGGAGGCGGTGCTGGAGGACCCCTACATCCTCATCGCCAACCAGAAAATCGGCTCCGTGCGGGACATCCTGCCGGTGCTCGAGCAGGTCATGCAGGGTGGCAAGCCGCTGCTGATCATCGCCGAGGACGTCGAGGGCGAGTGCCTTGCGACGCTGGTGGTCAACAAGCTGCGCGGCACCTTCACCGGCGTCGCGGTCAAGGCCCCCGGCTTCGGCGACCGCCGCAAGCGCATGCTCGAGGACATCGCGATCCTCAGCGGCGGTGAGGTGATCACCGAGGAGATGGGTCTCAAACTCGAGAACACCCAGCTCACCCAGCTCGGCAAAGCCCGTCGCGTCGTCATCTCCAAGGACACGACGACGATCATCGACGGCGCCGGCGAGGCCGACGACATCAAGGGCCGGATCAACCAGATCAAAAACGAGGTCGAGAACACCGACTCCGATTTCGATCGCGAGAAGCTCCAGGAGCGCCTCGCCAAGCTGGCCGGCGGTGTCGCCGTAGTCAAGGTCGGCGCCGCCACCGAGACCGAGATGAAGGAGAAGAAGCACCGCGTCGAGGATGCGCTGCAGGCGACCCGCGCCGCGCTCGAGGAGGGCGTCGTGCCGGGTGGCGGCGTCGCGCTGCTCAACGCCCAGGCCAGCCTCGACCCGGACAAGCTCTCCGATCCGGATGAGTCGACCGGAGCCCGGATCGTCCACCGGGCGCTCGAGGAGCCGGTCCGCCAGATCGCCGAGAACTCCGGCGAGGAGGGCTCGGTCGTGGTCAACAAGGTCCGCGAGCTGAAGGCCGGCGAAGGCCTCAACGCGGCCACCGGCGAGTACGGCGACCTGATCGCAGCCGGTGTGATCGACCCGACCAAGGTCACCCGCTCGGCGCTGGAGAACGCGGCATCGATCGCCAAGAACATCCTCGTCACCGAGGCGATCATCGCCGAGCCGCCCGAGAAGGAGGGCGCTGCCGGCGGCGGCATGCCCGGCGGCATGCCCGACATGGGCGGGATGATGTAGTCACGCCTCTTCGGGCGTATCCTTGCCTCGACAGGCGAGTGCAGTCTCAGAGGGGCCCGGCATTTGCCGGGCCCCTCGCGTTTCGCCACGATTCCGCGAGTCCCCTGGCGCCCTATGCGCACCACCAGCGCGCCGAAGCGCCCCATGCTCCGAGCGTGTCCCCACCCCCCACCGCCGACGGGCCTAAAGGTCGCGGTATAGACGACTTTCAGGCCCGTCGATCCTGGAAATGGACGACGGATCACGCGATCGCGAGAATTGCTGAGCGGCAGCATGGCCTGATATCTCTTGCCCAACTCCGGCAGCTGCGCGTGGACAAGGACACGATCTATCGGCGGGTCGCTGGCGGTCGGATGCATCGAATCCACCAACACGTCTATTCCGTGGGGCATCCACTTCTGCCGTTGGAGGGGAAATGGCTGGCGGCGACGCTGGCCTGCGGTTCAGGCGCTGTGCTCTCGCATCGATCGGCGATCGAGCTGTGGGGCCTGCTACCGCCCAGGCAACGGCGCGCGATCGATGTCACGGCACCGAATCGTCGGGGCCGTATTCCGGTCGGCATCCGATCGCACAGGCACGGCTCGTTGGCCGCAACCGACTGCACCTCCCTGTCGAACGTCCCGTGTACGAGCGTCGAGCGGAGCTTGCTCGACTTTGCCGGTGAAGCTTCGTCCTGGGAGTTGAGACAGGCTCTAGTGGAGGCCGAGGTCAAGCGCCTCCTGGATCGCACGAAGCTCCATCGGTTGATCCGTCGCTGTCGTGGACGACGAGGGGTAGCCAGATTGCGCCTGCTGCTCGAAGAGCTCGATCCGGCGACCCAGCGCACCCGCAGTGAATTGGAGCGAAGGTTTCTTAGGGCCTGTGTCCGGGCCGGCCTGCCCCGCCCGGAAGTGAACGTCCCACTGGAGGTGGCAGACGGGGTGGCCGAGGCGGACTTTCTCTGGCGGGATGGTGGGTTGATCGTGGAAGCGGACGGTCGGCGCTTTCACGACACCGACTCCGCTTTCGAGCACGACCGCAAGCGTGAGCAGCTCCTCCAACTCTCTGGGTGGCGCGTATCCAGGTGCACCTGGAAGCAGCTGGAAAGAGAACCGAGACGTGTTGTCGAGGTCGTACGCGGCCTCCTAGCTCAAGCGGGCGTCACATAGGACCCGCCGACGGGCCTAAAGATCGCCTATATCGCGACCTTTAGGCCCGTCGGCCGCGACTAGCGCGGGGCCTATTGGGCCTTAGCCGCGGGTTTCGGCGGCGGCAGCGGCGGCAGCAGGCCGGCGTTGTATTCGGCGTACTGGAGGAAGGTTTCGCGGCGGACCTTGAGGCGCAGGGTGTTGGTCGTGCGTGGATACAGATCCAGGTCGTAGGGGTTTGCGCCGGGGCCGAAGCCGTTGTAGTAGACGAACATGCGCACGCGCGGGTGCCTGACGGTCCAGGCGATGAGCTGCTTGACGAAGCGCGGTTCGTCTTTGCCCGAGACCGCCCACTCGGTGATCGCGACCGGCTTCCGCTTCCACTGCTTGCCGGCGTAGAAGCGGTTGAGGTCTTTCCAAACCGGATATTCGGAGTAGAAGTCGGTACCGGCCCAGTCGACCCAGCGGGCGCCCGGCCAGTAGTTGCCGGGGAAATTGCCTTTCACCCGCGGCGAGCCTCCCGGCAGCGGGCTCCAGATCATGCTCACCGGCGCCACCGGCAGTTCGGTCGGGTTCGGCCCCTTGGTGCGGTTGAGGGGCGGCAGGCCGATTTCGGCAAGGGTCGCGTTGATCCCTTCCAGGGTCTGGCCCCCCCGCACGATCGCGACGATGCGGCGGAACGCCTGCTTGTACCAGCCGGTCGTGTGTTCGCCGCCCTTCTGCGTGCCGTCGCAGTTGACCGCGGACCAGGCGTTGAGACAGCGATTTGGCTCGCCCAGGGGCCTGATGTAGGCGGGCAGGGCGCGTTTGGCGAAGAAGTCGTTGAGCTGCAGCAGGTAGTCGTCGCCGGCGCCGAGGGCGATCTGCTCGGGCGTGATCAGCTCACCCAGCGTCTGGTCGTCGATCGTGGAGATCGCCAGGATCGGCCGCGTCGCGGTTTCGCGCCAGCGTTCGTAGGCTTGGTTGAGGCTGTTCCCCCAGGGATGGAAGGTCTCCAGCAGCGCCGGGTGCTTGGCGAGCAGTTCGGTGAATTCGTTGAACTGCCGGGTCGTCCCCTGGTCGCTGGCACCGAAGAGCACGGCCGGCTTCGGCGGGACCAGCGTGAGTGCGCGGGCCTGGCTGCCGAAGATCGCGCTCAGCGCGACCGCCAGTACCACCGCCCGTCTAATCGCCCTCCAGTACATCGCCCATCCTTCTTGGCTCGACTCCAAGCTCCTCCGCGTCGGCGGCGCCCCGCTCACTGACCATCGGGACCTCCATCAACTCCGCCTCCTCCCAGGTTGCAAACACGGCCTCGCCGAAAAGAGAGCGGCCCGCGATCAAGCCCGAGCGCACGAGCGGGAGGGGAAGATGGACGAGCGGACGCGGCCGGCCGGCGATCCGGCTGACCAGGTCGGACATATCGTCGTAGCTGAGGATCTCCGGCCCGGCCAGCTCATAGCGCTCGCGCTCGCCTCGCTCCAGGGCGGCGACGACGCAGCGCGCCGCATCGTGGGCCCAGATCGGCTCGAAGCGAGCCCGGCCGTGCCCGGAGACGGGTAGGACGGGCAGGAAGGAGAAGCGGCGCAGCAGCGTCACCCACGGGTCCGAGCGGTCGTAGACGATCGAGGGCGCGAAGATCGTCGTCGGCAGCGAAGACGAAGCGACGGCCTGCTCGGCAAGCCACTTGGCGCGGAAGAACCGGGTCCGCTGGGCGACCGAGGCGTTGAGGGCGCTGAAGAAGACGAAGCGCTTGACGCCGCTGCGCTCGGCCGCGCGCAGCAGTCGCACCGTCGCCAGCCCGTTCAGCTCCTCGATCCGGCGCGGCGGCTGATCGCGGATGGTCGCCGCCAGGTGGACCACGGTGTCGACGCCGCGCAGCGCCTGGCGCACCAGGTAGGGATCCGACATCTCGCCCAGGTCACCGAGGGCGATCTGCACGTCGACCCGCCTGGCGCCGAGCCGCCGCGGCTCGCGCACCAGGCAGCGCACGTCCTCGCCGCGCTCCAGCAGCAGCGGCAGCAGCCGCGACCCCACGCTTCCAGTTGCCCCCGTCAGCAGCAGCATTCGGGGCCGATGCTAATGGGGCAGCGTCATCCGCCGCGCAATCCGTAAAATGTGCATCCGCGCTTTGGCGGGGGCGACGAGCCTCCGGCGGCAACCGAAACGACGACTCAGGAGATAAGCCTCGAATGACCTACGTCATCGCCGAGCCATGTATCGGCCAGAAGGACAACTCGTGTGTCGAGGTATGTCCCGTCGACTGCATCCACCCGACGCCGGACGAGCCCGACTACGACTCGGTCGAGATGCTCTACATCGACCCGGACGAGTGCATCGACTGCGATGCCTGCGTCGAGGCCTGCCCGGTTGACGCCTGCTTCGCCGAGGACCAGCTCCCCGCCGAGTGGGCGAAGTACGCCGAGATCAACGCCGAGTACTACAAGAGCAAGGCCAGCGCGTAAATCTTATTTAGGTACCACTTCGTACCAAAGTAAGCCCACGCAGAATGACTGTGTGACGAGAAAGTGGCCTTTCGGCCACTTTGCAGCAAGTCCATGCTGGGCGTTGTCACCCATGTCCATTCTCGGCGCAGTGCACCATTTTTTAGCTTTAACATCGGTAATGCATCGGTTCCCGCTAGGTCGTCAGCATGAGGCTTCCTGGCATTTGGGATCGATGCTTGCTCGATGGACTGGGAGGGCGGCGCTGTCCTGGCCGCCCTCCTAGCTGTTCTTGGGCCGCGCGTTTGAAACTGGCGTATTAGGGCTCGCTGGTGGCGAGGCGCTCGCCGGGAGGGCGACCGGAACGGCTTCGCTCAAAGCCCATCGCGGCGATTACCGTGGAGGTGCCGGCGTCCTGCGCTTCGAGCAAGCGCGCGGCGCTCTTCGCCTCGATCTCCTCGATGCGGGCGTAGGAGGCGGCTTGCTCATCGGCGACTTCGCGCCGCCCCTCCTCGTCGAGGTTGACCGAGCGCCAGCTCATCCAGATGTCCTCGTCTACGTCCATCTTGCCGGCGCGTAGGGAAGCCAGGCCCTCGGCCATGATCGCCTGCAGGATCAGAGCGGCAAACTCCCGTTTTGTCTCAGCCGGGAGCTCGCGCGCTTCCTCGTCACTGACGAACGGTCGCGCAATCGCCCGGTAGAAGTGCTCGGTGGCGCCCCGTCTCTGCTCGGTGCCGACGAATTCGATGCAGCCGGAGTCGAACAGTTCCTTGACATGGTGGCCGACCTTGCTGACACCCTCGCCGATCATCTTGGCGATTTCGTTGGGGCTTGCCGTGCCTTCGTTGAGGATCGAAAGGGCGTCGATCCTGATCCTGTGGCCGACGGCGTAAGCCACCGCCTCCTCGATGCTTCTTCTTTGCCCTTTTGCGGTCGTCGCCAAGGCTGATTCCTCCAGTCAAGAGCTGTCCAATTGCTAAGGCGGGCCGGAGGATAAGGAAGTTTCCCTGATCGGTGGCACCGCCACTCAGCGAGGACTCAATACTTAACTTTTTCTTAGTATTCCTCCCGACCCCGATCAGACGGGCAAGAGATGGGAAGGGAGGTGACTGGGATGACGATCAGCAAAGTGACCGCTGTCATGCCAAGCGTTCAAGTCTTCAAGCACAACTAGAGGACCCCTGGCCGGGTCGGCCCGCCGCGGACAAAGGGGGGGCCGACCCGCTAGGGCTACTGCACGACGGGAAGCGGGGTGCCACTCACCGGCGGGGCCTCGGCCACTGCCGGCGTTGCCTGTAGGACGGGCAGCTCCTGCGGCGTGGCGGCGACGATGCCGCGGGCGGCGTGGCGGATCGCCTGCGCAGCGGGGGAGTCCGGTTCGCTGGTGACCAGGGGCGCTCCGCTGTCGGCGTGCTCGCGCAGGGCCTCCGAGAGCGGCACCTTGCCGAGCAGGGGGATATCGAGTTCGTCGGCGAGCAGCTGTCCGCCTCCCTCGCCGAAGATCGTCAGGCGCTCGCCGTCCGCGGTCGTGAATCCGGACATGTTCTCGATCGCCCCGAGCAGCTCGAGATCGAACTTGGCGGCCATGTCGGCGCCCCGCTTGGCAACCGATTGGGCGGCGGGCTGCGGGGTCGTGACGATGACGAACTTGGCCTGCGGCAGCAGCTGGGCCAGCGTCATTGAGACGTCGCCGGTTCCGGGCGGCAGGTCGAGCAGCAGGTACTCCAGCTCACCCCAGGCGACGTCCTCGAGAAACTGCTGGATCGCCTTGTGCAGCATCGGTCCGCGCCAGACGACCGCGGAGTTGTCCTCGACGAAGAAGCCGATCGACATGACCTTGACCCCGCTGGGGGCGTCCAGCGGCAGGATTTTGCGCTCGCCGTTGACCTCGGGCTTGTTGTTGACGCCGAGCATGCGCGGGATCGAGTAGCCGTAGACGTCGCAGTCGAGCGCGCCGGCCGGATGGCCATCGGCGGTGAGCGCCGCAGCCAGGTTCGCGGTCATCGTCGACTTGCCGACGCCGCCCTTGCCGGAGGCGACGCAGATCACGTTTTTCACCTGCGCGAGCGCGCCCGCCGGCAGCTTGCCGCGACCGAGTGTCTGCTGGAGGGAGGATTTCTCCTCGTCGGAGAGGACGTCGAAGCCGACCGCGACCTCGGTCACGCCTTCCAGCTCGGACACCTGCTTGGCGACCGCCTGTTCGAAGTGCGAGCGGATCGGGCAGCCGGCCGTCGTCAGCGAGACGACGACCTCGACGCGGCCGCTCTCCTTGACCTCTATCGAGCGGACCATGCCCAGCTCGACGATCGAGCGGCGCAGCTCGGGATCGATCACGGCTCGCAGCTTCTCGGTTATCTGATCCTGCGTTGGAAGTGGCATCGAGGTCATTCTCGCAAAGGCATGGCAGCGGCAGCGTCGGCACCCGCGGAGGGTACGGGGGAGAGATCCGCCCAGCGTTGTCTTAGGCCCCTACGTGCTGTCGAGCGAGGAGGGGGATATGTCAGGTACTCGGGGCGGTTTCGGCCGCATCGTGGCGATGGGGATCGCGCTGGCGCTGGCGCTGCTCTTGTTGGCGGCCAAGGAAGCGACCGCGGGCAAGTATTCGGTGGCCCAGTGCGGCTGGCACGTCGGCGCCGACGCCGGCTGGGCCGACAGCACGGGTGGCGCGAAGTTCAGGTCCGACGCCTATTGCGCGACGCCCCCCGGTGCCGACCCCTTCGATGGGGCCCACCTGAAGAGCTTCACCCGCGATGGCCAGGGAACCGTCTCGGGGACCCGCTACGCCCGCTGGCGCTGGGACGCTCCCGAAGGGACCGGTATCACCCGCGTCAGCGGCACCTGGTGGCAGGCGCTCCGCGACGGGATCGAGCAGCGCATCGGCGTCTCCAACTGGAGCGGCGGCTTTGACGTCTTCGCCGCCGCGGCCGCCACCGACGTGACCCCTCGTGAGTTCGTCGTCGGCTTCCCCACGCCGATGCCGGCGCTCGAGGACCGCCTCCTTTGCGCCAGGGCCGAGAGCAAGTGGTGCAGCCTCGACCCGGGCTCCTGGTCGGCGATCCGCGCCCTGACGATCACGATCGAGGACGGCTACCCTCCGGCCTTCTCGCTCGGCGGTGACATCCTCGCCGGCGGCTGGCTGCGCGGTGAGCGCAAGCTCGAATACAGCGCCTTTGACGTCGGCGCGGGCTTGAAGAGGACCGAAGCCCTCCTCGACGGGCACCCCGTGGTCGCCCACGATCACCCCTGCAACGCCGTCTCGATCGGCGGCGAGTGGCGAGCGACGACGATGCGGCCCTGCCCTCTGACCCGCGTCGGCTACTACGCGATCGTGACCACGGCGCTGAGCGACGGCCCCCACGGCGTCAGTCACTGCGCCACCGACTTCGCCGGCAACCTGAACTGTGTGCCTGCGCGGACGATCAAGGTTGACAACAACCCACCGGCCCACCCGCGCGAACTCGCACTTGCCGGCGGCGATGGCTGGCGCCGCACGAACGAGTTCGATCCGAGCTGGACCAATCCCGACCAGGGCCCCGCGAGCCCGATCGGCGGCGCTTCATGGCGCATCGCCGGTCCAGCCGGCTACGACAGCGGTGCCAAGTTCGCCGCCGGACATGACCTTCGCGGACTGCAGGATCTCTTCGTCCCGCGCGCCGGCGCCTACTCCCTCAGCGTCTGGCTGCGGGACGAGGCGGGAAACGAGACCGCGTCCTCGGCGGCTTCGCTGCCGCTGCGCTTCGACGACGTGCCCCCAGGCGTCGCCTTCGCGCCGGCCGTCGCCGGGGATGCGGTTCCGACCCAGATCGCGGCACAGGTCACCGACCTGCACTCGGGCCCGGCAAGCGGCGAGATCCACTATCGCCGCCTTGGCAGCGAGCAGTGGACCGAGTTGCCGGCGAAGTTTCAGCGAGGCGAGTCCGCTGACAGCGCTGCGCTTCTTGCTCGCCTGCCCGGTGACCTGCCCCCGGGCACTTACGTGTTTCGCGCCGATGCGCTCGACGCGGCCGGGAACACGGCGAGCACCACGCGACGGGTCGATGGCACCGAGATGACCGTGCGCAAGGTGCCGGGGAGCCCCGTTGCCGGCGTCAAGCGAGCCGAGCCTCTGCGGGCCAAGGCGCGCGTCTTCGGGCGGCTGCGCTGGCATCGGCGCAGCGGAACCGAGTTGACGGTGCCGTTCCGCGCTGCCGCGCTGCTCACCGGCCGGTTGCTCGACGCCGACGGGGCCGGGCTCGCCGATCGCGCCTTGCGCATCGTCTCCCGTCCTTCCCGCGGTGCGCTGGACAAGGCGAGCGTCGAGTCCGTGCAAACGGGTCCGCACGGAGGCTTCCGGCTGCGGCTGCCCGCCGGCACCTCCCGTCGGATCGCCGTGGTCTTTCGAGGTGATGCCTGGCTCGATGCCGCCGGACGGAGTCCATTGACCCTTCGGGTTCGCAGCGGCGTCGAGCTCCAAGCGGCACCGCGAGCGTTGCCCACCGGCGCGACGGTTCGGTTCAGCGGCCTCATCCACAGCCTCGGGGCGCCGCTCCCGCGCCGGGGCAAGCTCGTTGCGATCCAGTACTACGAGTCCGCGGCCAAGCGCTGGCGCCCGGTCTTGGTCACTCGCAGCGACCATGCGGGACGCTTTCGCGCCGCCTATCGATTCCGCTACATAAGCGGCTCGGCAAAGGTGAGGCTCCGGGCTGCGGTCCTTCCCGAGGAGCGCTGGCCGTATGCGCCGGGTTCCTCCAGGCCGATTGTCGTGCGCGTAACCGGGTAGGGTGAGCGCGATGTCGCAGGCCACCCTTCACACCAGCGCGGGCGCGATCGTGCTCGAGCTGCACGACGACGACGCGCCGAAGACGGTCGAGAACTTCCGCAAGCTCTCGGCCGACAAGTTCTACGACGAACTGGTCTTCCATCGCGTGATCCCGGACTTCATGATCCAGGGGGGCTGTCCCGAGGGAACCGGTCGCGGCGGCCCCGGCTACACGTTCGAGGACGAGTTCAACGATCACAAGATCGAGCGCGGCGCCTTGGCGATGGCCAACGCAGGCCCCAACACCAACGGCTCGCAGTTCTTCATCGTCACCACGGGGGCGGCGCCCTGGCTCGACGGCAAGCACACCGTCTTCGGCCGTGTCGTCGAGGGCATGGACGTCGTCGACGCGATCGAGTCGACCGAGACGGATGCCTCCGATCGGCCACTCGAGACGCAGACGATCGAACGCGTCGAGCTCTCCGAGTAGCTAGACCGCCGGCGGTGGGTCTGACGCCGGCTCTTCGCCGCCGCGCCGCTCACGGCGGCGCCGGATCGCCTCGCCTGGGCGCCAGAGGCTGACCAGCCCGGCAACGAGGGTGACGAGGAAGATCTGTCCGGCCATCATCTCCAGGCCGGCGATCAAGCGTCCCGGTTGACCACCGGGGACGAGGTTGCCGTAGCCGGTGGTGGTCAGCGTCGTATAGCTGAAGAAGAGGAAGTCCGAGCCCGCGGGGTTCGGATGGCCTTCGAAGAACGCCCCTCCCTGGAGGCGCTCGATTACCCCGTAGAGGAAGGTGAAGAGGATGCCCAGCACGGCGTAGACGCTGAGCGCGCCGAGGATCGTGCGCGAGCCCACTTCGGGCGCCATGACGACGCGGCGCAGGACGGCCCCCATCGCCACGGTGAGGAGAGAGATCTGGACCAGCGTCGCCAGGTTGAGCCAGTCGTGGTTGCCGGCGGCCGCTCCAATCGCAGCGAGAAGAACGGTCAGCGCCGAGAGGGCCAGGGCGACGCGTACGAGCTGGGGTCGCGCGTGTGAGCTGGTCAGCGCCACCACCGAGGTCGCGCTCGTCGCCACCGTCAGCACCACCGAGGTCCAGCCGCGGTTGTCCAGCAGCGAGGCCAGGACGTAGGTGACGAGAACGAGGACGAGGACCAACCCGAAGGCGTCGCTGACGCGCTCCGCTCGTTGCAGCCATCGCTCACGCCTGCGCGCCCGGCGCGATGCCGTCTCCATCCCCGCACGTTCGGTCGTCGCGAGGGGTTTCCTGCTCGGTGGAAGGGTGCTGATAGACCTCTTGCCATGGGACATGAGACCTGGACCGCCGTCGACGAGTACGTGACCGGCCTGCTGGCGCCTCCCGACGAGGCGCTGGAGCATGCGTTGCGGACCGGCGAGGTGGCCGGCCTCCCCCAGATTCAGGTTTCACCGCCGCAGGGAAAGCTTCTGCACCTGCTGGCGAAGACGATCGGGTCCCGCTCGATCCTCGAGTTCGGCACCCTGGCCGGCTACAGCACGATCTGGCTGGGGCGCGCGTTGCCCGCGGACGGTCGCCTGATCACCCTCGAGGCAGATCCGGGCTACGCCGAGGTGGCCTCGGCAAGCATCGCCGCCGCCGGTCTCGGCGACGTCGTCGAGGTCAGGGTCGGGCCCGCCCTCGACCAGTTGCCCCAGCTCGAGGCCGAGCAGGTCGGTCCCTTCGACTTCACCTTCATCGACGCCGACAAGGTCCACACGCCGGAGTACTTCGCCTGGGCGCTGGAGCACTCCCGCCCCGGCAGCCTGATCGTCGCCGACAACGTCATCCGCGACGGCCGGCTCCTCGACCCCAGCGACGAGGACCCGGCGATCCCGGCCCAGCGCCGCTTCCACGAGCTGCTCGCCGCCGAGCCGCGGGTCGAGGCAACGACGATCCAGACCGTAGGCGGCAAGGGCTACGACGGCTTCAGCCTCGCCCGCGTGACGGGCTGAGCCCGCGCTCGAAGCAGATAGCGGAGGGGGAGGGATTCGAACCCTCGAGACGCCGTTAGGCGCCTGCCGGTTTTCAAGGTCGAGGCTGGGGGGCGGCGATCGGCTTGATTAAGCGGTTTATCGGTTTCGTGCCACCGGCTGTGCCGCCGTGCAGCTGTTCCATCCGGGACGGTTGGCACTTTCTCATCGGTGCACGACGACGAAAAGCCACGTCGGTCTAAGGCGGACGAGATCGCCGAAATCAGAGACCGTGAAGCCGAAGTCCACGCAGCCGCTGAGCCAAGGTGGGTGCCGCCGGCCATAGCTCCCGACCTGCCATTGGCCGAGATCGTCTCCCTCATGGAAGCTGATGAAGAGGCCACTCTCCAGGCTCGCGAACGTGCTGAAACGCCGGAGGAAGCAGAGGAGTCAGCGAGGATTCTCGGGGTTGAGCGCGGCATCGCGGCCGACATCCCGATCCGGCGCGCACGCGAGTTAAGGCGCACCTTCGGGCGGGCTGATGGTCGCGTCTATGCGGCAGCGGCAGCGGCGGGCTGACCTTCATCAAGTTCGCACGTCTTGCATGCGCTTTGCACGTCTCGCAAAGCTCCGTCAAGCAAGCCATGTAGATATTCGGGAAAGTCCTCAAACGGACTAGCCTCGCCAGAGGCGGTCGTGAGGAGTCCCCGCATCAGGTCATGAGTCGTGATCGCGGCGAGTCTGCTCGCGCAGTCTTTCGGTTGGGCTCTACTGGTGATCACCGTTGGCCGCATTGCCGCTTGCCGGTCGCGAATCAATGTCGCGAGACGAACTAGATCTTGACTCGCGCAGCTCTCCCGCAACCCCAGCAGCGCCGCCGGAGGGAAACTGCGAACTGGACGGTCAACGTCGTCCAAGACGAGGAGTGGGGTGTCCACAAGTTTTTCCATGCGTCTCTCGACAGCGAGTTCTCCCCTCACGGCACCCAGCCATCGCAAGTGCGCGACGAGGTCCCCGGTGCCCTCGGCAATGGCATCGTTTGAGGGGTAAAGGCGCTGGGCGATATAGGCGCAAAGCGCTGACTTGCCAGTGTCGCTGTCGCCCACCATCCACAGTCCGCGTGGAGTCCCCCCCCGTCGCACCTCGCCGCACAGAGCCTCTACGGCATCGCGGGCCAATGACGGCACGGCGGCTAGTGGCGGTGCGGCAAAGCTGAGCGATGTGCCGTGCCACCAGTCCCCTGCTCGAAGTCGATTGCTGGTCCGTTTGGCCGCTCTGCGGCTGCGGCACTCACAGGGGACAGGCGTTCCATCGTCCAACTCCACCCATAGATCGCCCTCACATTGTTCACAAGACTTCGCTTTACGCTCGCGCTCCCGCCAGCCTCGGGCTGGACCTGCGGGGGCGCGCCCGATCTTCTCGTTGAACCGGATCTCGGGCTCAGCTACAGGGCGTTCGCTGACGAAGGCACGAATTTCCTCGCGCTCATCCGCTGGGTTTCGCCGGGGGTCGTGTGCAGGCACCCGGCAAAGTAAAGGACAGAGGGCGGCGGCAACCTTCCGGCGAAAAGGCCGCGCCGTCCGAAAAAAAGTGGCGCCTGACTAGGACCGACGATGTGTAGGCTCAGACGAGAGAGGGCCGGGCGCGTACGCACCCGACCCCCGTTGCCTTGAGGGGCCCGGTTCCCTATTACGACAAGGGGTGCCGGGTCTCTCGCTTCCACCGTAGACAACCTCGGGACCGGCCTCTCGTCGCTTCCGTGCAAATACGGGGGAAAAGAAGTAACTCGCTTGGTTCCTGGGAGACCGGAAGCCCCTGCATTCGCACTCTTTTTGCCAGTGGGTCGCTGGAATCAAAGGATGTGGAGGATCTCGGAGATCCCCTTGGGGCGCACGCCCACCTAGGCCCTAGGCAGCGATGCCGGACTCGAACAAGTCAGGCGGGTATGCGCTCGCCAGCCGGAACGTAGTGCTCCAGCTCCGCTGGGTCTCCGAGCGCAAAAGGGATGCCCTCTTCGGCGAGTTTGACCACCTCGGCGTAGGTGTCGCCAGCGGCGGACCAGCCCTCTACATCGGGCGACTCGGCCCACCAGCCGTCGGCTTCGTGGTGGTAGATGACGCGCACGGTCTTCATTGATCCTCCAAGTCAGAGTAGCTTCCGGGCTTCGTCTTCGGCAAGTCCAACGTCTCTGACGAGAACCTTGCGGACTAGGCCGGAGGGGACTGTCGCCTTGTCATGGAACGCGAAGGTCAGCGAAGGGCGACCTGGCGCCTCCATCCGGCGATGCGAGCCAGACCGGCGCAAGACGCGATAGTTCAGCGGCTCTCGTTCGAGAACGGCGAGCAGGCGTTTGGCCTTCATTGTTGGGAATTGATCCATGCTGCTCGCCTTAAGCCTCGGCGTCCTCAATGTCTTCGGAATGCCCATTCAAATAGGCGTCGAGCAGCGCAGCGCCCTCTGTCTCGGAGCCCGGCATCAGGTGCCCGTAGAGATCGAAGGTCACAGTGATCGAGGCGTGGCCCATGAAGGAGGAGAGGGCCTTCGCATTGACGCCGGCCGCGATCATGAAAGAGGCGTAGGTGTGGCGTGCTTGATGGAGGCGTAGGCGGTCGCGGATGCCGGCGTGGTGCCAGGCGCTATCGGCGTGGCGGTAGAGGCGCTCGGGTTGGAATGGCGTCTTGTCGTCGGCGGGAAAGACCAGAGTTTCGCTTGAGGGGTCAACATTGGACTGCCGTAGTCCGCGCAGTTGCTCCCTGAGAATGTTCGGGACCGGCACCCTTCGCCGTGATCGCCTGGTCTTTGGCTCGACTGGTCCCTCCTTTGGGTCCCAGGACTCGCGGATCTCGAGGACGTTCCTCGACAAGTCCACGGCGCTCCAGCGAAGTGCGCGCAACTCGCCGGATCTCAATCCTGCGTAGAGCGCCGTCGCCCAAATCGCTTGGTCTCTTTCTGGCAGGGCCGCGAGCAGCTTCGCGGCGGTGGACGGCGAAACGATTTCTACCTCGCGGCGCTCGGGAACGGGCAGTTCGAGGTCGCGGGTAGGGTTGACCGGCACCCCTTCGCGGGCGCGAGCGCGGCGATAGATCGCTTAAAGTGGCCTGAGCGAGTTACGCACCGTTGAAGCCGCATGCCCTTCGGCTTGCCACTGGTCAACCAGAACCTGGAGATCCGATGTGGTGAGCGCGGCGACCTTGACATGCCCCACAGCCGGAACGATTCGGTCGGTGAAGATCTGCCGATAGCCGCGCAGGCTAGAGGGCTTGAAGGGGCGCCCGGAGCGGTTGCGAATCTCACCTCGCTCCGCGCCTGCGAGCCATGCTTCACCGGCTTCCCGAATCGTTCTGCTTCCCGGTGCTCGCAGGCTTCCTCTGTCAAGCGAGCGCTTGGCGTCTGCTCGCCATGATCTGGCTTCTGCTTCGCGCGGAAAGGTCTTGTAGAGCTTCTTGCCGTCTCGCTCCGAATAGACGGAAGCCTCGTAGCCCCCATCACATCGGCAGTTCCCTCCAGTTCGCGCCGGGCACTTCTTTGTATGGCGCTTCCTAATGCCTTCCGCCATCAGCCCGCGCCGCGATCCACGAAAGTGCCATACCGAACATCGCCGGGTGTCCAGTCCAGGCCGACGAGAAGCTCCTCGGCGGAGACTTCGAGCGAGCCGAGCAGCTTGACCAAGGTGTCCACCCTGGCGGTGCGCAGGCCGCGCTCCAGCTGACTGATCTCCGTTCGGTGAAGCGAGGCACGGACGCTCAGCTCCTCCTGCGAGAGGTCGGCCAGCTTGCGGCAGCGAGCCAGATTGTGTCCGAACCGGGCGGCGACGTCGATCATCGGCTCTCGCCCCCCTTGAGCTGGTCGAGCAGACCGTGCAGCGCTTCATGCTCGGCGACGACGCGGGGGTACTCGTTGCCGTGGTCAATGACTCCGGCCAGGTCTCCGACCACATCGCGTACATCGTGGTCGGGGACGATCACCAGCTCGTCCAGCGCCGTGAGCAACCGCCCGTAGGCGGCGTGTTCGCGATGCAGGCGCTTCGGGTTGAGCTTGTCGGGAAATTCCTCCAGCTCGTCGGTGATGCCGTCGCGGGCCTGCTCGAAGACGCCGCGAAGGAAGCGAACGTGATCGACGGGGAGATCGAGGGCTACGGCAGCGCCGCGACCCGTAGGGTTCTGATCAGCCATGAGGAGCTTGCTCTCCTTGTGGTCAGGCTCCCGGTTGGCGTTAGCGCGCCGCCGGGAGCCGCTTTGTAT
>JBIOVV010000012.1:0-25590 GCA_044867925.1 Solirubrobacterales bacterium | reverse complement strand
CCACTTCGGCCGGAACTCGTCGACCGCCCGGAGGAACTCCCAGAGCAGCTCCCCCCTCGGGTCCTGGATCGTCCCGCGGCGACCGGCAGTGCTGAACGACTGGCAGGGCGGGCCGCCGACGAGCAGGTCCAGCTCGCCCTTCCGCAGCTTCAGCTGACGGCGAAGCGCGGCGAAGTCGTACCCCGCGAGGTCCTCGTTGAGGACGCGCGACCCGCCGGACCCGAGCCGGCCTTCCTCGATGTTCAACTCGAGGCTCCGACAGAAGGTCGGGTCAGAATCGACGAACGCGAGGCAATCCCAGCCACCCCCGGCCTCTATCCCGATATCGAGCCCGCCCGCGCCGGTGAAGAGGCTCAGGACCCGAGGCTTGCCCTGCGACTTCGGCGGGGTCGGCATGACCGCGCACCCTATAGACGAGATCGGCTGGACGAACGTGTGTTCGTGCTAGACCGAGTGAGAAGGCAGTGCCCGCCCCTGGTCCGCCTGCTGCTGGCGTTCGCGCTCGCGGCGCTTGTTCAGCCAGTGAGGCGCGTAGAGGATCAGGCCGAGGCCGACGGCGGCGACGCCGGCGGCGATCGGCCAGACGGTCGGGTCGCCATTCCTGATCGTGGCCACGCCGGAGCCGATCAGGACGACGCCGAGGGCGGTGCGGATGAAGCCGGTCGGCGCCCTGTCGGAGAGGGCGGCGCCGATGATCACGCCCGGCACCGAGCCGAGCAGGATTTCGCCGGCGAGGACGAAGTCGACGTTGCCGCCGACCCAGTGGGCGATCCCCGCCGCCCAGAGCAGGATCGCGGCGTGGAAGACGTCGGTGCCGACCACCTTCTTCGGCGCCAGCCGGTAGACGGCGATCAGCAGGATCGCGATCACCGTTCCCGAGCCGGCCGAGGTGATCCCGATCACGAAACCGGTGGTGGCGCCGATCAGCACCGCGGCGACCTTGTGCCGCCGCTCGACCTCGAAACGGTCGCGCTCCTCGACCAGGTTGCGCAGGATCAGCGCCCGAGCCAGGGTGATGATCCCGACCATCAGCAGGGTGCCGCCGAGGACGGCGTAGACGAGCGAGTCGAGCCGGTCTTCGCCGATGTGCTCCTCCAGCACCGAGACGAGCGCCACGCCCGCCACGGCGGCCGGCACGCTGCCGAAGGAGAGCCACTTGACCAGCTCCATGTTCACCGTCTTCATGCGGAAGTGGCGCCAGCCGCCGACCGTCTTGGTCACTGCCGAGTAGAAGATGTCGGTGCCGATCGCCGTCGTCGGCTGGATCCCGAAGATGAGGATCAGTAGCGGCGTCATCAGGGATCCCCCGCCCATGCCGGTCATGCCGACGAGTACGCCGATTCCTAGTCCGAAGACGATTATTGCCGGGTCCATATGAATGCCGTGCGGGGTGGTTATCGACTTTCCTGACCTTTTTGGTCAGGAGCACGGAGTGCGCCAGGATACCAAGATGCCCACCGCGGAAGCCAAAGATTTCGCCGCCGGGGCCGCATCGCCTGCCGGCGAGGGCGCGGCGGGCGCCGCCGTCTCGATCCGCGGCCTGGCTCACTCCTACGCCGAGCTGCGCACGATCGAGCGGCTTGACCTGGATCTGCCGGCGCACGGCGTCCTCGGCTTGGTCGGGCCCTCGGGCTGCGGCAAGTCGACCCTGCTCGAGCTGGTCGCCGGGCTGCGGGAACCGAGCAGCGGCACGGTCGAAGTCGGCGGCGCCGTCGGTGCGGCCGGCCGGCTTGCCCACTGTGCCTTCATGCCTCAGCGCGACCTCCTGCTGCCCTGGCTCGCCGCGATCGACAACGCCGCCTTGGCGCTGCGAAATCGCGGCCTTCGCCGGGCCGAGGCGCGGCGCCAGGCGGGTCTGCTCTTCGAACGTTTCGGCCTGGCCGGGTTCGAGCGCTCGGCGCCGGCCGCGCTCTCCGGGGGCATGCGCCAGCGGGTCGCCTTTCTGCGCACGCTGATCGCCGGCAAGCCGGTGCTCGCGCTCGATGAGCCCTTCGCCTCGCTCGATGCGATCACCCGGGCCGAGATGCAGCAGTGGCTGGCGGAGGCATTGGCAACGGACCCCCGCACCGTCGTCCTCGTCACCCATGACATCGAGGAGGCGCTCTACCTCTGTGACAGCGTCGTGGTGCTCTCGACTCGACCCGCCCGTGTCATCGAGCAGCTCAGCGGCCCGGCGCCGCGAGCGACGAACCGCGATGAGGCGGTCACCGACCCCGGTTTCATCGCGATCCGCGAACGGGCCATGCAGGCGTTGCGAGGCGGTGGCGCATGAGCGGACTGTCGAGTTTTGCCCGACAGATGGAAAGAAATCGACAGCTGAAGCGATGGCTCCTGCCCACGTTGCTGCTCTGCGGGCTGCTCGGCGCCTGGCAGGTCGCCGCCTCGACCGGAGCGCTGGCCGATCTGCTCAATCTCGAAAGCTTCCTCGTCCCCTCCCCCGCCGAAATCGCCGAGGCGCTCTGGCAGAGCCGTTCGCTGCTCGCCGAAAACGCCTGGGTCACCCTCGAGGAGGTCCTGATCGGCTTTGGCTGCGCGCTCATCGCCGGCGTCGGCTTTGCCCTCGCGATGCACCTCTCCGAGACGCTGCGCCTCGCCTTCCAGCCGCTCATCATCGCCTCCCAGACCGTCCCGATCGTTGTGATCGCCCCGATCCTGGTCGTCTGGTTCGGCTTCGGGATCGGGCCGACGCTGGCGATCATCGCCCTGATCTGCTTCTTCCCGATCACCGTCAACACCCTCGACGGCCTGCGCTCGGTCGACCCCGAAGCGACCAAGATGATGCGCACGCTGGATGCCTCGCGAGGCCAGATCCTCGCTCGCGTCGAGGCGCCCTCGGCCCTGCCCTACTTCTTCAGCGGCGCCAAGATCGCCATCGCCGTGGCCGTCATCGGCGCCGTCTTCGGCGAGCTGGCCGCTCCGGACTCGGGTCTGGGGGCACTGATCTTCCGCGACATGAACCAACTCGAGACCGCCCGGGCCTTCGCCGCCGTCGCCGTGCTCTCTCTGATGGCGATCGTCCTCTTCGCGATTCTCGCCCTCGCAGAGCGCCGCATCGTCACTTGGCGATAGAAAGCAGGGGATGAAGCGCGTCCCCATCCCGGCGATGCTCGCCTTCGCCCTGCTCGCGCTGGCGCTCGGCCTCGCCGCCTGCGGCGAGAAGAGCGAAGACGCGACGGGCGAGACGGAATCGCTCAGCCTCACCCTCGACTTCTATCCAAACCCCGATCACGCCGGCATCTACATGGCGCAGAAGCTCGGCTACTTCGAGGAAGCCGGCCTCGACGTCGAGATCCAGACCCCCTCCGACCCGGCCGCGCCGCTGAAGCTCCTCGCCGCCGGCCGCAGCGACCTGGCGATCTCCTACGAGCCCGAGGTGATGCTGGCCCACGAACAGGGCCTCGACATCCAAGCCGTCGCCGCGATCGTCAACCGGCCGCTGACCTCGATGATCTGGCTGAAGAAGTCCGGGATCGGCGGTGTGGCGGGCCTGCGCGGCAAGACGATCGCCACGGCCGGCATCCCCTACCAGGACGCCTACCTGAAGACGATCCTCGCCCGGGCCAAGCTGAAGCCCTCCGACGTGAAGACGGTCAACGTCGGCTTCGGCCTGCTGCCGGCGCTGCTCGGCGGCCGCGCCGAGGCGATGCTGGGCGGCTTCAGCAACGTCGAGGGGGTCGACCTGCGCCTGCGCGGCGCCGAGCCCGTCGTCACTGCGGTCGACAAGCTCGGCGTCCCGACCTACGACGAGCTCGTCCTGGTGGCCCGCCGCAAGCAGCTGGAAGATGATCCGCAGGCGATCCGCCTCTTCGTCGCCGCGCTGGCCCGCGGCACCGCCGCTGCGGCGGACAATCCCGAGGCGGCGGCAAAGGCGCTGCTGGAGGCGAACCCAGACCTCGATCCGAAGCTGACCAGAGCGGAGCTGGCGGCAACGCTGCCCCTGCTCGCCCCGGCCCGCGGCGAACAGCGGCCCTACGGCTACATGTCTCCCGCCCGTTGGCGCGAGTTCACCGGCTGGATGCGGGACAACGAGCTGATCGACGGCCTGCCGGCCACCTCCGACCTGCTCAGCAACGACTACCTGCCGGGCGCGATCCCCGAATAGAGCGGCGTCCCCTCGCTGAGCAGGGCGGCGATCTTCTCCGGCGGCAGCGCCCGTGAGAAGAGGTGGCCCTGGGCGTAATCGCAGTCCAGCCGACTCAGCTCCAGCATCTGCGGCTCGTTCTCGACCCCCTCGGCGATCACGTCGAGCGAGAGAGCGCGGGCCATGCCGATGATCGCCTCGACGATCGCCGTGCGCTCCTGTTCGACCCCCAGCGCATCGACGAAGGAGCGGTCGATCTTCAGCGCGTCGAAGGGAAAGCGATTGAGATAGGCCAGCGAGGAGTAACCGGTGCCGAAATCGTCGAGGACGAGGCCGACGCCGATGTCGCTGAGCGCTTCCAGGGTGCCCGTGGCGGTCGCCGACTCCTCGACGAGGACGCTCTCGGTCACCTCCAGCCGCAGATGCACCGGCTCGAGACCGGTGCCGGTGAGGATCTCGCCGATCGAGCCGGCAAGGTCGCGGTGGGTCACCTGCCGGGCGGAGAGGTTGACCGAGACGTCGAAGGGCCTCTGGTCTGGACGCAGCTCATGCCACTCGAGCACCTGGCGGCAGGCGCTTTCCAGCGCCCAGCGGCCGATCGGCTCGATCAGGCCGCTGTCCTCGGCGATCGGGACGAAATCGCCGGGATCGAGCAGGCCGCGCTCAGGATGGCGCCAGCGGACCAGCGCCTCGAAGCCGGTGATCTCACCGCTGCGCAGGGCGATCAGCGGCTGGTAGTGCAGCTCCAGCTCACGGCGCTCGAGCGCTTGACGGAGCTCCCGCTCCACCTCGAGCCGGCGCAGCGCTCCCGCCCGCATCTCGGCGTCGAAGAGCTCGCAGCGGGCGCGACCGCGTTCCTTGGCTCGGTACATGGCTGCGTCGGCATCGCGAATCAGCAGATCGGCGTCGATCGGCTCGCGGCTCGAGGGGCGGGCGACCGCGATGCCGACGCTGGCGCTGACGAAATGATCGACCCCACCCATCGCGTAGGGCTCGGCGAAGGCGGCGGCGATGCGGTCGGCGATCGCGACCGCCTCGTCCTCGTCGGCGAGACGGTCGACGAGGATGCCGAACTCGTCGCCGCCGAAGCGGGCGACGATGTCGCCGGGGCGCAGATGGCCGCGCAGTCGCGGCGCCACCGCGCCGAGCAGCTCGTCGCCGGCGTGGTGGCCCATGCTGTCGTTGATCAGCTTGAAGTTGTCGAGATCGAGGAAGAGGATCCCGACCGGCGAGCCGGAGACGGTGCTGCGCCTCAGCGCGTCGTTGAGCGAGTCGACGAAGCTGAGCCGGTTGGGCAAGCCGGTGAGCGGGTCGTGCAGGACCCGGTGGCGCAGGGCCTGATCGGTGGCGTGGCGCTCGATCGCATCGGCGAGGACGTTGGCCGAGGCCTGGACGAAGTGCACGTCCTGAGGCGTGAAGCGGTTGGGCTCGGTGGAGTGGACGTCGAGGACGCCGAAGGGCTGGTCCTTGCCGTCGATCACGACGGCAAGGCTGCTGCGCACGCCGAGCACGCGCAGCGTCGGCGGCATCGAGAAGCGGCGCTCGCTGGACCAGTCGTCGACGATCACGTGCAGGCGCGAGTCGAGCGCGGCACCGGCGTGGGAGTCGCGCGCGGCGGAGGCCCTGGCGGCCCCGACGACCCGATCCTCGAGCCCGGCTCGCAGCCCCAGCCGGCGGCCGTCGCGGCCGATCTCCCAGATGCAGGCCGCGTGCACCCCCTCGATCTCCTGCAGCAGCGAGACAGCCTCGGCCATCAGGCCCTCGGGGTCCCCATCCTGCAGGGCGCGACCGCCGAGCTGGGCCACCGCGGCCTGCTGCGCCGCGGCCCGTTGCAGCTCCTGCTCGGCGTTCTTGCGCTCGGTGATGTCGTAGAGAACGCCGTGCCAAACCTGAGTGCCCGCTTCGTCCGGCTCGAGCACGGCCTCGTCGAGGATCCAGACGGTGCGCCCGTCACGGGTGATCATGCGGTAGTCGACCGGTGGCGGGTTGCGGGTGCCGATCGTATTGCGCGACTCTTGGGAGAGCGCGCGCTCGCGATCGTCGGGGTGCAGGAGGCTGGCCCAGAGCCCGGGGTCGGCAAGCCACTCCTCCGGCGTGTAGCCGAGGATTTCCTCCACCTGCGGACTGACGTAGCGCCAGCGGCCGTTCTCGCCCAGCTCGGAGGCGTAGACGATCGCCGGCAGGCGCTCGACCAGGCGGCGATAGTCCTCGCCGCCGGCGGAGATCTGGTCGAGGAACTCGTTGACTCGTTTCTCGGGCCAGCTGCCACCCCGCTTCGAGCTCTCCATGGCTCGCTTATCGACCGTTATCGGGCACGCTTGAGTTCAGCCGCCGGCGGCCCTCTAAAGGCCGATCGTCCAAGCCGCCGCGAGGCCCCGGTAGGGCGCGTAAGGAGCGTAGAACTCCTCCACCTCCTCGACGGTCGCCCGGCGGCCGAGCCGGGCAAGACGGCCGACCAGCTTCAGGTAGATCAGGTCGCCGGCCGGCAGCGAGTCGGGGTCGCCGCGACCGAAGAGGCCAAGGCACTGCACCGTCCAGGGCCCGACCTCGCGAATCGCGAGCAAGCGGCGATCGGCTGCCGGCGCGGCCAGGTCGCAACGCCCCTGGGCGACCTGGGCGGCAACCGAGCGCAGGGCGATCGCCCGCTTCAGCGCCAACCCCATCGACTCCATTTCAACCGGCGCCCGACCGGCGATCAGGTCGGGGGTCGGCACGTCGCGCAATGAGCCTCCTCCCACCCCGAGCCGCAGGCCCCAGCGCCCGACCATGCGACGCTGGATGCGCGCCGCGCGCCCCGTCTCGATCAGTTGCTTGACGACAGCCCACGCCAGCGCCTCCCACGGCCAGGGCCGGCGGCGCGGGCGCAGGTGGGGACGGCGACGCAAGAGCGGGCCGAGCAGCGGATCGCCTCGAAAGCGACGGTAGAAGTCGGTGAGATCGTCGTCGACGCCGAGCGCGAAGCGCATCCGCTCCAGCGCCACCGCCAGCTCGGCCTCTCCGGCTTCTCGCCGGGGAGCGGCCTGGCCGGCGCGGGGCGCGGCGATCTGGCGCGGATCGAGCGGCTCCGCCCGCAGGGCGACCCTGTCCTTGCCCGCTTCCCAGGCCCGCACCAGGACCGGGCTCTGCTCGACGTGCAGCAGGCGCGAGGTGATGCCCCGCTGCACCCGCATCACGCCGTCCTCGCTGCCGTAGCCCGGCAGCCGGAAGGGCGAGCGCGGTCGGACCTCTACCTCCAGGCTCACCGTCCGAGCAGGTGAACGTCAACCAGGAAGGAGCGGCTGGCGACGACGTTTTGCCGCTCGCGGCGGCCGAGCCGGCGCGGAGCCCGTTTGCGCCCGGCAACCGCACCGACGGCCCGCACCGCGGCAACGGTCGCGGCGCCGGCGAGCACCCCGCCTGCAGCCGCCATCACCGCCGTCCGCGCCTCGCCGCGCACGGCGAGCGGGGCGGAGCTCTCGTGGGGAAGGATGCGAACCGAAACCGGCTCTAGCTCCATTGAACTCACCCTTCGACCTTAGCGAGGGCGGCGGCGCATCAGGCCGGGGCATCCCGCACCTTGCGCGGATCTAAAGAGCCTTCTCGAAGATCCGGTACTTCTTGACGACCGTGCCGCCCATGCCTTCCATCGCCCGGTTCATCGGGCCGTTGGTCTCGAGGATCCAGCCCATCTCACCGCCTTCGATCGTGCCCGGCCGGGCGGCGGTCTCCAGATGCTTGAGGTAGAGGCCGGCGGCGACGCCGCTGTGGCGGTACTCGTGCTTGACGCCGAGCGCCAGCACCCGCAGCTGGTCGATCTTCCCCTTGCCGAGCAGAAACCTGAGCCACCCGAACGGCAGCAGACGTCCGTTCAGCTTGGCGAGCACCTGGTTGATGTCGGGCAGGGTGAGGGCGGCGCCGACGACCTCGCCGTCCTTCTCGGCCATGTAGGCCCAGTCCTCGTCGAGCACCTGCTTGAGGTTCTTCGCCTGGAACTCGACCTCGGCATCGGTGATCGGGACGAAACCCCAGTTGTCCCCCCAGGCCTCGTTGTAGACGTCCATGAAACGGCGCACCTCGCCGGCCATGTCGCGCTTGTCCATGCTGCGAATCGCGATGCCTTCGTCGTGCAGGGCCTTCTCGGCAGCCGCGTGGATCGAGGGATCGAAGCGCTCGCCCTGCTTGAGGTCACCGAACTGCAGTTCCCACATCTGCACGTCCATCGCCTTGCCGAAGCCTGCCGCCTCGATCAGCTCGCGGTAGCAGGGGGGGTGCCAGGGCTCGAGGATCATCGGTCGGCGCTCGAAGCCCTCGATCAGGATGCCGATCTCATCGTTGGTCGTGAAGTCCATCGGCCCGAGGATGCGGCTGCGGCCCCTGGCCTGCGCCCACTCGGTGGCCGCGCCGAGCAGGGCAGCGCTGACCTCGGCATCGTCCACCGTCTCGAAGAAGCCGAACATCGCGTCGCTGCCCCCCTGGAACTCGTCCCAGCGATGGTCGATCTGGGCCGTGATCCGGCCGACCGGCTCGCCATCGCGTTCGGCGATGAAGAACTCCGCCTCGGCGTGCTCGAAGTAGGGGTTCTTGTCGCGGTCGAGGAACTCCATCCGCTCGAAGACCAGCGGCGCCACCCACTGTGGATGCTCGCGGTGCAGCCGGAAGGGCACCTTGACGAAGCGCTTCAGCTCACGCTTGCTGCGGACCGGCCTGATAGTCACGCTTGCCACGGGGCCCGGAACCTACACTCTGCCCCATGAGCGAGACAGCGAAGGCCCCCCTCGACGTTTTCGAGAAGGCGCGCAGCCATGACCGCCTCGAGCAGCTCGAAGCGGCCAAGCAGCACGACCTTCTCCCCTACTTCCGCCTGCTCACCTCGCAGGCCGGCCCGGTGGTCGAGATGGAAGGCCGCGAGACGATCATGCTCGGCTCCAACAACTACCTCGGCCTGACCGGCGACGAGCGGGTCAAGCAGGCGGCGCGCGACGCCCTGGAGACCTACGGCACCGGCGTCACCGGCTCGCGCCTGCTCAACGGCACGACGCCGCTGCATGTGGCGCTGGAGAAGGAGCTTGCCGAGTGGATGCGGGCGGAGGACGCGATCGTCTTCTCGACCGGCTACCAGTCGAACCTGGGCACGATCGGAACCATCCTCGAGCCGGGCGACACGGTGATCGTCGATTCCGGCGATCACGCCTCGATCCTCGACGGCTGTCGCCTCTCCGGCGCCAAGCTGCGGCCCTTCCGCCACAACCGCATGGACAAGCTGGAGAAGATGCTGCAGCGGGCCGCGGAGGACGGCGGCGGCGTCCTGGTCGTCGTCGACGGCGTCTTCTCGATGGAGGGCGACGTCTGCGACCTGCCGCAAATCGTCGAGCTCTGCAAGCGCTACGGCGCGAGGCTGATGGTCGACGAGGCGCACGGCGCCGGCGTGCTCGGCGCCCGTGGCGCCGGCGCCTGCGAGCTCTTCGGCCTCGAGGACCAGGTCGATCTGCGCATGGGCACCTTCTCCAAGAGCCTCGCCTCCTGCGGCGGCTTCGTCGCCGGTCCCGCCGACGTGATCGAGTACCTGCGGATCTCCTCGCGCTCCTTCGTCTTCAGCGCCTCGGCGGTCCCCGCCGCGGTCGGCGCCGCGCTGGAGGCCCTGCGGGTGATCCGCTCCGACGGGCCACGGCTCTTCGAGCAGCTGCTCGCCAACGCGGAGTATCTGCGCGAGGGGCTGCGCCGGCTCGGGCTGAAGGTGATCGAGCCCGGCGTGCTCCCCGACGGGACCGTGGCGACCACCCCCGTCGTCCCGGTCGTCGTCGGCGACGACTGGCAGGCGGTCCTGCTCTGGAAGGCGCTCTTCGACGCCGGCGTCTACACCAACGTCGCGATCCACCCGGCGGTGCCGCCGGCCGGAGCCCTGCTGCGCACCAGCCTGATGGCGACCCACGAGCGCGAGCACCTCGACGGCGCATTGGGAACGATCGCCAGAGTGATCGAGGACTTTCCCGATCTACCCCGCTCGGGGTAGTTTCGGGCCTGGCCGGAACTGGACAAGTCCGATCGCCCACGAAAAAGATGCTCTTAGCGACCGGCCGGGGGCAGCTTTCCATCCGACGGGGTTGACGCTCGCCACCTCGAAGGCATAGCTTGCCCCCGCGCCGACCGCATCCCGGGGCAGGGACGCGAATGGTGGAGCACTCAACTCAGCCAGGCCGAGGTTGTCCTCCGGTTCGGTGCGCAGAGCTACCAGTCAATGAACCCCGAAGGGAGGAGTCCCAGTGGACGCTGCTTCGATCGCCCCTGCTCAGACGAGCGCTTCCGTAATCCAGGCCCCACAGCACATGCAGGCACTTGCACGCGCCAACCGAGTGCGACTTGCGAGGGCGGAGCTGAAGCGCTCGATTGCACGAGGTGACGTCGACGCGGCGGACATTGTGCGGGACTGCCCCTGGGAGACCGAGAGCATGACCCTCGCCGAGCTGCTGACCAGCCAGCGCCGCTGGGGCCGCACCCGAGCCCGCAAGTTCCTCATCGCCCTCGCCCTCAACGAGAACAAGCGCCTCGGCACCCTCACCACGCGCCAGCGCAGCCTGCTCGCTTCCGAGCTCTCCTCCCGCGAGTCCGTACTCGTCTAGGTCAGCCGCCGCCGAAGCGGCCCGCCCTAAATGAGAGACCCCCTGAGGCCCGCTGGAAGGCGCGCCTCAGGGCAAGGAAGGTGGCGAGGAAGGCGACCGCCCCGACCGCCAGGCAGATCGCCAGGATCAGGCCGCCCAAGTAGAAGAGCCCGCCGGTGACGAGCACGAAGACCGTGCCGGCGAGCAGGGTCGTGTGCGAGCGGTAGCCGGCGAAATGCTCGCGCGCGGCGACCTCGAGGCCGCCGAGGCCGGCCAGGACGACGCCCACCCCGAGGGCGGTCGGGTGCCCACCGACGACGCCGATCACCAGCATCACGATGCCGGCGAGCACGGTCAGCTCGGCCAGCGGGAAGTTGCCCCAAGGCGCCGGCGGTCGCTCGTCTGGATCCGGTCTGTCGCTCAACGGCCGCAAGCCGTCCGGATAACGGACATCCGGAGGAGACCCTGACACGCCACCAACCCATCAACATTCCCAGCGGCCCCAGGCGCGGGCGCGAGTGCCAGTGGCCACAGCCGGGCTCGCCTACGTCAGTGCGTGAGATTCGCAGCCACTTGTGCTCGGCGGGGGCAGCCAGCATTTTCCTCAGCAGCTCCCGGTTGCTCGTCTCCAGCTCGTCCTGCTTGCGCAGGGCGCGATGCGCCCCGGCGATGCGATCGGAAAGCGCGTCGCGAACCCGCTCGAGCTCCTCGAGCCCGGCGACCCGCGGCTCGGCGAAGCCGGCGGGGATAGCGATGTCGAGGGAGAGACGGGGAAACGCCTCGGCGCAGAGGCGGGAGAGCTCGTGCTCGAGGCGGCCGATCTGGCGGCGCAGCTCAGCGCGCGCGAGGCGCTCGTCGCCTCCTACTTGAAGCGTCGTGAACGTGTCTCGAGCGAGCAGATCCGGCATGAGCCTGATGCCCAGTCTAAATCACGCGCCCTCCACCGTTCCTTAGCGCCATATTACGAAGATGAAGCAGGGCCGAAAGTGTGTTAATGGCCGCTATGCGGCGATCGCGGCACAGGCAATCCAGAGGGCCTCGTCCACCGATGCCTGGGGCACGCCCTTTACCTGAAGGGCGACGATCGCGACGCGGGCCGCCTTCGGCTCGATCTCCTGATCTACCGCCTTGCCGCCGAAGAGCAGGGACAACGGCCGGCGACCGTCGGCGACGGTCAGAGTCCCCTGCGGCAGCTTGCCCGGCCTGCCCGGCAGCGACTCCCCCGGAGCGGAGTCGCGGATGCAGAGATCGCCTTCAATCGCGGTGGCATCGAAGGCGCGCAGCGCCACCCCGGTCTCGATCGTGGCAATCGTCAGCGCATCGGCGGGCATGCCCCGGGTCGTGAAGGCGCCGTCGTGGAGGCGGTCCAGCGCGAGCTGCTCGATCGGGGTGCGAGTGCGGTCGGGGTCGAGGCCGATCTGGCGGAAGAAGACCCGGTAGGCCCAGGGGATCGGGCGCTCGCGCATGTGGATCGCGTGCGAGCCGTAGAAGCGGTCGGAGAGGTCGCGCAGGCGGCGGCGCACCGGCTCGGGGCTGCGGGCGGGCTTGCCGTCGACCACGACCCAGGCGATGCCAAGGCCGGGGAACTCGCTGGCCAGGTGCGGCGCAACCCAGCCCTGCCGCGGCGTCGGTTCCCAGCCCAGATCGGATCCAGCGGCCTCGATCCGAGCCATGCTCAGCCCACCTCCGCCGCGCGGGTCGCCCGCAGCAGGTCGTCGACACGAGCTTCGAGCTGCCCGGCCGTCAGCTCGCCGATGCTCGCCTCCCGCAGCGTGCCGCCCGGATACACATAGGCGAAGGTCGGGCAGAGACCGACACGGTAGAGGCCGGCCACCGCTCCGTCGCGGTCGTAGCCCACCGGCATCTTCCAACCATTGCGCTCGATCAGGTCCCTAACTGTGTCACGATCGTCACGGACGTCTAGGGAGAGAAAGTTAACGCGCCCGCGGTAACGCTCGAATACCTGACTGACCACGTTCTGCTGCTCGCTGCAGTTGCTGCCGCCGCGCGAAAACCAAAAGGTGAGAACCAGCGGCCGGCCGAAGTAGTCGCAGACGCGGATCGCGCCGGGCGTGGATATCCGGCAAGCCGGCCGGCGCCGCGCCGACGCCGGGCAGGGCGTCTGCGCGGTTTCGCAGTCATCCTGGGCCAGATTCGCGTCGCCTTCCAGTGGCCCGTCGGCACGCGGCACGGCGAACTCCGGCAGGGCCCAGCGACTCTCCCGCTTGTCGAGCCCCAGCGTCCCTTCGTCCTTGCTGCCGAGCGAGTTGATCACCGCGATCAAGATCACCGCGGCAAAGAGCAGGCCGACCACCAGGGAGTAACGATCCCTCACCGCTGCTCCAGCCAAACGAGCGCGGCGGGCAACGCCACCATCACCCCGAGCAGGGCAACCGCGAGGTCGACCACCGTGACGAAGCCAAACTCCCGCAGCATGCCCACATCGCTGACGATCAGCACCGCGAAGCCGGCGATCACCGTCACCGCGGAAGCGAACACCGCCGGCCCTGTCCGAGCATAAGCCGCCCGGATCGCCTCGCTCACACCCAGCCCACCCCCACGCTCTTCACGAAAGCGGGCAGCCAGGATCACGCTGAACTCAGTGGCGATCGCAATCGTCAAGGCACCCAACGCCGCCGACATCGGATTGAGCGGAATCTGAGTCAGCCAGAGAACCAGCGAGGACCAGCCGGTGGCAAGCACGACTGGTATCAGCGGGACCAGCGCGCGCATGAACGAGCGGTACGCAGCCAGGAGCACCAAAGCCACGGCAGCAAGCCCGGCAAGCGTCAGCCAGTAGCGACTGCTCGAGAGATCAGACGCCGCAGCGGCAGCGATCACCGGCAAGCCTGCAAATCGCACCCTCACCCCCTCTGGTGGCCCACCCGGCTCCCCCGGCCCGCCAACCTCGGAGCGCACCCGATTGATCAGAGCCTGCTGGTCCTCCAGCGACTGAGCGCGAATGCCGAAGCTCAACAATGCCAGCCGACCGGGCAAGCCAGTCTCCGAATCGACCGGCGCCAACTGCGCCAGCGAGTACGCAGGCAATTCACGCAATGTGGCACGGACATCCGCCCGGCTGAGTTGCTCCTCCCCTTTGCCGCTTACGAGGAAATCCGAGAGTGCTGGCCCGGGACAGATTTCTGCCTCGAGGCAGCTAGGCCGCGGCCCAGCAAACCCATTTTCTTGCAGCACCCGCTGCTTGAAGTCAGCCATCCACCGAATCGTCGCCGGATCGGAAAGATCCGGGGCTTCAACCGCCACCTGCAACTGCCCGGAAACCCCGGTCGCCCCCTGAACCCGATTCAGGTCCTCGATCTCAGTCAGCCCCTGAGGGCCAAGCGAACGAATGTCGGAGACCGTGTCGATTTGAGTACCGAGTCCCCACCCGATCACGGCCAGCATGCCGCCAATCGCAAGCACCCGCCGAGGATGCCTGAGCGCGACCCCGGCGACCCGCTCGGACGGGAGGAGGGGGTGCCCCGGATGCGCGCGGCGTCCTGTTTTTCGCACAGACCACTCAGCGAGTGCCGGAAACCCCTTGGCGAAAAACCCAGCAAGCGGAGGGGCACCCCCTCCTCCCGTCCCCGCCCGCAAGCTAAGAGCTGCAAAACCCACGGTAAGAGCCAGAGCAAGCCCCACCGCGATGCCGAGAATCAGGAGAACGCCAAACGTACGAACCATTGGAATCGGCGAAAGCTGCAGCGCGAGAAACCCGGCGGCCGTGGCCAGGCAGGCCGTGGCGATCGTCGGCCCGGCCCCTCCCGCCGCCGAGCGAGCCGCATCCACTGGATCCGCGCCACCAGCAGACGCCTCGTCGTAGCGAGCCTGCAGCTGGATCGCGTAGTCGACGACCAAGCCGATCAGGATCGGCATCGTCGCGATCGTGGCGATGGTCAGCGACCCACCAAACAAGTGGAGCAACCCAAACGTAAGGGCAACCGCCGTGAGGGCAATTGCCAATGGAAGCAACCGAAAGCGCGAGCGAAAGACCAGCAGCAAGGTCACGGCCATAACCGCAATCGCGACTGCGAAGAGGATGAGCAGCGCTTCCTTCAAGGCCCCCGTAATGCCTTCGATGACGATCGGAGCGCCACTGATCGTGTAGCTGCCAGCACCGTGCAGTCCGAAGCAAGCCTCCGGCTCGCCCTGGTAGGTACAGGCCTGACGTGGGGTCGCGTCGTAGACCGCTTCGCGAATTAGCTCCAGCGCGCGGCCTCGTTCGCCGTCGCTCAGACCCGGGCGCAGGCGGAGGACTATTTGGGTCGAGTGGTTGTTCGGGAAGAGGTAGGCCAGCTTCGGCTTCGGAGTTCCGCGCGCCTGCTCCAGATCGAAGACCACAGAGGCGAGGAAGTCAGGGTTGCCGAGGCTGGGCGCGCTGGTGATTCCGTAGCGGGCAGCGACCTGAAGCAGGAATTCCCGCAGCTGTTCCGGCGGCACGGTGGCGGCCAGGCGACGCAGCTGGTTGTCGATCTGGATCACCGCCTCGTTGAGGAAGGTGCCCGGCCCGGCGAGGTACTGAACGGGGTCCAGCTCCGCCAGCTCGGCGCAGGGGCCCGGGATCGGCTCGGCGCCTTTGGGGACGTTGCCCGCAAGACACCCCTCCAGCCGCAGCAACCGCCCCAAGTTCGGGGTGAGGATCAGTTCCTGCAGATCTCCCTCCGCGACCACCACGACCGGTTCCTCCCCAAACACCTCCCGCACCCGCTCGGTAGCCCGATAGCTCTCGCTGCCACGCTCGACCAGCGTGTCAGTCCCCGCATCGGTCGGCAGCTGCGTGGCAGCGAAAAAAGCTCCAACCGCGAGGAAAGCCGACACCGCCAGCACGATCCGCACATGCCGCACGGACAATTCCGCGATTCGACCGAAAGCCGTGCTCATCCAGCTGCTCCTCGCGCGGGTGGCACGGGGTGAGGGGGTCGAGGACAGCCCGTGGACTGCCCGCAGGCCCCCTCACTCCGTGACAGGACCCGCGCGCCGAAGCGGCCCGCCGAGCCGTTCAATCCATCGAAAGCGGACCAGTGACGTCCGCATTGAGGAACTGACTCACGAACCGGTTTTCGGAGTCGAACAGTTCCTCCTTGGGCCCCGACTCGACGATCTTGCCGTTCCAGAGCACCGCGATGAAGTCGGAGATCCGCCGCGCCGTGTTGAGGTCGTGGCTGATCACCAGATAGCAGCCGCCGTTCTCCTCGTGCACCTCGCGGACGAGCTCGCAGAGCAGCGCCGTGCGCACCGGATCGAGGCCCGAATCGGGCTCGTCGAACATCACGATCGCCGGTTCCAGCACCAGCGCCCGGGCGAAGCCGGCGCGCTTGCGCATGCCGCCGGAGAGCTCGTTGGGCATCTTGTAGATCGCCTCGCTGAGCCCGACCTCCTTGAGGCGGCGGTTGCAGATCTCGCCGATCTCCTCCTCGCTCTTGTCGGTGTGCTGGCGCAGCGGGAAGGCGGTGTTGTCGTAGATGTTCATCGAGCCGAAGAGGGCGCCGTCCTGGAAGAGCAGGCCGAACTTCTTGCGCACCTCGAAGAGTTCGTCGTCGGTCATGTTCGGAATCGACTCGCCATGGACGAGCACGTCGCCCGAATCGGGATAGAGCAGGCCGACGATGTGCTTGATCAGCACGCTCTTGCCCGTGCCCGAGGGCCCGAGCACCATCGAGACCTGATCCTCGGGAAGGCCCAGGTTGAGGCCGTTGAGAATGCGGGCACGGCCGAACTGCTTGACCAGATCGATGATCTCGATCGCGTCCTCGCCGCCGTGGTCGCGCTTGCGGCCGGTATGGAAGCGATAGGGATCGGACTCGGCGGGATCGACGCCGGGGATGACGAAGTCGCGCCCCATCTGCAGGCCGTCCTCGCTGACGTAGGGACCGCTGTGGGCCGGCTCGGGCGCCACCGGCTCCGCTGCCTCGGCGGTCGTTTCCGCCTCTGCCTCGAACTCGGCGTCGTCGGGTCGGGTCGGGTCGTCCATGCTCATAGCCTAGATCAGCCTCCTATCGGCGCGCGCGGGTTGGCTCCCCAGAAGACCAGGGTGCCCAGCATCCCGATGATGTGAACCAAGACGATGTTGAGGACCATCGACTTCGCGGTGGCGGTGCCGACCCCTACCGGGCCGCCCGACGCCGTGTAGCCGTAATAGCCACCGACCATGACTATGGCCGTCGCCATGAACATGCCCTTGATCAAGCTGAAGAGCAGGTCGGGCGGGTTTTGGAACATCCAGAAGATCAGCAGGTAGCCGCCGGAGGAGACGTCGCCGATCTGCTGGACGACGGCCAGGTAGCTGGCGAAGTACATGATCCCGATCCCGCAGAGATACATGAAGGGAAAGGCGATCCAGGCGGCCAGCAGGCGGGTCGCGCAGAGAAAGGTGACGGGCGGCACGCCCATCACCTCGAGCGCATCGATCTCATCGGAGATCCGCATCGCGCCGAGCTCGGCGACGATGCCGGTGCCGACCTTGGCCGCCAGCATGTAGCCGAAGGCGTAGGGCATGATCTCGCGCAGGTCACACCAGGCGGAGAAGACGCCGGCGTAGGCGGGCGCCCCCTGGGCACGCAGCAGGTAGGCCCCCTCGATTCCACACTGCAGACCGAGGATGAAGACGAGGCCCCAGATGATCAAGGCCGAGCCGAGGACCAGGATCCCGGCCTGGCGCAGGCTCTCGCCGAAGAAGCGCAGGACCCGGCCGCTGTAGACGAGGCCGGCGACGCGCGAGCCGAAGCGGGCGATCTCGCCGAAGGAGTCGAGCCAGCCGCGCGGGACCTCGAGCCAGGCGTTCATGACAAACGACTCCGCTTCGCTCCCGGCGCGAAGAGACAGAGATGGACGCTTGGTCGCTCCGCGATCATCGGATCGTCTGCAGCTCCGGGTTGGTGGCGAGCAGGGTCTGGGTGAAGGCGTAGTTGAAGGCGAAGACGCCCATGAAGGCGATCACCACCGCCTGGTTGACGGCGCGACCGACGCCGGCGGCGCCGCCGGACGCGGTCATCCCCTTGTATGAGCAGACGACCGCGATGATCGCGCCGAAGAGCGTGCACTTGATCACCGAGCCCCAGAGATCGGTGACCGAGGCGTTTGAGAAGAGGGTGGCGAAGAAGCCGCCGAGCGACTGGTGGTAGAGCAGCTCGGCGGCGATGCCGCCGGAGATGCCGAAGACCAGGGCGTAGATGTCGAGCAGACCGGTGATCAGCATCAGCGCCAGGAAGCGCGGCACGACCAGGTTCTTGATCGGGTCGACGCCGAGCACCTGCAGGGCGTCGAGCTCCTCGCGGATCTTGCGGGCGCCGAGGTCGGCGGTGATCGCCGTGCCGGCGACGCCGGCGACGACGACGGCGGTGACGAAGGGGGCAAACTCACGAATCGAGGCAAGGACGAAGAAGCCGCCGAGCCGGTCGAGGGCACCGAAGAGGGAAAGGAAGTTGGAGGCCTGCAGGCCCGGCGCCCCGAAGCCGAAGGCAACGGTCGAGATCAAGAGCGGGAACCAGCAGAGCTGCAGGGCGAAGAGGAACTGGCCGATGAACTCCTCGCCGTAGGGATAGGGAGGCTTGACCGCGGAAACAAGCGTGCGAGCAGTGAGGATCATCATGTCCCCAACCTGTTCGAACAGCGACTTGGCGGGCAGAAATGCCCTGTTGACCGCGGATCCGACCATCATCCTCCTCCTCGGGCGAGTCTATGCGATGCGCCAGCGGCCTCTGTTGAGTTAGCGCTAACCCGCTCCGGAGCAGGCGAAACCCCGTGGTATGTTCCGGCCGCTTTGGGGGGGCACGGAACACAGGTCTCGCAACACCGCCTACGCGCCGCGGTCGCGGCCGTGCTCGCCGCGACGCTGGCCCTCGCGATCGCCGCCTGCGGCGGCGAGTCGTCCTCCGACTCAAATGAGCCGGAAGGCACATACCGGGTCCGGGTTGCCGACGCGAGCTTCCCCGCCGAGCAGCAACTTGGCCAGACCTACCTGCTCAAGCTCGGCGTGCGCAACACCGGTGACAAGACGATCCCGGCGCTGACGGTGAACATCTCGATCAAAGGCGAGGAGGGCGAGGGCTCGACTCTTCCCTTCGGGATCCATGACCAGCAGCCGGAACTCGCCCAGCCCGACCGGCCCGTCTGGGTGCTGGCCGAGCACTATCCGAAATTCGAGGGTTCCTCGGCTGCCGGAGGCGCCGGGACCTCAAACCCGAAGACCTTCGATTTCGGGTCGCTGAAGAAGGGCGCGACAGCCAGCCTCGTCTGGAAGGTGAGCGCGGTCAAGACGGGTCACTACACGCTTCTCTATGCGATCGACGCCGGCCTCAGCGGCGCGGCCAAAGCCGAGACCGGAGGCGACCTGAAGCCGGGCGGCTCCTTCGCGGTGGAGATCAGCTCGGCCGAGCGCAACACCGAAGTCAACGACCGCGGGGAAGTCGTCGACAAGAAATAGGTCGCGGCCGGGTAGCTTGATCCGTGTGAGGCGCCGCGCCACATCGAGCATCGTCCTATCGGCACTCGCGCTGGTTGCCCTGCCGGCCTGCGGCACCGCGCAACAGCACGACGCCGAGCAGTCGAAGGCGAAGCGCCGCGGCCTGGCGTTGCAGCGCATCGGCAACTTCGACAGCCCCACGTACGTGGCCTCGGCGCCTGGATTTCCCGAGCTCCTCTTCGTGGTCGAGCAGGAAGGCGTGGTCGAGGTGCTGCGCAACCGACGGCGAGCCGGCAAGCCCTTCCTCGACATCAGGGGCCAGGTCGAGGCCGGCGGCGAGCGCGGTCTGCTCTCGATCGCCTTTCCACCCGACTACCGGCAGAGCGGCCGCTTCTACGTCTACTACACGGACAACGCCGGCGACATCCGCGTCGACGAGCTGACGCGGAGGAGCGCGACCAGGGCCGACCCCGGCAGCCGCCGCACGGTGATCGAGATCGCGCACCCGGTCAACGCCAACCACAATGGCGGCCAGCTGCAGTTCCTCGACGACCTTCTCTACCTCGGCACGGGAGATGGCGGCGCCGCCGGCGATCCGCCCAACAACGCCCAGAACAGGGAGAGCCTGCTCGGCAAGCTGCTGCGCATCGATCCGCGAGCGAGCGGCGGGCGGCCTTACTCGGTTCCCGCCGACAACCCCTTCGTCGGCGAGCCGGGTCGCGACGAGATCTACTCCTACGGCCTGCGCAACCCCTTTCGCTTCTCCTTTGACACGGTCAGCGCCGGCCTGCCCCGCATCGCGATCGGCGACGTCGGCCAGAACCGTTTCGAGGAGCTCGACTACACGACCGTCGCCGCCGCCTCCGGCGCCAACTTCGGCTGGGACGCCTTCGAGGGCGACAGCCGCTACAGCGAAGAAGAGGGCGACACCGCCGATCCCGGCAACACCACCCCGCCGATCATGGCCTACGGCCGCGATCGCGACGGCGGCACCTGCACGATCATCGGCGGCTACGTGGTCGGCAAGGGCGGACCGGCTGCCCTGCGCGGGCGCTACCTCTACGCCGACTACTGCTCAGGCGTCCTGCGCAGCCTCGCCCCCCATCTGCGCCGCGCCGGCAGCGATCGCAGAACCGGCCTCACCGTCGCCTCCCCCACCTCGTTTGGCGAAGACGGCCGCGGCCGCATCTACGTCTGCTCGCAGGAAGGGCCTGTCTTCAGGCTGGTCAGCCGATAGCGGCTACAGTTGGCTGACCAGCCAAAGGGTCGAGGAAGGGAGTTCCAGTGGAGAGCGGCACCGTGGGGACGAGCACGACGGCGGTCAACGGCTCAAACGGGGGCAGCGGCTCGCCATCCGCCCGTCGCATCGATGTCCTCAACCCTGCCAACGGCGAGACCGTCGGCTCGATCCCGGTCGACACGCCCGCGGCGATTGCCGCCACGGTGGCTCGTGTCCGCGCCAACCAGGCCGAGTGGGAGGCGATCGGAATCGAGGGCCGCTACCACTGGCTCGGCAAGCTGCGCGACTGGATCCTCGACAACGGCGAGCAGATCGCCGACACGATGCAGGCGGAAACCGGCAAGGTCCGTGGCGACATATTCATGGATCTCGGCTATGTCACCGACCTGATCAACTTCTACGGGACCAAGGCGGAGAAGTTCATCGGCGACGAAGTGGTCCGTCCCCATTCGCCGCTGGTCGCCTCGAAGAAGCTGCTGATTCGCTACCGGCCCCATCCCGTCGTCGGTGTGATCTCCCCCTGGAACTTTCCCCTGGCAATGGGCCTCGGCGACTCGATCCCGGCCCTGCAGGCGGGCGCCGCGGTCGTCGTCAAGCCTTCCGAGTTCACCCCGCTGAGCCTGATCGAAGTGATCAAGGCCTGGAAGGAGGAGATCGGCGCACCTGACGTCTTCGACTGCGTGCACGGCACCGGCGAGGCCGGTGGCGCCCTGATCGACAGCGTCGACTACGTCCAGTTCACGGGCTCCGACCGAACCGGCCGCAAGGTGATGGCCCGTGCGGCGGAGACGCTGACGCCGGTCAGCCTCGAGCTCGGCGGCAAGGACCCGATGATCGTGCTCGCCGACGCCGACGTCGACCGCGCCGCCAACGCCGCGGCCTGGGGCGGCATGGTGAACTCCGGTCAGCTCTGCATCTCGGTCGAGCGGATCTACGTCGAGGAGCCCGTCTACGACGAGTTCGTCGCCAAGCTGGCAAAAGAGGTGGGCGGCCTGCGCCAGGGCGCCGACGGCCGCAAGCCGGAAAAGGACGTCGGCGCGATGACCTCTCCGAACCAGTCGGCAATCGTCGAGGACCACGTCAACGACGCGCTTGCCAACGGCGCCCGCGCCTTGACCGGCGGCAGGAAAGCCGACGGCCCTGGCGACTACTTCGAGCCCACGGTCCTCGTCGACGTCGATCACTCGATGAAAGTGATGCGCGACGAGACCTTCGGCCCGGTGGTCGGGGTGATGAAGGTGCGCGACTCCGAGCATGCGCTGGAGCTCGCCAACGACAGCCGCTACGGGCTCGCCGCCTCCGTCTTCGGCGAGAAGAACAGGGCCGAGAGGGTCGCGCGGCGGGTCGAGGCGGGGTCGGTGAACGTCAACGACGTGATCATCAACATGGCCGCGATGGGCGTGCCGATGGGTGGCTGGAAGGAGTCGGGAATCGGCTACCGCCACGGCGAGCCGGGGATCAAGAAGTACTGCCGCAGCGAGTCGCTGGTTATCACCCGCTTCGCCGGCAAGCGGGAACCGTCCTGGTACCCGTACACCAAGGCCCGACGCGGTCTCGTCAACCGCCTCTCCCAGGCGATCAGCGCCCGCGACTGGCGCAGGCGCCTGGGGCTGCGCGGCTGATCCGAGCAATACTCCGCGCCTCGGTAGCCTCTTTGGATGGCCGAGCGTGACTTTCTAGCCGCAATTCGCGAACGCGTCGTCGTCTTCGACGGCGGCATGGGCGCGACCCTGGAGCAGTTCGAGCTGACCCAGGAGGACTACGGCGGACTGGAGGGGAAGTGCCACGAGGCGCTGGTGCTCAATCGCCCCGACGTGATCGAGGGGGTTCACGCCTCGATGCTCGAGGCGGGGGCCGAGGTCGTGGAGACCGACAGCTTCCAGGGCTCGCGGCTGAAGCTCGAAGAGTGGGGGCTTGCCGAGCACACGCTGGAGATCAACACCAAGGCCGCCGAGATCGCCCGCAAGGCGGCCGGCCCGGAGCGCTTCGTCGCCGGCTCGATCGGCCCGACCGGGTTCCTGCCCGCCTCGACCGACCCCACCCTGGGTGACATCTCCTTCGGCAAGCTGGTCGAGGTCTTCGCCGAGCAGGCGACGGGACTGGTGGAAGGCGGCGCCGACCTGATCATCATCGAGACGGCGCAGGACATCCTCGAGGTCAAGGCGGCGATCTTCGGCGCCCGCGAGGCGTTCGCGGCAACCGGGCGCGCACTGCCGATCCAGACCAGCGTCTCGCTGCTCCCCCAGGGCGGCAAGATGCTGCTCGGGACCGACATCCAGGCTGTGCTCACGACCCTGACCGCGCTCGACGTCGACGTGATCGGGCTCAACTGCTCGACCGGGCCCGAGGACATGCGCGACGCGATCCGCTTCCTCGGCGAGAACAGCCCGCTGCCCGTGCACTGCATCCCCAATGCCGGCCTGCCCCTGCAGGGGCCTGACGGCGAGACGATCTTCCCCGAAGAGCCGGGGCCGCTGGCGGCGACGCTGGGCGAGTTCGTCGAGCGCTACGGCGTCGGCATCGTCGGCGGCTGCTGCGGGACGACGCCGGAGCACATCGCCGCGATCCGCGAGCGGGTCGGGGGCCACATACCCGACGAGCGCCCGGCGCCGGGGCCGATCGAGGTCTCCTCGATGATGACCTCCACCCCACTGGTGCAGGAACCGCGGCCAACGCTGGTCGGCGAGCGGGTCAACTCGCAGGGCTCGCGCAAGGCCAAGGAGCTGCTGCTGGCCGACGACTACGACGGCCTCGTCCAGGTCGCAGAAGACCAGGTCGAAGGCGGCGCCCACGTGCTCGACGTCTGCGTCGCCCTGACCGAGCGCCAGGACGAGGACGAGCAGATGGCGGCAGTGGCAAAGCGGATCTCGCTGACCCAGCCCTCGCCGATCCAGGTCGACTCGACCGAGCCGGAGGTGCTGAAGGCGGCACTGGAGCAGATCCCCGGACGGGCGATCGTCAACTCGATCAACCTCGAGGCGGGGCGCGACAAGGCCGACGCCGTCGTGCCGCTCGCAAAGGCGCACGGTGCGGCCCTGATCGCGCTGACGATCGACGAGGTCGGGATGGCGAAGACGGCCGAGCGCAAGGTCGAGATCGCCAAGCGCCTGCGCGACATCGCCTGCGAGGAGCACGGCCTCGATCCCGAGGCGCTGATCTTCGACGCGCTCACCTTCACCCTCACCACCGGCGATGACGAGTGGAAGCCCTCGGCGGTCGAGACGATCGAGGGGATCCGCCGGATCAAGGCCGAGATCCCCGGCGTGAAGACGTCGCTCGGCGTCTCCAACGTCTCCTTCGGCGTCTCGCCCCGGCCGCGCGCCGTGCTCAACTCGGTCTTCCTCCACCACTGCGTCGAGGCCGGGCTCGACCTGGCGATGGTCAACCCGAACCACATCACGCCCTATTCGGAGATATCCGAGGAGGAGCGTGCGCTGACCGACGACCTCGTCTTCAACCGGCGCGACGACGCGCTGGAGCTCTTCATCGCCCATTTCGAGTCGAAGGGCGAGGAGGCCGAGGAGGAAGCCGCCAACCCGACCGAGGGCATGGAGCCCGAGGAGGCCCTCCACTGGCACATCCTGCGCCGCAAGAAGGACGGGGTCGAGGAGTGGATCGACCGCTCGGTGGAGAAGATCGGCGCCGTTCCCACCCTCAACGAGGTGCTGCTGCCGGCGATGAAGGAGGTCGGCGACAAGTTCGGTGCCGGCGAACTGATCCTGCCCTTCGTCCTGCAATCGGCCGAAGTGATGAAGCGCGCCGTCGCCCAGCTCGAGAACTACCTCGATCGGATCGACGGTCACACCAAGGGCAAGGTGGTGATCGCCACTGTCTTCGGCGACGTGCACGACATCGGCAAGTCGCTGGTCAACACGATCCTGACCAACAACGGCTACACGGTGATCGACCTCGGCAAGCAGGTGCCGGTCGACACGATCATCGAGGCCGCGGTCGAGAACGAGGCCGACGCGATCGGGCTCTCCGCCCTGCTCGTCTCCACCTCCAAGCAGATGCCGGTCTGCGTGCAGGAACTGCACCAGCGCGGGCTCGAGTTCCCGGTGCTGATCGGTGGCGCCGCGATCAACCGGGACTTTGGCCGCCGCACCCTCTACCCCAAGGGCAAAGAGTCCGACGAGGTCTACGAGCCGGGCGTCTTCTACTGCAAGGACGCATTCCAGGGCCTCGACACGATGGACGCGCTGGTCGACCAGGCCGCGCGAGACGCCCTGGTCGAGCGCATTCGCGCCGAGGCCCGGGAGCTGCGCGAGAAGCCGGTGGTCGTCGACGACTCACCGCCGACCAGCGACGCCGGCGTCCGCTCCTCCGCACGGACCGACGTGCCGATCCCCGAGCCGCCCTTCTGGGGTGGGCGAGAGATCGAGATCGACCTCGACGACGTCTTCCCGTATCTGGATCGTCACGTTCTCTTCAAGCTGCACTGGGGGGGGCGCGGAGTGAAGGGCGAGGCCTGGCAGGAGCTGATCGAGGGCAACGGAGACGAGGAGGGCTTTGCCCCACGCCTCGAGCGGATGTGGCGAGAGCAGGACTATCTGCACCCACGGGCCCGCCTTGGCTACTTCCCCTGCAATGCGGATGGCAATGAGCTCGTGGTCTTCGATCCCGAGGACTCGGGACGCGAGATCGAGCGGCTGACCTTCCCCCGCCAGCCGAAGCACGACCGAATTTGCCTGGCCGACTTTTTCCGTCCCATCGAGTCCGGCGAACGCGATGTGGTCGCCCTGCAGGGAGTAACGGTCGGCCCCCAGGTAACCGAGCTGATCGAGCGCCTGGAGAAGCAGGGTGAGTTTGCCGAGCAGCTCTACGTCCACGGGCTCGGCGTGCAGGCGGCCGAGGGATTGGCGGAGTGGCTGCATGCGCAAGTTCGCCAGGAGCTGGGCATCCCGCTCGACCAGGGCCGGCGCTATTCGTGGGGCTACCCCGCCTGTCCCGATCAATCCGAGCACACGAAGGTCTGGCGCCTGCTGGACCTCGAAACGGTCGGCATGACCTTGTCCGACGGCCATGCCGTCATGCCCGAGCAATCGACCGTCGCGATCGTGGCTCACCATCCACAGGCTGTCTATTTCGGCATGAAATCCGGATTCATCCCTGAGGACGTCGCACCCGACGAGCTCATCGCCGGCACCGAGCGCGGCGGAACGTTGCTGACCGGGTAAGTCCCAAAATAGGGGGACTTTGTCGGTTCCGGCTGGAAACAGCGCTATTTGCGCTCTATGCTCTCTACGCCTGGCGGGATTTTTCCCGTGGGCATTGAGTTACGGTTAGCGCCGGG
>JBIOVV010000011.1:0-32599 GCA_044867925.1 Solirubrobacterales bacterium | reverse complement strand
GTCCTGCGCGGTGCCATACGATTGCGCCGTGCCGTTCACGCTCCGGAACATCAAGGACCTGGATGACGTCGGCTCCAGGTTCGACGGCGCGCCGGACCTGGAGTTCCGCTTGGCGACCGAGGGGCTCGAGCTCGAGCAGTCCGGGCTGAGCTACCAGCGCGTCCCGCCCGGCTATCGCTTTCCGTACGGGCATACGCACAAGACGCAGGAGGAGGTGTACGTGGTCCTGCGCGGGAGCGGGCGGATGAAGCTCGACGACGAGATCGTCGAGCTCAAGGAATGGGACGCGGTGCGCGTCCCGCCCGGTACGTGGCGGGGCTACGAGGCAGGGCCGGAGGGCCTGGAGATCTTCGTCATCGGCGCGCCCAACCTCGGCGAGGACCCGCGCGCAGACGTCGAGGGCCGGCGTGACTGGTGGACTGACTAGCGACGCCGGGCCTATGCTGCGAGCTCGTGACGATTCAGCGGATGGACAACGTCCTCATCGTTGTCGACGACCTCGAGGCTGCCAAAGCGTTCTTCGTCGAGCTCGGCATGGAGCTGGAGGGCGAGACGCAGGTCGAGGGGCCCTGGGTGGGCCGCGTCATCGGGCTCAGCGACGTCCGTGCCGACATCGCCATGTTGCGGACTCCGGACGGCCACGGCCGGGTGGAGCTGACGAAGTTCCACACGCCGCCGGCGGTTAGAGCCGAGCCGGAAGATGCGCCGGCGAACGCGCTGGGCATACGCCGCATCATGTTCGCCGTCGACGACATCGACGATGTCGTCGCCCGCCTGCGCAACCACGGTGCCGAGCTCCTCGACGAGATAGCCCAATACGAGGATCGCTACCGGCTCTGCTTCCTGCGCGGTCCTGAGGGGATCGTCATCGGACTGGCCGAGCAGCTCAGCTGAAACATCGGCTGTCCAGCCGCCGCGCCCGAACCGCAACGCCGCCGACGCGTGCCGCGGCGGGTTGACCCTCTAGCTGCGCCGGCGGTAGTGCAAGTAAGCGGTCGCGCCGAAGGTGCGGGTCTCGACCAGCTCGAGGTCGAGGTGCACGTCCGGCGGGAAGTACGGCGTGCCGCCACCCACCACGATCGGGATGACGAACAGCTCGAACTCGTCGATCAGCCCGCCCCGCATGCATTCCGCCGCCAGACCGGCGCCGCCGACCGCGATCCTCCGCTCCCCAAGTGCAGCGATCTCCTCCTCGAGCGTTCCGGTGGCCAGGCGGTTGCTGCCCTCGACGCTCGTCAACGTGGTCGAGAACACGATCTTCTCGAGCGGCCGCCAGATCTCGGCGAACTCCGACATCGTGGGATCGGAGAACTCCTCGGTGTCCCAGACGAGCATCGTCTCGTAGAGGCGCCGGCCGAGCAGCTGAGCGTCGGTCGCGGCGGCCCGTTCGTTGTGGAACCGGTGCAGCTCCCGGCTGGGCACCGCCCAATCGAAGCTTCCATCGGGGCCGGCGACATAGCCGTCGGCCGACAGGCTCATGGAATAGGTGATCACGAGGACATAGTGAACCGCGTCGGGCCGACGGCCTTCCCAGCGCCCTCACCCCAGTTGACCCGGGGGTTGAGGGTCAGGCCCGGCTTAGCCACTCAGTACCGCCGGGGATTTGCCATCAGAACCCTTCGTGTACCCAAAGAATCCTGATTTTCAGTATTGCTGCTGTCCAATCAATCACTAGGGTCGGCGGCTGATTCGATTCGGAGGTAGCGAGCGGTGTCGGGGAATGAGTAACGACGAGGGCAAAGGCGGCGGCGACCCGGCGAAGCAGCCGACGATCCAGGCGTGGGCCTTGAAAACCGCGGGCACGGTCATCGGGGGTCTCGGCACCGCCGGAGCGATGGTCGTGATCGGCTCAGCGGTGCTGTGGATCCGCTTCAAGGAAGTAGGCATTCCGCCCGTCCAGGCGGTTTCCGCGCAACCCCGGCAGGAAGCTCTCGTCCAAGGTGCCCAGACCACCCTCTTCTTTGTCTTCGTCGCCTTGGCCGTGGTCGCAGCCCTCTACATCCTCGACTTTCCGAAGGAAGAGGACCCGAGCAACGATTCAGACGAGGAGCAGCAAGGCGGCAATAGGAAGGAGAAAAAGGAGTCGGATGAGGTCATCGATCCGGGGGCGCCCCGTGCGATCCAACCCCGTACGAAACGGGGCATCCTCTTGGTTCCAATCATCGGAATCGCCTGGCTGATCTTCTCGACCTCGCTCGGTCCTTTCGCAGTGCTGATCCTCTCGTTCTTGGCCCTCGCCCTCACCGGCGCCTGCCTCTGGATCGGCCACCGCGCGGACAAGAACTTCTGGGCGCTGGCGGCGGCGGTCTTCGCCTCGATCATCGTCTTCGCCGGCGCCTCAACCTACGCGATCACCCAGGAGCAGAAGTTCGCCCAGGCGGTCGCGATCCTGCGCGGAACGGACGATCTCGGCCTGACTGGCTATTTCGTGGCCGCCACCGACACGAGGATCTACTTCGCGAACGCGATCGGAGTCGAAGGCACGACGGCCCCGGCTCGCAAGCCGTTGCAATCGGTGAAGGTGGGCGACGACGTGACCTACTCGGTCGGACCCTTGGAGAGCCAAGAGGACGCCACCAAACGGGCGGAGTCGATGGTGAGAAAGTTGATCGCCGACCGCGAAGCCGGTGTGAAGGGTGGGTCGAAGGGCATCGTCGCCAAACTGCCCGGATGGGTCAGCAGCGGAGTGGCCGCGACCTTCGGGAGCTCAGTGGAGGCCCGAACCGAGACTCCGGATGAGCTCTGCCTGATGCGGTACTTCTCGTCGGAGAAAGGGCACGCAAAGGGGGCGTGGTGGACCTCGTGCGCGGAAGCGGAAGCGCTCACCTCAATCGACGACGTTCGCGCACACTTCGCGCTCCCCCACCGTTTCCAGGCGAATTACAACCGGCGCGCTCGAGTCGACCTCGCGGCAAAGACGAAACTCAACTACGTCGAGGGCGACACCGCTCCGCAATGCGGCGGCGCAGAGCAGGAACCTTGTGGACACCGATACCCCGGCGGGGGTATCCAGTACTGGATCGCCACTCCAGCCCAGCTCAGCAAAGTCACCGAGGAATGCACGACGGCGGCACCCGACAAGAACTCGGCATGGCACCCGTGCGCCCGATGAGCAGCACCAGCTCATGCTCAAGCGCCCGGATAAGAGGCGCTATGGATACAGCGCGAGCCCGTGGGCTCAGTAAGTCGGCGGCGACGCTAGGTGGACCGAGAGCCCCGTTTTCAAGGACTGGAATCGACCTCTCCCGAACCTCATCTCGCCCTCCGTGCTTGTCCCACGGCGTTTATATGGGCTCCCACAGCGGAAAACCCGCTCCGTAAGCGGGGTTTCCGTCCTATAGCGGGGGCGGGATTCGAACCCGCGACCTTCGGGTTATGAGCCCGAATCTGGGACCCGCTGGACTACGTGGGGCACGGTTTCAAGCGGTTTTCGCGAGATCGAACTACGTGGGGATCGGCTGGGATCTGTGGGGCACCTTGCCCCATTTCTTGCCCCAGCGAAGCCGCTGGTATACCTGGGTATACTTGCTGCATGGCAAAGGTCATGGTCTCCCTTCCAGACGATCTCCTCGCCGAGGTTGACGCCGAGGCGCAGCGCGGTGGCACAACTCGCAGCGCCGTCATGCGGGATTTCGCCGACGCGGCGCTGCGCCGGCGCCGTGAGGGCCGGGCAGCAGCGCTGCGATCGCTACTGACCGACGCGTCTCCCCATGGCGGGGGCGCCGCAGAGCAGGTAAAGGCGACGCGGCCCGGTCCGTGACGACGCTGCTCCTCGATGCGAGCGTCCTACTCGCCGCTTTCGACCCCGAGGACCACAACCACGAGCCCGCGCGGGCGCTGCTTGAAGACGACCAGACCACCCTCGCCACGCTCGACCTCGCCCGCTACGAGGTAGCCAACGTCGCCGTACGGGCGTGGCACGCACCGGAGTCCGTGGCGCCCCTGCTCACCGCAATCGAGAGACTCGCCGACGACGGTGGCGTCCTCGAATCCACAGGCACCCTCCTAACCCGAGCAGCCGAGCTCGCGGGGCACCATACGATCTCTGTATACGACGCTGCTTACGCAGCCGCTGCAAGCGATGCCGGGCATCGCCTCATCAGCTGCGACGAGCGCGACCTGGTCTCCAAGGGCCTCGCGACACTCCCAGCGAGCGCGCATTCAAGCTAGAGCAAGGACCAGCAGAACGCTGGAGACTCGGGATCTCGTCTGAGAACTGCCCTAGTATCAGCTACAGACTTCTAAGACTCTCAAGCGCACCAAGGAGCAACCGATGCCAGGCGAGAAAGAGAAAGGCACCCCAAAAGGACCCCCACACGACCCGCCGGGTCCGCCGGACCCCAAACCGGGTCCTCCCAACCCCAAACCGGGGCCACCTCAGCCACCGGATCATGGCAAGCCTCGCCGTCACGGTTGAATCAACCGTGGTTCGAGCGCTGGCCTGACCTCAAGACAGACGAGGAAGCCCGCTTCAAAGACCGTCAGCTTCCGTGGCGGGAGGATTCAGAACTTCGAGAGCACGGCTATCTGGCTGTAGATACCGAGGTCCAGTTCAATGGCGAGCCGCTTGAAATTAGGGTCGTCTATCCGAGCGAGTATCCGGAGCTACCGCCCCATGTCATTTCCCAACCGGCAGTGCTCACCCGTCATCAGCAACCGTTTGAGGGCACCTTCTGCCTCCTTGAGCACCCGATCGAGTCATGGCAACCGGGAAGCTGGGGCGCTGCCGACCTCATCCATATCCAGCTACTGACGCTGCTTGCCGATTCCGAGGCGGGAGAGGATGTCGTCCGTGAAAACGAGGCGCCGATGCCGGAGCCGGCGAGCGCTCATCTCAGTTACGAGCCCAACACTGTTGTGATCGTTCCCGGCGAATTGACGGCCCCACCCGGAGAGTCAGGCGAGTTCACCCATGCGGCCTTTGATGGTGGCCGATTCCTCCTAACGGGGGTTGACGACGCTGAAGCATCCGAGCAATTGACTGGGCTGCTCCCACTCCAGAAGCCGCGAACTGGGAAGTGGAAGCGGGTCAATCAGCTACCCCAGCCAATGCCCGGTCCAACCGGGGAAGAGATACGGGCCTGGATTGAAACCGAGCATGCCGAGCTGCTGCCGGTAAAGGCGCCGCCTCTTCCACCTAGAAAGCGCAGGAACCAACCAAAGCAACGGGATAGAGGCAGCCTGATCGGCCTCGTATTTCCAGAGGAGCGCAACGCTACGGGAGAGACAAAGGACAGCTGGATCTTTCTCGACGTCCAAGGAAAGAAGGGTCGCCTTCTTCACTCCCAAGAGCTATCAGAGGAAGAGCGGCTTCGGCGCATCCCGGATCTCGTCGGCCTAAGCGCGAAAAAAGCCGTAATCATCGGTGCTGGGTCTCTTGGCAGTGATGTTGCTCTCCACCTTGCGCGAGCAAATGTGGGGACCCTTCATGTTGTGGACTTCGATCGGATGGAGGTCAACAACTCCGTCCGCCATCCCCTTGGCGTTGAGTGGGCGGGCGTTTTGAAGGCACCCGCCATCGCTACTGCCTGCAGGCGGGCAAATCCGTTTTGCTCGGCTCAGCCCATCCAACTCCGTTTTGGAGACATTAGCCCCCAACAGGTGCCACTCGAGGTTCTGGAAAAACTAGTTGGCGACGCCGACATCGTGATCGAGACGAGCGGCATCCACCAGATCGAGCACCTCGTTGGTCGAGTCTCATGGGAACATCGAAAGCCGATCGTCAGCTGTTGGCTTACGAATGGATCATGGGCTGGAGAGGTTCTACGGCTGATGCCAGGCGAGACCTTGTGCATGACCTGCTTCCAAACCGGTCAGCGCGAAAAACGGCTCCTGCTGGGCGAGGCGGATCCAAACGAGACTCCAATTGCGGTCCAAGCCTGTAGTCACCCCACGGTAAGCGGAGCAAGCTTCGACGCCTCCGAGACGGCTTCAATGGCAGCACGGCTGGCAGTCCAGTCCCTTCTGCCTGGAAACGATTATCCGAGACCCGAGTGGGACCACGCAGTTGCAAACTTCCGCCGCTCACTGGAAGAGGGGGAGCACGCTCGGTTTGAAGCAGAGAGATTGCCGCCCAGGAAGGATTGTGAAGTATGCGGCCAAGATGCTGGATAGCCGGGCAGGCGCTGGCCGATCTATTGACCGAGGCAAAACAGTGGCAACTCCGCGAGACGGGGGGCGCCCTTCTGGGCTGGCGGGACGGGCGAAACGCGGTAGTCGCGCAGATTCTGGGCCCGGGACCCAACGCTAAACACGGCTTCTTCTCATTCGAACCAGATTTTGAGTGGCAGGTCGAACAAGGGCGACGGATCTACAAAAGCAGCAACCGATGCATCGCCTATATAGGGGATTGGCATACTCATCCGTTTGCTTCACCCAGCCCCAGTTGGACTGATCGAAAAGCCGCGAAACAGATCTCCGAGGACTCGGGCTTCCGCGCTCCAGAACCCCTGTCGCTCATCATTGGCCGAAGCTGGAGAGGTAGCAGGAACAGCGACAACGTCTTCAATTCCCTGCTGATTTACGCATGGCGGAGCGATCATTTCGAGCGCATGGACACCATCGTTTGGGAGCCAACGGCACTCTATCCAGCTGTTGGCGTTATTCGCGACCGAAAGTAGGCGAGTCAGACGTCGTCCAAGTCAATCGCTCACCTTGTCGAAGCCAAGGGATCGGGGGAGCTACGTGAGCTCAGATTCTGCAGTTCTCGCTAAATCGAGGTCGGCTGGATCTGTTGGGCTTTCCTGCCTAGCAACCAGGCGGCGCGCGGGGATAAAGTTCTCCGTCGGGATGGCGGTCGACTCAGAACTTTTTGCTCGTCAGGTCTGGTATTGCGACTCAAGAGCAGAGACCGTTCTCCGCGGTCATCTCTGGATCGAGTATCTCCTAGAGAAACTGCTTGTTGTCGCCTTCGCGAGACCTGAGGCAGTCGATCTCGAGCGACTAACGTGGAGCTACAAGCTCCAGTTGTGCGATGGCCTCGGACTGCTCTCCCCGGAGCGGATTCCTCCGTTGGCAGAGGTGAACAAGATTCGGAACCGCCTTGCTCACGACCTCGCGGGCGAACCGTCCGACGCGGATATCGCGAGGGTGTTCGACCTTTCGCCGGATTTCTGGCGCACGGGAGCGACTGCGGTTCGTGTGACGGAGGAAGAAGCGCAACGTGTCGGAAGCGATTCTCAACTAGCTGACATGCGCTATTGGTTCTTCGCGGTCGTGATGGACTTCGACTACCTCGTAGAGAGTCGAGAATGGGAAGAGACGAACCGAGACGGCCTTTGGCGCGCCACCGCTGTCAAGGTCGCAAAGGATATGACCAAAGACCCAATTTCGATGCAGGAGGCAGAACGCCTTGAGGACCTTCCTCCGCGACCACAACCCGGCGACTCATTCCGCTCCGGGAGAGCAACTCCTGCGCAGCAATGACTGATGGGCATCCCAGCATGAGTCCCTAGAAACCCCAATCTCCGTCGGTTCCAGGGTCGCGCACCTGCTGGGATGGAGCCTCACTTTGACCTCACCTTGCCCCAGCGCTTGCCCCTCGGCCGATTTTGCACCCTGTTGTCTGCCAGACAGAACAAACAAAAACCCCGCATTTGCGGGGTTTTCGTCCTATAGCGGGGGCGGGATTCGAACCCGCGACCTTCGGGTTATGAGCCCGACGAGCTACCTGGCTGCTCCACCCCGCGACGGTAGGGGGCATGCTAGCAACGTATGGGCTGCGGTCTCTAGAGTGGCGCGGCAATGGCTGGGGAATCTCATCTGGTGGCGGTGGTCGACATCGGCTCCAACTCGACGCGGCTGCTGATCGCGGAGGTCGGGCAGGGGCGGGTGAGCGAGGTTGAGCGGCAGAGCCGGGTGACCCGGCTCGGGCGGGGGGTCGACTTGTCCGGGCAGCTCTCGGCCGAGGCGATCGAGGCTGCTTGCGAGGCGATCGCCGACTACGTGGCGATCTGCCGGGAGGCGGGCGTGGTGCGGATCGAAGCGATCGCGACCAGCGCGGTGCGCGACGCCTCCAACGGCAGTGCCTTCGTCGCCGAGCTGCGCGAGCGCTTCGCACTGTCGGCACGGGTGCTCGACGGCGAGGAGGAGGCCCGGCTCACCTACCTCGGCGCCACCTGCGAGCACACGCCCACGGAACCGACGCTGGTGGTCGACATCGGCGGCGGCTCGACCGAGCTGATCGTCGGCACCGGCGAGGAGATCGCCTTCCACACCTCGCTGCAGGCGGGCGTCGTCCGCCACAGCGAGCGACATATCTCCCACGACCCCCCCAGCACGGTCGAGCTCGAGGCCTTGGCCAGCGACGTCCGCGCCTTAATCGAGGCTGCGACCTCAGGCCAGCCGGGCGCAACCGCCGGCGCCGGCATCGCCGTGGCCGGCACCCCCACCTCGCTGGCCTCGATCGAGATCGGCCTCGAGCCCTATGACCCGAAGCAAGTACACGGGCATACGCTCTCTCTCGCCTCAATACAGCACCGGCTCTCGGAATTGGCCTCTTCCCCACTGTCCAAACGGGCAGAGATCAAAGGCCTCCACCCCGATCGCGCGCCCAACATAGTCGCCGGCGTGGTCATCTTGGTGGAGACGATGCGCGCTTTTGGCCTCGACAGCATCGAAGTCTCCGAGCACGACATCCTCTACGGCGCATCAATTTCGGCTGTATCGGCTTTGGACCGGGGATAACCCCGTATTCCCAATTGCGGGTAATTTCGTGTTCCCAAGTGGACAGACGGGTTTCGCTATGGGCTCCAGATGGGTTAAAGCAGCGGCCTAACCCCCAAAATTAGGTAGCGTTCCCCTCCTCAATTGCGGGTAGCGCGGTACGCGCCTGCTGGACGCAGCGGATAGACAGGCAGATACTGGCCACATCGGGAAAGAGGTGGGGCATACCACCAAAGACCCGGTACAGGACTCGGACGATTGCCGCATCATGGCGCCTCCCGCCGTCTGAGTCCACCAAATAGAACTGGTCCCTGAAGACGTACCCCTGCCCGTCCTGAGGGACCAACTTGAATCGGCCGCCAGCGATGGCGGCCGGTTCTCTTTTCGGGACCGAACCGGGCTCAGGCCAGGTTCGACTTGCGGGGGTAGACGACCTCGGGGTCGGTGAGGACGTTGACCAGGGTCGGGCGTCCTGACTCGAAGGCCCGCTCCAAGGCGGGGCGCAGCTCGCCGGGCTCTCGGACCAGGACCCCGTCGCAGCCGAGCGCTTCGACCATCTCCTCATAAGGCGTCTCCGGCCGCAGCTCTGCCGCCACCGAGTAGCCATAGAGGAACTTCATCGGGTGGTGCTCGAGTGCCCAGATGCCGTTGTTGCCCATCACCCCGACCACAGGCAGGCCATGGCGGGCCATCGTGTCGAACTCCATGCCGGCGAAGCCGAAGGCGCCGTCGCCGAGCAACAGGCAGACCTGGCGATCCGGGTGGGCCAGCTTGGCGCCGATCGCCTGCCCCGGCCCGGCGCCGAGACAGCCGAAGGGGCCTGGGTCCATCCAGCAGCCGGGCTGGTAGGTCTCGACGAAGCGGCCGGCGTAGGAGACGAAGTCGCCCCCGTCGCCGACGACTATCGCGTTGCGCTCCAACACTTCGCCCAGCTCCTTGTAGACCCGCACCGGATGCAGGGGCGAGCGCGAGTCGTTCAGCTCCTCCTGCTCCCCCGCGCGCTTTTCGTCCTCGACTCCACGCAGATGCTCCAGCCAAGGCGTATTCGCGGCTCCGCTGTTCGGTTCCCCCGCCATGTACGGGAAAGGAACAGCGGAGCGGATCGCCGCCAGGGTCGCGGCGACGTCGCCGACGAGGTCGAGGTCCGGCACCCGGTTCGCGGTGAGCGCGTTCGGCGCCACGTCGAGCCGGATCAGCTTCGCCTCCTCAGCGATGCCGGCGCCGAAACCGAGGCGGAAGTCGAGTGGGACCCCGATCACCAGCGCCACGTCGGCGCCGCCGAGCCCGGCGCCGCGGGCACGGCTGAAGCTGAGCTCGTGGTCGGCAGGCAGGCAGCCGCGCCCCAGGCCGTTGAGGAAGACCGGGATGCCGAGCGCCTCCGCCAGCGCCTGCAGCTCCCCCTCTCCCCTGCCCCAGTAGAGCCCGCTGCCGGCCATGATCGCGGGGCGCTCCGCCCCAGCCAGCAGCGCAGCAGCCTCCTCGACGCCTTCAGCGGGACGCACCGCGGCCTCGGACGCGGCCGGGATCTCGGCCTCGGCCTCGGTGAAGACGATGTCGAGCGGATAGTCGACGAAGGTGGGCCCATTGGGCAGGGCAAGGGCGAGGTCGAGCGCCGCCGCCGTACGCGCCGCGATCTGCCCCGGCTCCTTCACGGTCTCGGCCGACTTGACCAGCGGCGAGACGAAGGGCAGGTGGTCGATCTCCTGCAGCGAGCCCGAACCCCAGCGCAGCTCCGGCGCCCGCCCGCCCAGCACGCAGACCGGTGAGCAGTTGGCCTGGGCGCCGGCGATCGCGCTGATGCCGTTGGTCACGCCCGGCCCGGCCGTCAGCGCCGCGACGCCGAGGCTCCTCGTCGCCTTGGCGAAGCCCTCTGCGGCGAACGCCGCCGACTGCTCGTGGCGAACGTCGACGATCTCGATGCCCTCGGCCCTGCAGCCGTCGTATATGGAGAACAGGTGTCCCCCGGAGAGCGTGAAGAGGTGTGTGACTCCACGCGATTTCAGCGCCTTCGCGACGATCCTCCCGCCGTGCTCCATTGTTTGAGCCTATACGGCGTTCACGGCTACCATCGCCTTGCCCGGGTGGCGAAATTGGCAAAAGCGGCGCCCTTAAAAGGCGCTGCCCCACTGGGGGGCTTGCGGGTTCGAATCCCGCCCCGGGCATTTGTTGTTTTTGGGTTTCTAAATCCGCACTAAAAAGTGCCGAGGGACCGCAACTACGCCACTGCTACGGTGTCCTTGAGCTAGAAGACAAACGCCTTCCCTGGTCATCGGAGGATTCGCTTGGAGGCTTCAGCTCTTACACACGCCAGTCGCCGCGGACTCCTCGCCCGGCGCTCGCCGCTGCTCAAGCTTCAGGGCGACAGCCACCTGATCGCGATGGCTCGCGCCGGCAATCCCGGCGCTTTCGAGACGATCGTCGATCGCTACCAGGGCCGGCTGCTCGGCTTCTGCCGCCAGATGCTCGGCTCCACCGAGGACGCCGAGGACGTCCTGCAGGAGGTCTTCGTCAACGCCTACCGGGCGATGCTCGCCGACGAGCGCGAGATCAACCTGCGCCCGTGGCTCTACCGGATCGCCCGCAACCGCTGCCTCAACCACCTGCGCAAGCCGACCGCCGATGCCCAGGAATCGATGGACATGGTGCCTGCGGTCGAGGCTTCCTCCACGGCCGAGAAGGTCCACAACCGCGAGGAGTTCCGCCAGCTGCTCACCGACGTCGGCAAGCTGCCCGAGACGCAGCGCTCGGCGCTGCTGCTGCGCGAGATGGACGCGATGTCCTACGAGGAGATCGCCCAGGCGATGGAGACCAGCGTGCCCTCGGTCAAGTCGCTGCTGGTGCGGGCACGAATCTCCCTCGCCGAGGCGAGCCAGGCGCGCCAGCTGACCTGCGGCGAGGTGCGGATCGACCTGGCAGAGGCAGCCGAGGGGCTGCGCAAGCTCTCCGGCCCCGTGCGCCGGCACGTGCGCGACTGCGAGGAATGCAGCGACTTCCGCTCGCAGCTCCGCTCCAACGACAAGGTTCTCGCCGCGCTGGTGCCGGTCGGGCCCCTCATCGCCCTCAAGGGCTTCATCGTCTCCAAGCTTGGCCTGGGAGGAACAGGCGCTGGTGGCGCCGCCACCGCGACAGGTGCCGGCGCCACCGGAGCCGGCGCTGTCGGCGGCGTCGGCGCCGCGCTCAGCTCCGGCGGCGCCGCGGGTGGCCTTGGCGGCCTCGGGGCCGTCGGCGGCGCGATCGGCACCAAGGCGGTCGCCGGCGTCGTCACCGCAGCCGTGATCACAGCGGGCGCGGTCGAGGTCAAGCAGCAGGTGGCACCGCCCCCGGCGAGCTCTCCGGCCGCGATCTCGCGGACGGTCGAGCAGGCACCGTCGATCGCGGTCGCCGCGGGCCATACCGCGGTCGTCGCTCCCCCGCACCCGCAGGCGGCGCCGGAACCCGTCGCGCCACCGGCAACCGAGCCCCTGCCCGCCGAACCGGCGGCCGCCGAGGAAAGCACGCTGCCGGTGACCGAAGAGGCCGCTGAGTCGACGACCGGCGGCAGCGAAGCGGGTGAAGTCACACTCGACACAGCAAGCGCCCACATCGACGGCGCGACCCCATCGACCAGCCCCGCCGGGGCACCCTCAGGCGGCGGCACGGTGGTCGTCACGGTAGGCGCCACCCCGAGCACTCCGCCGCCCGCTGCCGCCGCGCCGCCTGCCGAAACGCCGCCTGCCGAAACCGCCCCGCCTGCGCCCGTGGAAACCGGCCCACCGCCCGCCGAAGAAACGCCCCCCTCCTCGGAAGCCCCCAGCGGCGAAGCGCCGGCGCCGGAAGGCTGAGCGGGCCACAGGTCGCGCCTCCTATTGGAGGCCGATCACCTTGAGGCGTCGCATCAGACAGGTGCCGGCGAATTTGCGCGTGTCGGCCAGCGAGTAGCCGAAGAGCTCCCAGTCATCGCCTTCCGGCGCCCATGGCGGCGAGAGGACGCCGTCGGCCACCGGCAGCGCCTCCTCCAGCGTGCGCTGGATCGCCTGCTTGTAGCGCTCGTCCTCGCGCGCCTTCTCGCGCAGGAAGACCGAGCCGAAGGCGACGTGGCGGTGCTCGTCGCGGGCGACGTTCTGGAAGCCTTCGACGAACGTCGGCAGCGTGCCTTCGCGTTCGTTGTAGTCCATGATGAAGTGCTGGCCGGTGAGGGCGAGCATCCCCTCGATCACCATGTGGTAGAGCGTCACCGCCTCGACCAGGGCCTCGGTGTCCTCCGGTTCGGCGGAGAGGCGGTCGGTTCGCTGCTTCAGCATCTCGTCGAAGAGGCGGCCGAAGTTCTCGTTCAGGTGCTCGGAGGTCTGGACCAGCATCTCGGAGAGCTGGTCGGACTCGAGCACCCCGACCTCGCGGTAGAAGCGCTCGAAGAAACGCACGTGGCGGGCCTCGTCGGCGATCTGGGTGCAGAGGAAGATCCGCTGGTCCTCGGTCGGCGCGGCGCGCATGATCGGCCCCAGCTCCTCGGCGACCTTCTGCTCGCCGATGAAGAAGGAGGAGAGCCCGTACATCCGCTGGAAGCGCTCCTCCTCGCTGAAGCGCTCGTTCCAGTCCTCGCGGTCGCGGCTGAAGTCGAGCTCCTGGGTCTGCCACTGCTGGCGCTCCCAGAGCAGGTAGAGCTCCGCGTAGGTGAGCAGCTTGATCTCGCCGGTGCGGTCGGCTGCCTCGTTCAGAGCGGGATCGGCGGTTGCCTGGAAGTCGGCTCGCTCGGTCCGGGTCTCGGTCCCGGATGTCTCAGTGGTTCCCATCGCTGCTCCTCGCAATCCGGTGCAACGTTTTCCGGTCCCATGGGAGCCGATAAGCGTTGCACCTGGCTGGGTGCTGGGTTCGAGCGAGACTAGCACCGGACTGGCTGGTCAGCCAGTCGTATGCGACTGGCCCGGCTCGAGCACCACCACGGTCGAGGAGGTCTTCTCCTCGACCTCGCTCTTGAACGCCTGCGCATCGGTCTCCAGCGCCGGGAAGGTGTCGAAGTGCATCGGGATCACGGTGCCGGCGCCGACGAATTCAGCGGCGATGACCGCGTCGCGGCGGTCCATCGTGTAGTGGCCGCCGATCGGCAGCAGGGCGACGTCGATGTCGCTGCGCTGCGCGATCAGCTTCATGTCGCTGAAGAGGCAGGTGTCGCCGGCGTGGTAGACGGTGGTGCCGCCGAGCTTGATCACGAGACCGGCGGCCGGGCCGATCGCGATCCCGTGCTCGGCGCTGAAGGGCGAGTCTTCAGAGCCGGGAATCGTGTTGGTGTGCCAGGCGGGAACGAGGCCGATGTAGCCCCAGTCGAACTCGACCGTGCCGCCGAAATTGGGATCGCTGACGCTCTCGACGCCCTGGCCTTCCAGCCACTTGGCGAGCTCGACGATGGCGACGCAATGAGCGCCCGTGCGCTTGGCGACGGGGACTGCGTCGGCGACGTGATCGGCATGGCCGTGGGAGAGCGCGATGTGGGTCGGGTCGACTTCCTCGGCGGTCGTCACCGCGGCCGGGTTGTTGGGCTTGAGGAACGGATCGACGAGAACCCGCGTCTCGCCGTCGCTCAGCTCGAAGCACGAGTGGCCATGAAACTTGATCTCCATCTCTCAGCTCTCTCCTTCTCTCTCGATTGCGTTCAACTCCCCGTGGAGTGCCCAGCCGACGGCGACTCCAACCATCATTCCCATCCGCGCCTCCTCGGCGAGCAGCGAGCGCACCGCGGCGATGCGTTCCTCCGGATCCGGCGCCGTGGCGGCCTTCAGCGCCTCGGCCTCGTGGGACTCGCCGAACCAGCCGCCCTCGGCGAGGGCGGCGGCGAGGACCTTCTGCAACTGCGGCGCGGCGCGGGCGACGATCTGCTCCGCCTCGGCGAAACGCTCGGCATCGACAAGCCGCTCGATCGCGGCATCCAGCTGCTCATCCGAGGGCACGAGCGGAGAGGCTAGTGCGAATCGTGCAAGGTCGAGGCGGCGAGACCGGCGAGGCCACCGACCGCACCGCCGACGAGCCCGGCAAAGGGGTCGGCGGTCGACTCGAAGATCGGCAGCGCCAGCAGCACGGCCGCGGCGACGATCACACCGATCGCGTCGTAGTCGTCGTCGACCGCGCTGTGCGCCTCGGCGCGGCGGAGGGCGAACCAGGCGGCAAGCGCTCCCAGCGCCATGCCGTTGCCGCCCGCGATCACCTCGAGGTCCCCTTGGGCGTTGGCGATGCCGGCGGCGGCGAGCATGCCGAGCGAGCCGCCGGCGATCAGCAGGAGAGCTGTGGGCGCGGTGCCGAGGCGCCGCTCGACGCCGGTGGCGAAGATCGCCAGGCCGACCGCCACGACGAAGAGGTAGCCGACGTCGACGTAGGCAAAGGGCGCGGTGAGAAAGCGCCACCACTGGTCCTCGAGCGGCACGATCAGGCCGCCGAAGGCGTCGATCGCGCCCCCGGTCGCCTTCAGCAGCAGCAGCAGGGCGGCCGAGCCCAGGATCGCCGTCATCGTCGCGTAGGGGCGGAACCCGCTGGCGGCCTCGCGCCGGCGGCGGCGGATCCGCGGTCGCGCGCGGCGGCGCGGCTTCGCCTCCAGCCCGTCGCCCCGACGTTCGAGCTTCGGCGCCCGCTTGCGCAGTCGCGCGCCACAGTATGGACACTCGGTTACGTAAGGACTGACCTCCGAGCCGCAGTTCTTGCAGATGACGCTGAGCTCAGTCTCGCTCATGGTCATTCGAGGATAGCCCCCCGCCGTCAAGCTCTCGCGGCCCGCCGCCGATGGCATACTCCGGTAACACCCATCTTCGAGGAGGAAAAGCGTGGAGTTGAAGAGCCTGACCGAGCAGAAATCGCTGCTGGCCACCCTGGCCCCCGGCAAACGAGCGCGCCTGCGGCGGCTGCTCTTCGAGTTCGGCCCCGGCAACGGCACCCTGATGCTGCTGCCGATCGACCAGGGCATCGAGCACGGCCCGCGTGACTTCTTCCCCAACCCGGCCTCGAAGGACCCCGACTATCAGTTCCGCCTCGCCGCCGAGGCGGGCTACTCGGCCCTCGCCTGCCAGATCGGCATGGCGACCAAGTACTACCCCGACTATGCCGGCCAGGTGCCACTGATCCTCAAGGTCAACGGCAAGACCGACATCCCCTCCTCCGCCCACGCCTTCTCCTCCTGCAACGCCAGCGTCGAGGACGCGGTGCGGCTCGGCGCCGACGCGGTCGGCTACACGCTCTACGTCGGCTCCTCGCGCCAGGACGAGGACCTCGCCCAGCTGCGCCAGGTCCGCCAGGACTGCGACCGCTTCGGCATGCCGCTGATCGTCTGGTCCTACCCGCGCGGCGAAGCGGTCGACGCAAAGGGCAGCGCCAACTCCTTCTACGCGATCGACTACGCGGCACGGATGGCGATGGAGATGGGCGCCGACGTGGTCAAGCTCAACATGCCGAAGATCAACCCGGACAAGGACAAGGACGCGCCCGCTCCTTACAACGAGATGCAGGTCGACCAGGCCGAGGCGATCCGCCAGTGCGTCGAATCGGCCGGCCGTTCGCTGGTGGTGCTCTCGGGCGGCTCCAAGGTCGACGACGAGACCGTGCTGGGCCACACCCGCGAGGTCATGGAGGCGGGCGGCTCCGGCGTGATCTTCGGCCGCAACGTCTGGCAGCGCGAGTGGAACGACGCGCTGGAGATCATCGCCCAGATCAAGGAGACGCTGCTCTCGAGCGTGCGGCGCATTCCGTAGTGCAACGCGGCCGGCTCGGCAGTGTGGTGCTGCTGCTGGTCGCGACGCTGTTGATCGTCCGTCCTTGGGAGGGCGGGGCCGAGGCCGGCCCCGCCACCGCCCGGGCTTTCGTGGTCCGCGTCGTCGACGGGGACACGATCGAAGCGCGGATCGGCGGTCGCGTGGAGGACGTCCGCTACATCGGCGTCGACACGCCGGAGACGGTCAAGCCCGACACGCCGGTGCAGTGCTTCGGGCCCCAGGCCTCGAGCTTCAACCACCGCCTGGTCGAGAACCGCGAGGTGCGGCTCGTCTTCGGGGTCGAGCGACGCGACGTCTACGGCAGGCTGCTGGCCTACGCCTACCTGGGCGACCGCTTCGTCAACGCCGACCTCGTTCGCCGGGGGCTGGCGCGCTCGCTGACGATCCCGCCCAACGACCGCTTCGCACCGCTGTTTCGGCGCCTGGAGATGCGGGCGGCACGCGTCGGCCGGGGTCTCTGGGGCGCCTGCCCGCCCTGATTGTCGTGACGGATCGCACATTTCCTCCTCCTGCAAGCGCTGGTGCGCCTTTGCTACGGTCCCCGCGGCCCCCGGGCCACCCTGATCTATGCGAATGCGTCAAAGCATCTCCCAGTTCGAGACGGCCTTCGAGCAGGAGACCAGTCTGGAGCGCCGTCGGCGCGAGCAGCTTCGGCGCCGTGCCGCCAACCGCTCACGCGCGCGCAGGATCACCCGCAGCGAGCAGGACAGCAAGGTCCGCTTCAGCGTCCTCGCGGTCTGTCTCACTGTCACCGTCGTCGTAGTCGTCGTCTCGATGTTCGAGGCGCTGGCCTTCCTAATGGCGTAGCGGCCGTGCGCACGACCGCCCCGGTTGAATAGACTCGCGCGCCGATGGCACGACGCTCTCTGAAGCCACAGCTGAATCAGATCCGCGCCTGGGTGCGGCAGGGCCGCACCGACGCCTGGATCGCCCACCAGCTGGAAGTCAGCACATCCGAGCTGCGCGAGTTCCGCAAACAGCACGGCTTCACCCCCGACGAGGAGGACTCCGCCGCGGGCGACCTCGATCTCCGCGACGAGATCGAGGCCGAGATCGAGGCTGCCACCGCCGAGGAGGCGGAGGCCGAAGAGGATGAGGAGCCAGAGCCCGAGTCCGATGATGAGGACGAGGAGAAGGAGCGGGCCCCGTCAGGCGATGGCGAGCGGCCGAAACGGCGTCGCCGCCGGGGCCGTCGCGGCGGCCGCGGCCGCCGCAAAGAGCTCGAGGCGAGCTTCGACCACGGCGAGACGGACGGCTACGGCCTCTGGCTCGATCCCTCGGTCAAGGACAACCCTGTGTATGCCGAGCATTGGGTCGGCAAGCGCGAGGTGACGGTTCGCATCGACGCGGATCAGATCGTGATTCGGCGGGCGGGCGCTCCTGAGTCGGAGTCTGAGTCCGACGACTCGGGCGACTGAGCCCCGATCTCAGTAGGTCTCCGCTTAACTTTTTGGATTGAGACGGACCTGCTGGCGCCGCATGCGGCTGCCCAAAAGTACAAGACGCTCCGACCTACTGAGATCGGGGCTGGGGCGTATCGGGAATCCGCTGGAGTGGCGCGTTGGCCGAGTCGCAGGTGGCCGGGTCCAGCTCTCCGTTTAGCTTCCAGATGGTGACGGGGTCGTCTTGGTGGATCGGGACGGCAGCGTTCTGGTTGTGCAGCCATGCGGACTCGGGGGAAGGGACTGGGGCGCTGGTGTGGAGGAAGTTGAGGAAGGGGGTTGTGACCAGGTAGTCGAGGTTGGCGTCGTTGACGGCGGTGCGGAAGGCTTGGCAGGTCGGGATCGCGTTGAAGGCGCCGTGGGAGCCCTTTTCGCCCAGGTTGACGACCCGGTTGGAGAGGTCGGTGCCGAAGAAGCCGTAGCCCAGGAAGCCGGCGGTGGTGCCGGCCAGGCCGATGCGGGAGTCGGTCTTGTCGCGGGCCCACTGGTAGGCGCTGTCCAGATTGAGGCCGGGGACTTCCGAGCCGGGGCCGAAGCGAGCGCTGAGGTAGTCGCGTTGCAGGGGGTAGCCGACGGCGATCACCAACAGGATCAACGCGATCGCGGCACCCGCGAGGGACCAAGCGAACCGGCCGGCGGGTCCTGTCGCGGCAGGGGACCCACCGCCCCCTGCGGTCGCTAAAGCGTCCTCGGGGGCGGTCCCCCCTGCCACGCCACCCGCCGGAGCAGCGGCCTGGCCCAGGTTGGCACGAAAGTAGAGCCAGATCAGGGCTGCCGGGACGACCACGAGAAGGAGGGCCAGTAGAAGACCGAAGATTCGGGCGGGGTCGCGGAGGACGGCGTCTGAGCGGTTCGTGAGCACCAGAACGGCTAGCAGGGCTGAGAGCAGGGTCCACTCGCGCCAGCCCTGCAGGCGTCGGGGGGCGAGCGGAAGGAGGGTGAGACCGAGGAGGAGGGGTGGGATCGCGTAGCGGATGTTGATGCCGAAGCCGACCGGTTCGCCCTCGGCGCCGGCGGCGCTGAGGGGGGTGAAGACGTAGGCGACAAGGCCGAGGAGGGCCACTCCCCCGGCCCAGCGGACGATCGTGTCCCTGCCGCGCAGCAGCGCCAGGAGGCCGCCCACGACCGCAGCGGCGATCACCAGGGGCCAGAGCGCGCCGAAGGCCTGGTGCAGTCCCGGCTCGAAGTAGTCGCGCCAGACGCCCGTGTCGGCTGCGTAGTGGACGATGCTGAAGTCGGGCCGCCCCTCCTGCAGGCGCTCTGGATGAGGCAGCGATATCGGCCCCAAGCTGGTCGCCTGGGGCAGCGGATTCCCTGCCACGATGAGGTTACGCAGGTACCAGTAGCCCCCACCGAGCAGGGCGGGCACGAACCACCACCCGGCAGCCACCCATCCTCGCCCGGCTGGAGCGAGCATCAGAACCGCCAGCGTCAGCCCTGCTGCCATGGCCACAGCGGTTGACTTGGTGCCCACGGCCAGGCCGGTGGCCAGGCCGGCTACCGCCAAGGGCCAGTGCGTGAAGGCCAGCGGGTCCTGTCGTGGGAGAGGGGGGCCTGCGGGCAGTCCACGGGCTGTCCTCGACCCCCCTCCCCCACGCCACCCGCTGGAGTCACGGATTAGGGCGTTGACGAGAATGGCCACGGCAGCAAGCAGGAGCGCGGCGGCTACGAGGTCGTTCTTTGCTGCCCCGGGCTCTCGCACCACCAGCGTGTGGCACTCGAGAACGATCGCGGCGGCTACGACGGTGAGGTGCCCCCGTCCGTAGGGCCTGCCGACGCACCACGCAGCTAGGAAGCTCAGGGCGAGGAAGCCGAAGTTGAGGAAGAGGGACAGCGTGTCGCGATGCGTGAGCAGGATTCCGGTCGCGTGGAGCAGCTCTGAGTTCTGGGGGTAGAACCAGTTGGTGAAGACCGTCTCGGTGTAGTGCAGACCGGTGACGGAGTGGCTCTGGACCATGTCGGCCGCGAAGGGCATGTGGTACCAGAGCGAATCGAAGTTGAAGATGCCTCTATCCAGCGCGTCCTTTGTTGTCAGCCCCCAATGCGCGAAAACGAGGGTGATCACCCCGACGGTCACGATCCACGCCAGCCAAGACCCCCCACCCGCGGGTGGCGTGGGGGGAGGGGGGTCGAGGACAGCCCGTGGACTGCCCGCAGTGCCCCCCTCCCCCCGCGACAGGACCCGCGGAAGGGCGGCCGAGGCCGCTGCCAGAACGAGAGACGCCGCGACCAGAGCCCAGGCGTAGAAAAGCCCAATGGTGCCGAGGATCTCGCCGAGCCAGATCAGCAAGGCGATGGCTACGACCGCCTCTACGAGGCGAGCTGGGGCTCCCAGCCAACTCGGGAGAAGCTGCCGTCGCAGCTGAAAGGCCGTGAACCCGATCGACAGCCCCACGACGACTAGGGCAACCGCACTGAGGATGTACGAGCCGGCGCTAACCATTGCTCCCTTCCGCTCCGGTGTTCGCTATCCCCACATTGGGAGGCAAAGGCACACCGGAAGGGCTGGGTGAGGCTAGAGGCCGCGGACGACTATCGGGCGCTCTTCCGGGGCCACCATGCCCTGTGCCCGCGCCTTGGCGTTGAGCACGATCGGGTCGTCGGCGTTCTGGACGCGCCAGTGCAGGCGGGTGTTTTCGTGCTGGGCTTCGTGCAGCTTGATGCGCGCGTTCGTCGTCGCCGTGTAGGTCTTGACGAAGTCGATCACCGGGTTGAGGTAGGAGTAGAGGACGGCGAAGAGGACCAGCGTCAGGGCGACGCGACCGACGCGGTCCCAGTGGATCCGGCTGGCGCCGCGGCGCGCCGCGGGTTTGCGCCGTGCGGCCGGTTTGCGGCGGGGCGCAGAACGGCGTTTGGCAGCGGTCGCCGGCCTTCTCCTCGCCTGGGCGCGTGCTGCCATGCCCGGTCCTACGCGGCCGGACTCCGCATTCCTTCACTAACTCGACCGTTGGTGGAACGCCTGCAAGCCGGGGAATCGCGCTGCTGAGCCCAATTCCTCCTCGATTCGCAGCAAACGGTTGTACTTGGCGACGCGATCTGAGCGCGAGGGAGCGCCGGTCTTGATCTGGCCGGCGCCGGTGGCCACCGCCAGGTCGGCGATCGTCGTGTCCTCGGTCTCACCGGAGCGATGCGAGATCACCGCCGTGTAGCCGGCCTCGGCGGCGATCCGGATCGCCTCCAGGGTCTCGCTCAGGGTGCCGATCTGGTTGACCTTGACCAGGATCGAGTTGCCGACGCCGCGCTCGATGCCGCGCCGCAGGCGCTCGGGGTTGGTGACGAAGAGATCGTCGCCGACCAGCTGCACCCGCTCGCCGAGCTTCTCGGTCAGCAGCTTCCAGCCGTCCCAGTCCTCCTCGTCCATGCCGTCCTCGATCGAGAGGATCGGGTAGCGCGAGCAGGCGTCCTCCCAGTAGCCGGCCATCTCGGCGGGCGAGAGCGAGCGACCCTCGTGCTCGAGCACGTAGGCGCCGCCCTCGAAGACCTCGCTGGTCGCCGGGTCGAGGGCGATGAAGACGTCCTTGCCGGGCTGGTAGCCGGCGGCCTCGACACCGGCGAGGACAGCCTGCAGCGCCGCCTCGTTGGACTCCAGGTTGGGCGCGAAGCCACCCTCGTCGCCACCCGCCGTGGCATGGCCGGCGGCGGCGAGGCTCTTCTTCAGGGCGTGGAAGACCTCGGTGCCGATGCGCAGGCACTCCGAGAAGCTCTCCGCTCCGGCCGGGACGATCATGAACTCCTGGAAGTCGACCGAGTTGTCGGCGTGGGCACCGCCGTTGAGGACGTTCATCATCGGCACCGGCAGCAGGTTCGGCTCGGCGGTCCCGTAGAGCCCGGCCAAGTAGAGGAAGAGCGGCTCGCCGGAGAGCATCGCCGAGGCCTTGGCGGCGGCCAGCGAGACGCCGAGGATCGCGTTGGCGCCCAGGCGCCCCTTGTTCGGAGTGCCGTCGAGCTCGATCATCTTCGCGTCGAGGGCCGCTTGATCGGCGGCGTCGGCGCCCTTCAGCGCCGCGGCGATCTCGCCGTTGACGTTGGCGACCGCCGCGGAGACGCCCTTGCCGGCCCAGGCATCGCCGCCGTCGCGCAGCTCCACCGCCTCGAACTCGCCGGTCGAGGCGCCGGACGGAACGGCGGCGAGGCCACGAGCGCCGGACTCGAGCGTGACTTCGACCTCGACGGTCGGATTGCCCCTCGAGTCGAGGATCTGGCGGGCGTGGATCGATGAGATCGCGCTCATAGAACCACACGTTCGCGGGGCAATCGCCCCGGATTTGAATACCCGGCTGCCACCGTGCCGATTGCCCCGTTCACAGGCGCGCCAGTCTAGTCAGTGCAGCGGCAGAGGTCGGACGATCTCTTATTCGCCGGTGGCGCCGGGAGGTACGGCTCCGGCCGGAACTTCGCCTTCGGGCAGCGGCGCGCCTTCTTCGAGTTGCGAGGGCCGCGGCCGCTGGGCCAGTTTCTGACCTTCGGGGTTGAGCGGGCTGACCGTGCCCGGCTGGGCCGGTTTGACCTGCGTTATCGGCGCCGGGCAAGCTTCCGGGGGCGTTTTCGGATCGGCTTCGAAGCAGGCCTGGTTGGCTTCGGGCGAACGCCCGTCGCTCTCGAAGTTGGCGCAGCGACCAATCGTGAAGTCGGAAGCACAGAATGTGCGCGACTGCCACTTGCTGCCGTAGCCCTGCACGAAAGCGGCGAAGTTCTGCTGTTTTGCCTGTTCGGCGAGCTGGGCGCTGATCTGAGATTTGGCTTCGTCGAGCGACTGCACTTTCTCAGGCGTGATCTTCATCACTTCGAAGATCGTGTAGGTCCCGCCTTCGTTCAGCGGGCCCAGGAGCTCGCCCTGGGGGGCGGCGAAGACTTCGGCGTCGAGCGGTTCGCCCAGCCCGCCTTCGGTGACCGCTGACTGCAGACCCCCGACGCTTTTGGTCGTGTCAGTCGAGTATTTTTTCGCGATTTTCGTCCAGCTTTTTTCCGAGTCGTCTTTTTCGAGCGCGGTTTTCGCCGCTTCGACCTTCGCCTTGTCTTTGTTCTTGATCACCCGGATGTCGCGCGATTCGGGCGAGGTGTACTGAGTCGTCTTGGCCGCTTCGTAGTAGTTCTCGATTTCTGACTTGCTCGGGACGGGCGCTTCTTCGGTGACCTGCGTCTGGATCTTTTCGCTGAGCAGCTGAGTCTTCACCCGCTGGTCGACGTCCTCCTCGGTGAAGTTGGCTTCTTTGAGGAATTCTTGGTACTGCTTCTCCGTTTTGAAGGCCTGGCCCTTCAGTTTTTTGAGTTCATCGGCGATTTCTTTTTCCGTCACCGAGATGCCCATTTCCTCGGCCTCGCCCTGAATCCAGATCGCATCGAGGACTTCCCCGAGGGCCGCTTCCTTCAGTTCCTCGTACTGTTTATCGCCCGGTTTGGGGACGGGGCTGATTTTTTTCTGCGCCGCCGCTTGGTCCAGGGCGTGCTGGAATTCGTCCTTGCTCACGGTGCCGAGGCCCTCGGGCGCGTCCTCGACCACGGCGACGGCGTCCGACGGAACGCTGGGATTGCCGATCCCCTGTGCGATCGCAAAGGCCAGGAAGAGGACGATGAAGAGGGCCCCGAAGGCGAGCAGGGCAAAGCGCTGCAGCCCGGCCGACTTCCTCCCTTGCCGTTGATTCGATGCCACCGATCGGGCAGCATAAATCAAATGCTCCGAGAGTGGCCGGTGCTCAGCCGGCGAGGCTCGCTTCCGCCGCGTCGGCCTGCGCCTGCTTGGCGTCGCGAATCGCCTCCGCCATCGCCAGGACCGCGCTCAACCTGGCCTCCGGCTCGTCCGGGACCCGCAGCGCCGCTGTCTGCTCGCGCCACTCGTACACGGCCCCCTCGAGCTTCTCGCTGAGCACGCCGGCCGCCTCGGAGTCGAGCGCGATGCCGGTGACGCTGAGCCGGCCGCCGCGGAACTCGACGCTGCGGGCGCCGGCGAGACCGAGCTCGATGCGGGCTTTCTGCAGGGCGAGCAGGTTCTCCGCCTGCGGCGGCAGCGGCCCGAAGCGATCGCCGATCTCGTCGCGGATCGCGCGCAGCTCGCCGGGCTCGCGGGCGGCGGCGACACGGCGGTGCACGTCGATCTTCGCCGCCTCGAAGGGGATGAAGGCGGCGGGCAGGTAGGCGTCGACGGGGACGTCCAGCCGCACCGGCTCCGGCGCGCCCTCCTCGCCACCCTCCGCCTCGCGCGCCTCTGCGACCGCCTCGTCGATCATCTGGCAGTAGAGCTCGAAGCCGACCGCGGCGACATGGCCCGACTGCTCCTCGCCGAGCAGGTCGCCGGCGCCGCGGATGTCGAGGTCGCGCATCGCGATCTTGAAGCCGGAGCCGAGCTCGGTGTGGTCGGCCAGGGTCGAGAGCCGTGCCGCGGCGTCCTCGGTCAGGGCCTCGGCCGAGGGATAGAGCATGTAGGCGAAAGCGCGCTCGCGAGAGCGCCCGACCCGGCCGCGGATCTGGTAGGCCTGGGCGAGGCCGAGCTGGTCGGCGCGCTCGACGATCAGGGTGTTGGCGCTGGGGATGTCGAGGCCGGACTCGATGATCGTCGTCGTCACCAGGCAGTCGGCATCGCCGCGCAGGAAGCCGAGCATCGTCTCCTCCAGCTGCGTCTCGTCCATCTGCCCGTGGGCTTCGAGGAAGCGCGCCGCCGGCACCAGGCCGCGCAGGCGCTCGACCACCTCGGGCAGCGAGTCGATCCGGTTGTGCAGGAAGAAGGCCTGTCCGCCGCGCTCGAGCTCGCGGTTGATCGCCTTGGCCACCAGGCCCTCGTCGTAGGGGCCGACGTAGGTGCGGACCGGGCGGCGGCCCTCGGGCGGCGTCTCGATCGTCGAGATGTCGCGCAGGCCGGCCAGGCTCATCTGCAGCGTGCGCGGGATCGGCGTCGCCGAGAGGGCGAGCACGTCGACCTTGAGCTTGAGCTGGCGCAGCAGCTCCTTCTGCTTGACGCCGAAGCGCTGCTCCTCGTCGACGATGACGAGGCCGAGGTCCTTGGCGCGGACATCGCGGGAGAGCAGCCGGTGTGTGCCGATCAGGATGTCGACCTTGCCCGCCTCGAAGCCGGCGAGCACTGCCTTCACCTCTGCCGGCTTGCGCAGCCGCGAGACGCCCTCGACGACGAAGGGCAGGTCGGCGAGCCGCTCGCGGAAGGTGCCGAAGTGCTGCTGGGCGAGGATCGTCGTCGGCACCAGGATCATCACCTGCTTGCCGTCGGCGGCGGCCTTGACCGCGGCGCGCAGCGCCACCTCGGTCTTGCCGAAGCCGACGTCGCCGCAGACCAGCCGGTCCATCGGCTGCTCGGCCTCCATGTCGCCCTTGACCGCCTCGATCGCTTCCACCTGGTCGGCGGTCTCGCGGTAGGGGAAAGCCGCCTCCATCGTCATCTGCCACTCGCCGTCGGCGCCGAAGGCATGGCCCTTGCGCGTCCGCCGCTCCGCATAGAGGTTGATCAGCTCCCCGGCAAGGGCGCCGGCGGCGCGGCGCGCCCGCGCCTTCATGTTCTGCCAGCGTTTGCCGCCCAGGGCCGAGAGGGTCGGCTCGCCCCCGGCGCCGACGTAGCGGCTCAGCTTGGCGAGCTGATCGGTGGGGACGAAGACGCGGTCCTCGCCCTTGTATTCGAGGTAGAGGTAGTCGCGGGTGACGCCGCCGACCTCGCGGGTCTCGAAGCCGGCGAAGCGGGCGACGCCGTGGTCCTCGTGAACGACGTGGTCGCCGACCCGCAGTTCGCTGAAGGCGAGGCGACCGCGGGCGGCGCCCGGAGCGCGGGCTTCGGCGCGGCGGCGGCGGTGGACGAGGCGGCGGAAGGGATAGACGGCGAGCCGCAGCTCGGGGCTGACGAAGCCCTCGCGCAGGCGCCCCTCGGCGAAGCTGAGAGCGGGGTCGGGCGAGAGGCGCCCGCCTTCGAGCAGGGTCACGTCGATGCGGTCGAGCCCGTAGCGGGCGCGCTCGGCCTCGCCGCGGTCGTCGAAGGCGACGACCGTGCGGTAGCCGGAGCGGACCTGCTTTTCCAGCTCCGCCTCGGCCTCTTTGAGGCTGCGGGCCGGGGACTCGGCGCGGGCAGCGCGGAAGGCGCTCTCGTCCTCGTCGCCGGCGCTGCGGAAGGAGAGGGCGGCGCGGGCGGCGAGCGGCTCGGCGACGTCGACGTAGAGGTGACGGGCATCGTCGGCGTGCATCGCCGTGGTCGCGTCGTCCCAGTGGTCGCGCAGGGCAGGCTCGATCTCCTCGACCGCCGTGAGGATCACCGCCGCGGTGTCGGGGACCAGCTCGAGCGGCGGCCCGAAGTGCTCGAGGGGCAGGACCTCGGCGAGGCTGGGCGTCTCTCTTTCCTCCTCGGCCGCCTCCATCGCGGCGAGCTCGGCGAGTTCGCGGTGCTCGGCGTCGAGCTCCGCCGCCGGCGCCAGCTCGACCCGCCCGGCCTCCCCCAGCGAGCGCTGGGTGAAGGTCGAGAACCAGCGCATCGACTCGACCTCGTCGCCGAAGAGCTCGATCCGCACGGCGCGCTCCTCGGTGGCGCCGAAGACGTCGAGGATGCCGCCGCGCACGGCGAACTGGCCGCGCTCCTCGACCTGCTCCACGCGTTCGTAGCCGGCGCCGGAGAGCTCGCGGGCGACGCCGGCGAGATCGATCTCCGCAGCGGCGGCGATCGCGAAGCCCGCCGGGCGCAGCGACGCGTCCGGAACGGCCTCGGCCAGCGCCGTGGCGCTGGCGACGACGACCGCATCCGCTTCGCGGCCGAGCGCGTCGAGCGCGTCGATGCGCAGGCCGACCAGGTGTGGCGGCGGCGTCACGTGGGAGGCGAAGCCGGTGCCCCGGGAGGGATAGAGGCGCACCCGGCGCGGGGTCAGATAGGCGCGCAGGTCGGCGGCGAGATCGCGGGCCGAGCGGTCGTCGGGACTGACCAGCAGCGCCGGGCGGCCGGCGAGCCCGCGCTCGTCCTCGAGCAGCGCCGCCAGCAACAGCGGCCGCAGCATCGATGAGGCCGGCACCTCGACCGTCTCGCCCCCGGCGGCGGCATCGCGCACACGGCCGGTGAGCGCGTGGACGCGCTCGTTCTCGGCGGCGATCTCGATCAGGGGGCGCAGGGACATGGCAGGCGAAACGCCCGGGCACACCGGTCCGGGCGACAACCCGATTCTACGAAGCCGGTTTGGCTAGGCAGCCAAAGTCCAGGGCGTCGCCCTAGTATCTGCCGCATGTCGGCGCTGGGAGACGTGACGGCTGCGCTCTTGCCGCCTGAGGCAGGGGGGCCGGACCCCGAGCGGGTCGCCGGCGTCGCCCGTCGGATGGTGTCCCGCATGCCCCTAGCTTCGCGGGTCGGCTTGGGTGCGGCCCTGGTCGGGCTCGAGGCCTTTGCGCTCGCCCGCACGGGCCGCACGCTGGGCGCTGCCTCGCCGCGGCAGCGACAGCAGCTGGTCCGGCAGATCGGCCGCCTCGGCGGCGCGCCGGCGCTCGACACCTTCAAGTCGATCGTCCTGCTCGCCCACGGCACCGACGCCTACGCGGCGGAAATCGCCGCGGTCGGCTCGCGTCAGGAGCCGTCCCGACCCGATCCAGCGATGAACCTGACGCCGGCGACGGAGTGGCCGGCGACCGCGAGCTGCGAGGCGATCGTGGTCGGGTCCGGTGCCGGCGGCGCCTTCGCGGCCCGCGCTCTGGCCCGGGCCGGGCTCGACACGGTGATCCTCGAGGAGGGCGAGCGCTGGGGAGTCGAGCGAATCCGCAGCTCCCACCCCCTCGACCGCTTTGCCGGCATCTACCGCGACGGCGGCACCACGATGGCGCTCGGCAACCCGCCGATCGCCCTGCCGCTCGGCCGCGCGGTCGGCGGCACCACCGTGATCAACTCGGGCACCTGCTTCGCGCCGCCGCCGGCCGTCGTCGCCTCATGGCACGCGGGGCACGGTTTCGCACACGCCGATCCGGAGCTGCTCGGCCCGCGCGTCGCCGACGCCGAAGCGACGATCGGCGTCGCTTCGGCCTCGATGGACGTGCTGGGACGCAATGGCGAACTGGCGCTCGAGGGCGCTGCCGCGCTCGACTGGGAGAGCGCCCCGCTGCGCCGCAATGCCACCGACTGTCGCGGCGCCTGCCAGTGCGCGATCGGCTGCCCCAACAACGCCAAGGGCGGCGTCCACCTCAACGCCCTGCCGCAAGCGTGTGAGGCGGGGGCCAGGATCGTCTCGGGAGTGCGCGTCAAGCGCCTGCTGCACGAGGACGGCCGCGCCACCGGGGTCGTCGGCCGCCGGCCCGACGGCAGCGAGGTGCGGATCTCGGCGCCACTGGTCATCGTCGCCGCGGGCGCGGTGCCGACGCCGCCACTGCTGCGCCGCAGCGGCCTCGGCCGCCATCCGCGCCTCGGCCGCAATCTCTCGATCCACCCCGCAACCGGGATCACGGCGAGCTTCGAGGACGAGGTGATCCCCTGGCGCGGTGTGATGCAGAGCGTCGGCATCGAGGAGCTGCACGAGAGCGACGGGGTCTTGATCGAGGCGACGTCCACCCCGCTGGGGATGGGCGCCGTCTCGGCGCCCGGCTACGGCACCCACCTGATGCAGCGACTCGACCGCGCCGCCAATACGGCGACCCTGGGGGCGATGATCGCCGACGAGCCCTCGGGCCGGGTCTTCGGCGGCCGCGCGCCGATCGTCTCCTATCGGCTCGCCAAGGCGGACGAACGCCGCCTCTCGATCGCGATCGAGGCAATGGCCAGAGTGATGCTCGCCGCCGGCGCCGGCGAGATCGAGCTCGGCGGCGGCGCTCCCGCGGTTCGCTCCGAGACGGAGCTGGAGACGGCGATGCAGCGGCTCGACGTCCGCCGCCTCCGCCTCGCCGGCTTCCATCCCTCCGGCACCGCCGCGGCCGGCTCGGACCCGGGGCGCCATCCGGTCGACCCCGAGGGCCGCCTGCGCGGCGTCGAGGGCGTCTGGGTCGCCGACGGCTCGGTCCTGCCGAGCTGCCCAGGCGTCAACCCCCAGATCTCGATCATGGCGATGGCGATCGGGATCGGCGAGGCGGCGGCTCAGGTGCGGTAGGGCAGGCCCGGGCCGGAGCGCTGCCACTCAACTTGGCCCACGCCCTCAGCCGCGGAGCGGCCGACGACGTCGTCCCACTCGTGCAGCATGCGCTTGAGGCCGGCGACCGCCTCCGGCGGGTGCGCCGCCACCTCGGCGGCGAGCACCAGGGCGGCCTCCTCGGTCGAAGCAGCGGGGGCGACGCGGTTGACCAAGCCGAGGCGCAGGGCCTCGTCGGCGCCGACCGTGCGCGAGGAGAGCAGCAGGTACTTGGCCGTCGCCAGCCCGCAGAGAGTCACCAGGCGAGCCGGCCCGACCGGCACGCCGAGGGCGGCGCCGGGGAAGCGCATGCGCAGGTTGGAGCCGCCGACCCGCATGTCGCAGGCGACCGCGATCTCGGCGCCGCCGCCGACGACGTCGCCGTGGCAGGTTGCGATCGTCGGCTTGGGAAAGGCGACGATCTGGTCGTAGACGTCGGCGAAGAGCTGCATGCGGCGGACCTTGCCCTCCTCGTCGAGCTCCTCCTTGACGTCGGCGCCGGCCGAGAAGCCCATGTGGTCGGCGGAGCTGAAGACCAGCACCCGTGCCGCCTCGTCGCCGCGCGCGGCCGCCAGGTGCTCGAGCAGCTCGCCCAACATCTGCAGGTTGATCGCGTTGCGCGACTTGGGCCGCTGCAGCCGCAGCACCGCCACGCCCTGCGCGTCGACCTCGTAGCTCGTTACCGCGCTTGCCTCGCTCACCGGCGGCAATCTATTCATCCAGCTGCGCGACCAGGGCCTCGGTCTCGGCCGCCGCCCGCTCGACCAGCGCCGCCACCTCGTCGCGTGGCTCGCGGAAGCGCCCGAGCACATAGGCGGCGACGATCTCCGGATCGGTCGAGTCGGGCCGCCCGACTCCCACCCTCACCCGCCAGAACTCGGGATCGCCGAAGCCGCGCTTGAGGCTCTTGAGGCCGTTGTGGCCGGCCAGCCCGCCGCCGAGGCGGACACGGACCTCGCCGAAGGGCAGGTCGATCTCGTCGTGGAGGACGACCACGCGGTCGAGTGGCACCTTCAGCGAGCCGCGTGCCGGTCCCGCCGAGTCGCCGGAGACGTTCATCTGGGTTTGCGGCAGCAGGATCGCCACCCGCGGCCCGCCGGGCCGGGTTCGCCCTTCGGTCAGCAGGCCGCCGAACTTCGACTTCGCCTTCGGCAGGTCCCAGCGCCGCGAGAGCTCGGCGGCAACCTCGAAGCCGACGTTGTGCCGGGTCGCCGCGTAGCGCTCGCCGGGGTTGCCGAGACCGACGATCAGGATGCGCTCGCCGGACTGCTCGCCCTCGCCGCGCTCGGCCCGGCGGCGGCGGAAGATCGACAGGGCTTACTCCCCGCCGGAGTCGCCCGAGTCGCCCTCGGAATCGCCACCCTCGTCGGCGGCACCTGCCTCGCCCTCCTCGCCGATCAGCTCTGTCTCCTCCTCGACGGCGGGCTCGGGCTCTTCCTCGACGCGCGGCGGCGAGAGCGTCGCGATCGTCACCTCGTCGAGATCGTCGGCGACCAGGGTCACGCCCTCGGGTACGACCAGGGCCGAGAGCTGCAGGGTGTCGTTGATCTCCATCGCCGAGACGTCGGCGATCAGCTGATCGGGGATCTCGGTCGGCAGCGCTTCCACGGTGACCTCGCGGGTGACGTGCTCGAGCACGCCGCCGCCCTTGACGCCGGGGGCGGTATCGGTCCCCTCGAGCTCGATCGTGACCTCGGCCTGGATCGCCTCGTCGAGCCGCACCTCCTGCAGGTCGATGTGCTGGAGGCTGCCGCGAACCGGGTGCAGCTGCTGCTCCTTGACCACGACCGGGACGGATTTGCCGCCCTCGATCTCGAGGTCGAAGAGCGCGGCGCCTTCGCCGAGCACGTTGCGGACGTCGCGTTCGGCGACCTGGAAGGGGCGCGCGTCGGAGCCGCCGCTGTAGACGACGCCCGGCACCAGCCCCTCGCGCCGCAGCCGGCGGGAGGTGCGGGAGCCGAAATCGCCGCGCGGGGCTGCCTTGAGGGTTTCGCGTCCTTTGGCCATTCGGACGGGAGAGGATAGAGAAAGAGGCGAATTCGGAACCTGTGGCAACCTTGCGGGTGTGAGCGAGGGCTCCAAGATCCCCAAGGGCCGCGTGCGCCGTTCGGCCAAGCTGGGCTCGATCGTCGGCGTGCAGGGCGCCCGCTACGCGGGCACGAAGGCGGCCAACGTCGGCCGTTCGGAGGAATCGAGCAAGGAGCGGCTCGAGCAGCGCCACCTCGAGACGGCGATGAAGATGGTCGGCGCGCTCGGCCAGATGAAGGGCGCGGCGATGAAGCTCGGCCAGTTCGCCTCCTTCATCGACACCGAGTTCATCCCCGACGAGTACCGCGAGATCTACCAGGAGCAGCTTGCCAAGCTGCGCACCGACGCGCCGGCGATGCCCTGGGAGAAGGTCGAGAAGGTGCTCGAGGAGGAGTACGACGGCGAACCGCTCTCCGAGCTCTTCGCCGAGTTCGAGCAGGAGGCCTTCGCCGCCGCCTCGATCGGCCAGGTCCACCGCGCCGAGCTGCTCGACGGCAGAGCCGTGGCGGTGAAGATCCAGTACCCGGGCATCGCCGAGGCCCTCGACGCCGACCTGCGCAACGCCGGCACGGTCGTGCGGCTCGCCCGCGCCCTCGCCCCCGGCCTCGACGCCAAGGCGATCGCCAAAGAGCTGCGCGAACGGGTGATGGAGGAGCTCGACTACGAGTACGAGGCACAGAACCAGCGCACCTTCTCCCGCGCCTACCGCGACCATCCCTTCATCTACGTGCCGGAAGTGATCACGCGGCTCTCGCGCCGCCGCGTGCTCGTCACCGAGCTGGTCGAAGGGCTCGGCTTCGAGCAGGTCAAGGCGCTGCCGCACGAGGAGCGCAGCCGCTTCGGCGAGATCGTCTTCCGCGGCAGCTTCGGCTCGATCTACCACCTGCAGCACTTCAACGCCGACCCTCACCCCGGCAACTACATCCTGCTCGCCGACGGCCGCGTCGCCTTCCTCGACTTCGGCATGACCAAGAAGCTCGACCACGAGCAGATCGTGCTCGAGCAGCGGGCCCTGGACGCTGCCTGGCGCGACGACCCCGAGGCCTTCCGCACCGCGCTGCACGACCTCGGCTTCATCAAGAACCCCTCCAAGCTCGACGCCGAGCGGCTGCTGGAGCACATGAGCGCGGTCGGCGGCTGGTACATCGAAGACCGCGAGATCGAGATCAGCGCCAAACGGGTGATGAAGATCATCGAGTCGACCAACGACCCGCGCTCGGAGTACTTCGACCTGATGCGGCGCGAGGCGATGCCGGCCGACGAGCTGATGGGACGGCGGATGGAAATCGGCGTCGTCGCCGTGCTCGGCCAGCTGGGGGCGAAGCGCAACTGGCACCGGATCATGCGCGAGTGGATCTACGCCGACGCCCCGGCGACGCCGCTGGGCGAGGAGGAGTGGGAGTACTTCGAGGGAAGAGGCGTGATGCAGATGCCGATAATCCAGCGGTCCCTGGAGGGAGAGCAGCGATGAGCAGGATCAAACGCGGTTGGCAGCTGACCAAGAAGAGCTGGGGACTGCTGCGCGAAAACCCGGCACTGCTGCGCTTTCCCCTCTACGGCGGAGCGGCAACGATCATCTGCGCGATCATCGTCGTCGGTCCCGGCATCTACCTGATCGAGGACGACCAAACCCTGTTCGGCGGCGCCTTGGCAGTGATCGGCTTCTACCTGCTCGCCGTGATCGGCA
>JBIOVV010000010.1:0-3732 GCA_044867925.1 Solirubrobacterales bacterium | reverse complement strand
GGCCCGATCATCTCCTTCTTCCCGATCTTCCTCTTCGCGATCGTCTTCGGACTCTCGATGGACTACGAGGTCTTCCTGATGTCGCGGATCCACGAGGAGTGGGAGAACAGCCACGATGCAACCCTCGCCGTCACCCGCGGGCTCGCTCTCACGGGTCGCGTGATCACTGCCGCGGCGGCGATCATGATCACCGTCTTCCTCTCCTTCATGATCGGCGAAGACCGGATCATCAAACTCTTCGGCCTCGGCCTCGCCTCCGCCGTCTTCATCGACGCCGTGATCATCCGCTCGGTCCTCGTCCCGGCCCTGATGCAGCTCTTCGGCAAGAGCGCCTGGTGGCTCCCCGAATGGCTCGACCGCATCCTGCCCCGGCTGCATGTGGAGCCCGCCGAGGGCGACCCGCGGCCCACAGGCGAGCACCCGGTCGTCGCCTCAGCCGACTGACTCGGTACAGCCGACTGACTGCCCTAGCGGCCGACTGACCAAGCCAGAGTGCGGACGGCGACGAGCGAATAGCAGCGCTATTCGCGAGGAGTCGGGTGCGCTCTGGCGCAGCGTCAGGCGGCCGCTAGGCGGCCTTGGTGACCTTGTTGGCCTTGAGGCACCTAGTGCAGACGTAGGTGCGCAGCTTGCGACCCTCCTCGACGATCCGCACCTTCTGCAGGTTCGGGTCGAAGCGACGCTTGGTCGCGACCATCGAGTGGCTGCGGGACTGGCCGAACGCCGGTCCCTTGCCGCAGCTGTGGCATACCTTGGCCATCGGGTCGGGGATGGTACAAGGTCGCGACTAGGAGTCGCGGACCCCCCAGTTGTACGGGTTGACCGCCTGTTTGAGCAGGGCCATGCGGGCGACGGTGAGGGCGGCGTTACGGCCCTGGTCGCGCTTGCCGCCGCCTGCGCGGGCCAGGGCCTGCTCCATCGTGTCGCAGGTGATCACGCCGAAGGCGCAGGGCACACCGGTCTCCAGCTGCACGTCCTGGATGCCGCGGGCGGCCTCGGCGCAGACGAAGTCGTAGTGGTCGGTCTCGCCGCGGATGACGACGCCGAGGCAGGCGATGCCGGAGTAGCGGCCGCTGGTCGCGTGCAGCTTGGCGGCAAAGGGCAGCTCGTAGGCCCCCGGCACCGAGACCTCGCTGACCGATGCGGCCGGCACGCCGGCCATCTCAAAGCCTTCGCGCGCACCCGCCAGCAGCCGTTCGGCGAGGTCCTCGTAGAAGCGGCCGACGCAGACGGCGAACTCGCGCCCCGCGAGGTTCTCCTTCTCACCCTCGTTGAACGCCTCGAGGAAGGCGCCCGACTCAGCCACCGCCCGTCCCGCTCTCGCCGGCGGCGTCGCGTTCGTCCTCGTCGCGGATCATCTCCTCGTCGAAGGCGAGGCCCTGATGATGGAGCGAGTGGCCCATCTTGTCGCGCTTGGCCCGCAGGTAGGCCTCGTTGTGTGCGTTGGGCGAGGATTCGATCGGCACCTGCTCGCTCACCGAGAGGCCGTAGCCCTCGAGCCCGACGATCTTCTTCGGGTTGTTGGTGAGGATGCGGATGCTGGTCAGGCCGAGGTCGCCGAGGATCTGGGCGCCGATCCCGTAGTCGCGCAGGTCGGCGGGCAGGCCGAGCTTGAGGTTGGCCTCGACCGTGTCGGCCCCCTCCTCCTGCAGCTTGTATGCCTTGAGCTTGTTGAGCAGGCCGATGCCGCGCCCCTCCTGGGAGAGGTAGAGGAGGACGCCGCGGCCCTCATGCTCGATCTGGGTCAGCGCCGCGACCAGCTGCTCGCCGCAGTCGCAGCGCATGCTGTGGAAGACGTCGCCGGTGAGGCACTCGCTGTGCACCCGGACCAGCACGTCCTCGACCCCGTCGACGTCGCCCTTGACCATCGCCACGTGATGCTTGTCGTCGACCAGCGAGCGGTAGCCGACCGCGGTGAAGTCGCCGAACTCGGTCGGCAGCGCGGTGGAGACAACGCGCTCGACCAGCTTCTCCTCCGTGCGGCGGCGGTAGGCGATCAGGTCGGCGACGGTGATCATCTTCAAGCCGTGGCGCTCGCAGTAGGGGATCAGGTCGGGGACGCGGGCCATCGTGCCGTCGTCGTTCATCACCTCGCAGATGACACCGGCCGGAGTGAGGCCGGCGAGGCGGGCGAGGTCGACGCTGGCCTCGGTGTGGCCAGTGCGCTCGAGCACGCCGCCCTCCTTGGCCCGCAGCGGAAACATGTGGCCGGGCACGACGATCTCGCCGGGTCCGGAGCCGGGGTCGATCGCGACCTGGATCGTGTGGGCGCGGTCGTGGGCGGAGATCCCGGTGCTGACCCCGCCCGCGGCCTCGATCGTGACCGTGAAGGCGGTCTGCAGCGGCGCCTCGTTCTTCGCCGCCATCAGCTTCAGCCCGAGCTTCTCGCAGCGCTCCGCCGTCAGCGCCAGGCAGATCAGGCCGCGCGCCTCCTTGGCCATGAAGTTGACCGCCTCGGGCGTGGCGAACTGGGCCGCCATCACCAGGTCGCCCTCGTTCTCGCGGTCCTCGCCGTCGCAGACGACGACCATGCGACCGGCGCGGATCTCCTCGATCCCTTCCTCGATCGTCGAGAACGGGCTCTCGCCCGCCTGCCTGCCCGTCTCCTCTGTCCGCTGCGTCTCGGTCATCTGGCTCAAGCCTGCCCCTCTCCGACGAATGGTTTCATCAATCGCTCGACGTACTTCGCCACCACGTCACACTCGACGTTCAGTTTGTCTCCCACGGATGCCCCGCCCAGGGTCGTCCGCTCCAACGTCTCCGGGATCAGCGAGACCTCGGCCCAGTCCTCGCCGAGTGCGGCAACGGTGAGGCTGACCCCGTCGAGGGCGATCGAGCCCTTCTCGACCACGTAGCGGATCAGGTCCGGTCCGAGGCCGACGCGAAGCCGCAGGGCGAAGCCGTCCTCCTCGACCGAGACCACCGTGCCGACCCCGTCGGCGTGGCCCTGGACGATGTGCCCGCCGAACCGATCGCCGGCCTTCATCGCCAGCTCGAGGTTGACCCGATCGCCCGCGCCGAGAGCGCCAAGGGCGGTGACCCTGAGGGTCTGGTTCATCGCCTCGGTGAGGAAGCCACCGCCGTCGACGTCGGCCGCGGTCAAGCAGACGCCGTTGACCGCGACCGAGTCGCCTTCGCCTATCTCACTCGCGAAGCGGGTAGCGAGGCGGATGCGGGCGCCCTCCTCGCCGCTCTCGAGCGACTCAATCGTGCCGAGGTCTTCGATCAGGCCGGTGAACATCACCACTCCCGGAAACGGGTCTCGATCAGGGTGTCCGCGGCGCTGGGATCGACCGACTCGACGCGCACCGAGCCGGCAAGCAGGACCGGGGCAACGAATACGCGCGCCTCATCGATCTCGCCGGCCTCGGCGAAAGCGGCGGCGAGCGTGCGGCCGCCCTCGAGGAAGAGGCTGGTGATGCCGCGGCGACCGAGCTCGGCAAGCGCGGCGGAGATGCCCTCGATGACGAAGACCTCGGCGCCGGCCTCGCGCAGCGGCTCGGCGTTCGCATCGGGTCCGATCACGACAAGCACCGGCGCCTCTTCGAGCGTGCTCAGCAGCCGCGAATCGAGCGGCAGTCGCCCTCGCCGGTCGAAGACGATGCGCACCGGTTGGCGGGCATCGGGGATACGGGCCGTGAGCAGTGGGTCGTCAGCAAGCACGGTGCCAATGCCGATCGCGATCGCGTCCGATTCGGCGCGCCAGCGGTGGACGAGCGCCTGGCTCGCTCC
>JBIOVV010000009.1:0-4265 GCA_044867925.1 Solirubrobacterales bacterium | reverse complement strand
CCTCAAAACACTCAAGCGCGAAGCGCGTTTTGAGGAGAGGGTCACCCTCCCCGCCACACCTACTCCTGCTCGTCTAGATCGGGAACCGGCTGCTGCTCTTCATCCCGACCAGCCAGTCGATCCCGCCCCCGCTGCACAGCAGCAAGGAACTTCTGAAGATTGACCTCGAGCGTGTTGAGGATCTCGTCGGCGTAGTCCTCGGCGCCGAGCCGGATCTCCCGCTCGCGCGCCCGCGCGTCCTCGACGATCTCATCGGCGGCCCGCTCGGCCTGCTTGGTGACCTCCTCGTCGGAGATCAGGCGGGCCTGCTGCTCGCGCGCCTCGCGCACGATCCGCTCCGCCTCGCGCTTGGCCTCGGCCAGCATCTCCTGGCGCTCCTTGACGATCCAGCGCGCCTGCTTGATCTCCTCGGGGATCGTCGCCCGCATCTGGTCGAGCAGGTCGTAGATCTCCTCGCGGTCGACACGAACCTGGTCGGTCAGAGGCACCGGCCGGGCGTTGTGCACGACATCGTCGAGCTTGTCTATTAGAACGAGAACGTCCATCAGAAGGTCGTAAGCCTACGTGTCAGAGGCATCTTCGGTGAAGAAGCGGTTATTTCCTCGGCTTTTTGCAAGCTCTCGCCCACTCTGCGCCGCGGGGAAAAGCCTACCTGTCGCCCAGGCGTTGCGTCATCGCGGCCGAAACCGGGCCCGGAACCAGGTCGGAGACGTCGCCGCCGAAGGTGGCCATTTCCTTGACTCCGGTTGAGGAAAGGAAGCTGTACTGCGGCGAGGCGATCATGTAGATGCTCTCGATCCCGGGGTCGAGCTTGCGGTTGAGCTGCGCCATCTCGAACTCGTACTCGAAGTCGGAGATCGCCCGCAGGCCCTTGACGATCGCCCGTGCTCCCGATTCTCGCGCGAACTCGACCAGCAGGTTGGAGAAGATCCTCGCCTCGACGTTGCCGAGGCCGGCCGTCGCTTCTTCGATCAAGCCCTGGCGCTCCTCGGCGGTGAAGAGCGTCTTGTCCTTGCGCATCGGGTTGTTGACGATGCCGACGACGACGCGCTCGAAGACCTCGGAGCTGCGCGTGATGATGTCGATGTGGCCATTGGTGACCGGGTCATAGCTGCCAGGGCAAACGACCGTGCCGTCGCGCCGCTCGGCCATCAGCCGGCGCTCCCGTAGATCGAGACGTCGGCGGCACCGTAACGGCGTTGGCGCAGGCGCGGCAGCGAGTCGACGGGCAACGGGCGGCGCGCGCCGCTCTCGACGATCGCCCGTCCGCCCTCCGCAAGGAGGCCGGGCAGCTGGGTATCGAGTTCCTGCCCCACGCGGTCGGCGAGTCTATAAGGGGCATCGATGAAGACGAGATCGAAGATGGGCTCCTCTTTCCCGTCTTCGCGGCTGGCCAACCAGCGCAAGACGTCGGCGCGGACGAGCTCGACCCGTTCGGTGAGGCCAAGCCGCTCCACGTTGCCGAGCGCGGCGCGCGTGTCGCGGTCGACCAGGGTGGCGCGGGCGGCGCCGCGGGAGAGCGCCTCGATCGCCAGGGCGCCGGTGCCGCAGTAGAGGTCGAGCACGCGGGCCTCTTCAACCCGGTTGCCGAGCACCGAGAAGATCGCCTCGCGGGCGCGGTCGGAGGTCGGCCGCACCTTCCAGCCGCGGGGGGCGACCAGCTGCCGGCCTCCGAGCTCTCCCGCGATCACCCTCATCGCCTCAAATGTATGGCGCGACTGGACTTCTCGTCGGAAAACCAGTCGCGCCTGGCTAGAGCGGTATCGGGTCGGCGGCGCCGGCGCCGAAACGGCGGCGGGCGGCCTCGAGCAGAGGGCCGAGCTCGGGGGCCTCGAGCGAGCCGTGCTCGCGCAGCAGGGCGAGCACCTCCTCGCGGGCCGCCTCCAGGGCCGGCGCGTCGTCGGGCAGCTCGGCGACGGCGAAGCGCGGCAGGCCGTGCTGGCGCGTCCCCAGCACCTCGCCCTCGCCGCGCAGGGCGAGGTCGACCTCGGCGAGGCGGAAGCCGTCGCTCTCGCGCTCGACCGCCCGCAATCGTCGCCGCGCCATGCCTCCCGCGCCTTCGGGGAAGAGCAGGCAGCAGGACTCGTGCTCGCCGCGGCCGACGCGGCCCCGCAGCTGGTGCAGCTGCGAGACGCCGTAGCGCTCCGCCCCCTCGATCACCATCACGGTCGCGTTGGCGACGTCGATGCCGACCTCGATCACGGTGGTGGCGACCAGCACGTCGATCTTCCCGGCGGCGAACGCCTCCATCGCCGCCGCCTTGTCAGCCGAGCGCATCTGGCCGTGGATGACGCCGACCGAGTAGTCGCGCAGCTCGCCGGCGGCAAGGCGCTCGGCCTCGACCTCGGCGGCGCGGCCCTGCATTTTCTCCGACTCCTCGACCAGCGGACAGACCACGTAGGCCTGGCGGCCCGCGTGCAGCTGCCCACGAACGAACTCGTAGGCGCCGGCCCGGTCGCCCTCCTCGACGATCCGCGTCGCCACCGGCTTGCGGCCGGAGGGAAGCTCGTGCAGCGCCGTGGTATCGAGATCTCCGTAGGCGGTCAGCGAGAGCGTGCGCGGGATCGGCGTCGCGGTCATGTGCAGGACGTGCGGCGCCAGCCCTTCGACGCCCTTCGCGTCGAGCGCCTTGCGCTGGCGGACGCCGAAGCGATGCTGCTCGTCGACCACGGAGAGGCCGAGGCGGGCAAAGCGCACGTCGGGCTCGATCAGCGCGTGGGTGCCGACGAGGAGGCCGAGCTCCCCGGTCGCCAGTCGCTCCAGGGCCTCCCGGCGACGCGCCGCCGGGGTCGCCCCGGTGACCAGCGCGAAGGGCGTCGCCTCCTCGGCGAGCAGCCTTCCCAGCGTCACCGCGTGCTGCTCGGCCAGGGTCTCCGTCGGCGCCATCAGCACCGCCTGGAAGCCGGCTTCCAGGGCCCGCAGCATCGAGTAGAGCGCCACCACGGTCTTGCCCGAGCCGACCTCTCCCATCAGCAGCCGCTGCATCGGCTCCCCGGAGTCGAGGTCCGCATCGATCTCGTCGAATGCTTTGAGCTGGTCTCGCGTCGGCTCGAACGGCAGCGAATCGATCCAGCGCCCGACGGCCTCCCCGGGCTTGCCGAGCCGCGGCGCCGGCCGCGCCACCCGGTGCGCCCGCTTGCGCGTGGTCAGAATCGCCTGGTAGAGGAACAGCTCTTCGAAGCGCAACCGCTCGCGGGCGGCCTCGACTGCCTCGCTTGTCTCGGGGAAGTGCACGGCCCTGATCGCATCGGCGGCTCCGCTCAACCCGTGGCGCACGCGGATTCGTGCGGGCAGGGGCTCCAGCACATTCCCCACGGATCGCATCGCTTGCTCCATCCACATTCGCAGGCGCTGCGGCTTCAACCCTTCGGTCCCGGGGTGAACAGGGACCAACGAGGCCTCTCCCGCGGGTGGCGTAGGAGCAGGGGGGCCGAGGACAGCCCGTGGACTGCCCGCAGTGCCCCCCTTCTCCTGCGACAGGACCCGCGGGCCACCACCAATGAACTCGTATTCGGACACCCTGAAACCTCGTTTGTCAGCCGACCCCGTGAGCAGCATCCGCGTCCCTTCGGTCAGCTTCTGCGCCAGCCATGGCTGGTTGAACCAGGTCGCGCGCACGCTGCCGCTTTCGTCGCCGACCTTGACGCTGAGGATGCTGAGGCCGCGGCGCCGGAAGGGCCGCCCGGCGTTGCCGAGCACCTCAACGAGGATCGTCGCCTGGGTTTTCTGCTCCAAGCTTGCGATGGGCACGATCGTGCGATCGCGGTGCCGATGAGGGAACCGCAGCAAGAGATCCCCGACGGTGACGATGCCGGCGTCCGCGGCGGTCTCGGCGAGCTTCGGCCCGACGCCCACCAGCGACTGCAGCGATACGTCCAGCGCACTCGGTCGCGGCCAGTGGACCGGGGCGCCGCGCAGTTGCGCTTCGGTGAGCGCCGACTTGCTCGCGAAGGCCCGCACTACTGGGCCGCGAGCAGCCACCACCAGCTCGGCTGGCCGCCCTCGTGAGCCTCGATCTCGACACCCTCCGGGACATGGGGGTCAAGCTCGTCGAGTGAGATCGGCGCCCCCTCTCCGCCGATCACAGTGACGATCTCGGCGCCCTCGGCGAGTTTCTCCACGGTCGCCGCAAAGGTGGTCCCGGCGCCCCCCCAGGCGACGATCTCGCCTTCGGCGAAGCCGACGGCGTCGCCCTTGCGGAAACGGCCCTGGGCGTCGTCGCGGGCGGCGGGGGCAACGCCGCCGTCGGTGATCGAGGCGAGCGC